>NZ_JBEXQJ010000018.1:0-162887 GCF_040612515.1 Streptomyces sp. NPDC006372 | reverse complement strand
TTGACGTCGATACCGACCAGGTGGCGGTGCATGCACTCGTCGTCGGTCAGCTCCCGCGTCCAGTCGTAGGCCTCCTCCAGCAGCATCTCCCCCGGTCCCCGCTGGTGGAAGCGGGGCAGGCCGGCCAGCAGCGGATGCCCGTCCGGGGCCTCGCAGGGCGCACAGTCCATCGGGTGTTCGCCCAGCGACCCGGGCCGGTGTTCCCGGTGCCGTCTGCCCGAGTCGTCCGGCTCACTCGCGCGGGTCGGCGGGATGGGGAACGCGGGGGCGGTCTTCCGCCGGGGGAGTTGGTGGAGCGACCGGCACCGCGCAACGCGCGCCCTGCATGCCTATCTCCTTGCGCTGAAGGAGCACGGCTTCGATTCGGCGCCAGCCCCTGTCGGTCTCACCGCGGATGGCCGTGAGCAGCTGACTTTCATCCCTGGCAAGACCACCAGCCGCCTCATCAGAGAGACAGGCGGGATATGGAGCCAACCCCGGCTGCGAGCAGCGGCGTCCGGTGCGCCCGCCCTTCGGGCGGACGGCCGTTTGTTCCCAGGCTCTGAGCTGCACCGCTGACGGGGTGGTTCCGGAATACGCCAGAGGCCTGTCTTCTGCCAGCGGCAGAACACCGGCCCGACCCGGCTCGACGATCACTACAGTCCAGGCTCATGACGACGGTTACAACGCGCACGATCGAATACGCGGCCGACGGCCTGACGACGATCGGGCACCTCGCGCTCCCGGCCGGTGTCGACCGCCGGCCCGCGGTCCTGGTCGGGCCCGAGGGGGTGGGGCTCAGCGACGTCGAGCGCCGCCGGGCCGATGCGCTCGCCGAACTGGGATACGTGGCCCTGGCCTTCGACCTCCACGGAGGACGCTATTTGGGCGCCCCTGAGGAGATGCTGGCCCGTTGCATGCCGCTGCTCGCCGACCCCGACCGGATGCGAGGCATCGGCCACGCGGCGCTCAACGTGCTCCGCGCCGAGCCGCGGGCCGACCCCGACCGGATCGCCGCCGTCGGCTACGGCACCGGAGGCGCAATCGCGCTGGAACTCGGGCGCGACGGCGTCAACCTGCGCGCGATCGCGACAGTCAACGGACTGACCACGGGCCGACCAGGCGAGGCGGCGCGCATTCACTGCCCGGTGTGGGCCGGGGTCGGGTCGGAAGACCCGATCATGCCGCCCGCGCAACGGGACGCATTCACCGCCGAAATGCAGGCTGCGGGCGTCGACTGGCGCCTCGTGGTCTACGGCGGCGCCTTGCACGCCTTCCATCACCCACCGGTCGACCACATCGTGCTCCCCGGCGTCGGCTACCACCCGCAGCACGCGCAGCGAGCTTGGCGGGAGGTCGTCGACCTGCTCGCCGAGTGCCTGCCCATAACGGAGTGATCTGGTCGGCAACCACGATCCCGGACCGGGGACCAAGCCGGTCGACCGGGGCTTCTCGGCAACCCGCGAGCGTGCGTGCCGGACGCCGCTGCCCAGATGGGGGTTTGTTCACAGGGGTCCAGCGCCCAGCCCGCGGCCACTACCAAGGCGTGCTGATCCCGGCCAGCTGCTGCGCGACCTCACTCGGGGTCCAGCAGGATGACCACCTGGCGTGCCGAGCTTCGACCTCGTCGAGTCGAAGGTCCCTGGGCGTGGTCGATGAAGGAGAGCAACCGGCCCTGGAACCGTACGCCGCTCGCGATCACGCATTGTCACGAGCCGGTTGGACTCCTCGGCGAACTCGCGACAGCTGAATACGAGAGCCCACCAGTCCCGAGGCCGGACAAGGCGATCGCGGTCCTGCGCATCACCCCGGACGGCCGCACCACCGCCGTCACGGTTGGCTCACCCCACGACGGGCCGGGCTGACCACGCTGCGCCGTCGGCTGTCAGGGGACGCGGTATCCGCGGAAGGTGACGTGTTTGCGGGTGGTGAAGCCGAGCCGTTCGTAGAGGGCGATCCCGCCGGTGTTGGCTTCGGCCACGTGCAGGAAGGGACGTTCGTTCCGGGCCAGGACGCGTGTCGCGACTGCTGTGATGAGGTGTGCGGCGTGGCCTTGGCCGCGTGCTTCGGGTGCGGTGCAGACGGCGCTGATCTCGGTCCATCCCGGAGGGCGGAGTCGTTCGCCGGCCATGGCCACGAGTCTGCCGTTGTGGCGTATGCCGAGGTATGTGCCGAGTTCGTGGGTGCGTGGCAGGAACGGTCCCGGTCGGGTGCGTGCGACGAGGTCGAGCATCTCCGGCACGTCGGCGGCGCCCAGTTCGACGACACCGGCGGTGGTCCGGGCGTGCGGGTGGCCGGGGCGGCTGTCGCCGGGCCAGATCATCTGGCGGCCTTCGAGGGTGAAGACCGGTTCCCAGCCGGGGGGAGGGGGCGCGGGGCAGCTGAACATGTCGGCGAACTCGCCCGGGCCGAGGAGACTTGCCAGGTCGGCCCAGGCCTCCGGATCGGGGCCGGCGGCCACCGCGCAGAAAGTCGCGACGCCGGGCAGGTAGGTCGCCGCCCGTCCGGCTCGGCGGGTGAGGTGAGCGTGGTGCCCACCGAGTGACGCGCCCACCGGGTCGTCGAGCGGGGCGACGCGCTGTTCCATGGTGCGGATACCTCTCTCAGGACGGCTCGGCTTTTGTGTGGAGGACGTCGCGGGCCTGTTCCGCGGCGCGGGTGATGCTCTCGCCGACGAAGTCGACGAAGCGGGCGATGTTCTCGAGGCGGACGGCGGCCGGGGTGTCGGGGCCGAGGAGGCCGACGCCCCGCCGTGCGGTCTCGGCGAGCTGGGCATGGGCCCGGGCGCTGGCGATCATGCCCTGGTAGAAGACGTCGCTGTCGACGACGTAGCGCTCGCGGCGGCCTTCGTCGCGCTCCCGGCGGATGAGGCCCTGGCTTTCGAGGAGCGTGACCGCCTTGGAGATGGACGCCGGGCTGACCTGGAGGTGCCGGGCGAGTCCGGACGCGGTGAGGCTGCCGGCGTCGTTGGTGTAAAGGCAGGTCAGCACCCGGGACATCATCTTGGGCAGGCCCTGTTGCATGAGGAGGGTGGTGAACGCCTCCTCGTACTCGCGGACCGCCTCGGCATCGCGTCCATGGGCCTGCGGGGGCGCCTCCGGTCCCCGGGGAGCGGTCTGTCTGCGTCGATGGGTGCGGCGTTCGGTGGCGCGGTGGGCGAGGTCGGCGCGGTAGGTGGCGGGACCGCCGTTGCGCATCACCTCGCGCGTGATCGTCGAGGTCGGGCGGTCGAGGCGCCTGGCGATCTCCGCGTAGGCGAGGCCGTCGGCCAGTCCCAAAGCGATCTGCTGGCGCTCCTGCTGGGTGAGTCTGCCTCCCGGCATCGCGGGTCTCCTTCGTGGTCCGTGGTGTCTGCACCATAGCGTTCATTCTCAAACCATTGCAACGGCTTGATTCAGGGGCGTTGCGTTAGATTCAAGCTCATTGCAATGATTTCAGTGGTCTGAGCTGCATAAATGGTGACGGGATGCAAAGAATCTGTTGCCGGATATTTGAATGCAACGTAGCGTTTCTCTCGTCAGAAACACCAGAGACAACGGATCGAAGGAGCGCACGATGCAGAAGTTCGACACCCCCACCCAGGTCTCCGCCGTCCTCGACATCCCCGCCGGACGCATCCGGTTCATCGCCGCCGACCGGACCGACACCACGGTCGAGATCCTGCCCGCGGACGCCGGCAAGAGCCGCGACCTGAAGGCGGCCGAACAGATCGAGGTCGCCTGTGACGACGGCGTTCTGCGGATCGAGGCCCCGGCGGCGAAGGACCGGATCCTCGGCCACCCCGGATCCGTCGAGGTCACCGTGCAGCTGCCCACCGGCTCCCGCATCGAGGCGAAGGCGGCCGACGCCGAACTCCGCGGCGTGGGGCGCCTCGGCGACGTCGCCTTCGAGGGCGCGCGGGCCACGGTCAAGCTCGACGAGACCGACAGCGCCCGCCTCACCCTCCAGGCCGGCGACATCACGGTCGGCCGTCTGAACGGTCCCGGCGAGCTCAGCACCCAAAAGGGCGACCTCCAGGTCACCGCGGCCGTGCGCGGCACGCTCACGCTGCGCACGCAGCACGGCGACATCTCGGTCGGCGCCGCACCCGGAGTCTCCGCCTCCCTGGACGCCGGCACTTCCTACGGCCGCATCGACAACACGCTCAAGAACGCCGACGGCGCCGACGCCGCCCTGGCCATCCACGCGACCACCGAGTACGGCGACATCACCGCCCGCGGCCTGTAGTAACCCGCATGACAACGCGGGCCACCTCCCGCAATGTGCCCCACCCACGGGCGGCGCGCACCGGCACCCCGTCGGCGTTCGCCGCCCCGCTCATGGTGGGGCGCCCGCCGGGAGGCGCAATGCCTGGTAGACGGACCACACGACGGCGACCAGGGGCACGGCCACCACCGCGCCGATCACCCCGGCCGCGACGGCCCCGCCGACCACCGCGAGCGCCACGACCACCGGGTGCAGGCGGACGGCCCAGCTCATCACGAGGGGGTGGAGGAGGTGACCTTCGATCTGGCCGATGACCACGATGAGCGCCACGACCACCAGGGCGACGAGCGGCCCCTTCGACGCGAGGGCGACGACGGCCGCGATCACGAGGGCGATCGGCGAGCCGATCAGAGGGATGAAGGCGGCGACGAACTCCAGGAGGGCCAGCGGTACGGCGAGCGGCACCCCGAGGACGAACAGTGCGACCCCCACGAGGACGGCGTTGGTCGCCGCCACGAGCAGGATGCCGTGCGTGTAACCCGTGAAGGTCTGCCACGCGGCCTGCCCCGCGACGGCGACCCGGTGCCGCGGCCCCTCGGGCAGCTGCTCGCACAGCCACTGCCACTGCCTCTGGCCGGAGTGGGTGAAGAACACCGCGCAGAACAGGGCCAGAGCGAGCACGGTCAGCACCTCGAGCAGCCGGCTCGCGCCGCTGAGCGCCGTACTGATGAGAGTGGAGCGATGGCTGGAGAGCAGTTTGCCGATCCGGCTCTGCAGATCGTCGAAGGCGTCCGCGGGAAGCCTGAAGGGAGGCTTCTCGAGCTGACGCTCGATCCGGTCGATGCCCGCCACGAACTCTCGCTGCAACCCGCTGCGCTGATCCGCCACGGCCTCACCCACCAGGGCCAGTGCGCCCAGGACGAGGACGATGCCGCCGACGAGCGCGACGGCGACCGCGAGCGGTCGTGGCATGAAACGGGCGAGGGCATCGGCCACGGGGCGGAGCACGGCGGCGATGACGAGACCGAAGAAGACGGCGACCGCGATCCGGTGGAACTGCCCGAGCACGGAGAAGGCGAAGCGGACGACGATGCCGACGGCGATGATCCGCCAGGCGTAGGCGGCTGAGGTCCGCAGCCATCCGGGCACGCGCGACGCCTCGCCGCTCGGGTGTCCGAGCGGCGAGGCGGGCGGTTCGGGGGGCGTGGCCATCTCATGCCCGTACCACCCTCCGGGCCGCGGACCGCCGAGCCGCTCCGAGATTCCCCCGAAGGCCGGTATTCCCCGGGATCGATGTCGTGGGGGGAGGGGGGGACAGGAGGTCTACGGGGTAACCGGATCAAGTCAGCACGGTTCAGAGCGCACTCCCGCGACAAGGAGCGTCCAGCCATGGGTACCGCCGTCCACGTGCCACAGACCCGGGACATGATCGGGGAGGAGCTCTCCGGAGACGAGGCGTTCACCGCCCTGCGCCGCTACGGGGGGCTGCGGCTGCTGACCGACTCCTTCGTACGGTTCCGCTACGCGGACGGTTTCACCAACGCACGCGCTCTCGCCTTCCAGGTGGTGCTCGGGCTGGTTCCGTGCACGGTGGCGCTCGTCGGGCTGGCCACGTCGGTGCACACGGAAGGTGTGGGCCGGGTCATCGAGCTCACGCTCGGGCGGATCGTGCCCGGCGCGAGCGCCGACATCGTCGAGGACGCCTTCGAGGGGACGCGGCGCACCGCCCACGGAGACGTGTGGAGCACGCTCGCCTTGTGGCTGGGCCTGGGTTTCGCGTTGCTGAACCTCGCCTCGGCCATGGGCCAGATCGAGCGTGGCGCCAACCGCATCTACGGCATCGAGCGCGACCGTCCCTTCCCGCGCAAGTACGCGCGGGCGATCCTTCTCGCGCTCGCCGCCGGTCTGCCGCTGGTGTCGGGGTTCGTCGTCCTCGTCGCAGGCGAGGCCGTGGGCGAGGCGGTGGCGGAAACGGCCGGCTGGGAGAGCGGCGGCCCACAGTGGTGGGGCGTACTCGACGTACCGGTGGGGCTGGTGCTGGCCTGGGTGGCCTCGGCCGTGATCTTCCGCTGGTCGCCCCGCCGCGTCCAGCCCGGCTACACCTGGCTGGCTTTCGGTTCGGCCGTGCACCTGCTGCTGTGGGTGTCGGCCACCTGGCTGCTCGCGCTGTACGTCGAGCGGAGCGGCGCCTTCGGCGCCGTGTACGGGCCGCTCACCGCTTTCGTCGCCCTGCTGCTGTGGGCCAACCTCACCGCGGTCGCGCTCTTCCTCGGCATCGCCTTCGCCGCCCAGCTGGAGGCGGCCCGCGCCGGCATCGAGCAGGCCGCCCGGCCGGACCCCGGGCCCGGCCGGTGAGGCCGCGCGGACGGCTGGGACACGCTGTCGCGTGCTCAGCCTCCCGCCGCGGCCGTCACCGTCGCGGGGTCCTCCCCGGTCAGTTCGACGATGCGGTGCGGCGGCACCCCGGCGGCCAGCGCGCGTGCGATCAGGCCGTCCCGGCCGTCCGAGATGTCACGGTAGGTGAGCAGCTCCTCCTCGATGCCGGCGAGCGACTCCGGCACCATCAGGTGACGGACCCGGATCAACTCCTCATCGCTCAACGGGACAGGCAGCCGCTCCGCTCCTTCCGGGACAGCCGCTGTCTCCTCCGGAGGCAGCAACCGCAGACACGGAGAGTCCGGCGCACTGCCCTGAGCGTCCAGCCACGCCCGTACCGCGGGTGTCTCCATGCACGCCAGGTCACCGACGGCGGCGGGAACAACGCCGAGCGGCACGGACGCGTCCTCGAGCAGGAACAGGTAGGCGTCGTCGGTCATCATCGGCTCCTTCTCCAGGGGGGTGGTCGACCTCCCTTTACCCCGCCGCGCCCGGATTACCGCGGTGTCACCCGGCAGGGTCACCCTGAAACGGGCACCATAGTGGGCCCGAATTCATGCACCTGCAATGATCTATCGCGTAACTGCCTGCTACACATGGTGGAGTGACTCCCGAAGCGCTGCCGTCTCCCAGGTCCTGGCCGGTGCGGCACCATGCAGACCTCTAAGGATTCCGCCTCCGTGGCACAACCGATCGACGTTCGTGGTGGCGAAGCCCTGGCCACCCCGAGCACGCACCCTCTGGACAACGCGGTCTGGGCCGCACTGGCCGGTCCGCACGCCCGCTTCGCCGAACGGCACGGCCGCGCCGCCCGCTACCCGGACTACATCTACGACTTCGCCGCCCTCTCCGATCCGGCCGACCCGGTCGCCTGGGCCGACCTGCGCACGCTCGTCGGTCCCGGAACCGTCGTACGGATCAAGCCGGTCGACGAAGTCCCTTCCGGATGGGACGTCGTCGGCGGCGGACTGGGAGTCCAGCTCGTCGGCACCGCCCTACAGGCCGAGCCCGCCCCGGAAGCGGTACGACTCGGACCCGAAGACGTCCCCGAGATCCTCGATCTGGTCGCCCGCACCAGACCGGGCCCCTTTCTGAAACGCACCGTCGAACTGGGCACTTATCTCGGCATCCGGCGCCGGGGCCGGCTGATCGCCATGGCCGGCGAGCGGATCCGGCCGCCTGGCTGGACGGAGATCAGTGCCGTCTGCACCGATCCGGAGCATCGCGGCCGCGGTCTGGGCACGCGTCTCGTGCGTGCCGTCGCAGCGGGCATCCGCGCCCGCGGCGACATCCCGTTCCTGCACGCCGCCGCGGGCAACACCCAGGCGATCCGGCTGTACGAGTCGATCGGCTTCACCCTGCGCCGCCGTTCACCCATCCTGCTCGTCCGCAGCCCGCGAACACCGCACGAGACGCAGGCGTTGTGACGGACGACGAGATGTGCGAGGCCCCGATGCGTGCGACCCGACGCACGGCGGTGGCGGACGTGACGCGCATGTTCCACGCCGTCCACCTCCACTCCCGGCCCCACATCGACCTCCAGCGCGTGGCCGGCGCGCTCTGTTGCTGCTGACCTGTTCCCTCACCCCGCCGCCCTCTGGCCGGAGGAGCCGGCGTTCTCGTTGCGGACTTCCAGGAAGGCGCTGACTCGTGTCCTCACCCCCCTCTTCCTCCCTGCATCTTGCCGTCGCCCTGGAGGGCACGGGCTGGCATCCCGCCTCCTGGCGCGAGCCGGTGGCCCGCCCGCGGCACCTGTTCACCGCCCGGTACTGGGCCGACCTGGTCACCGAGGCCGAGCGCGGTCTGCTCGACTTCGTGACCATCGAGGACGGCCTCGGCCCGCAGTCCTCCCACTGGCTGGACCCGGACGAGCGCACCGACCAGGTGCGCGGCCGCCTCGACGCCGTACTCATCGCCTCCCGCGTGGCACCGTTGACCCGGCACATAGGCCTGGTGCCGACGGTGGTCTCCACCCACACGGAGCCGTTCCACATCTCCAAGGCGATCGCCACCCTCGACTATGTCAGTACCGGCCGCGCCGGCCTGCGCGTGCAGATCACCGCCCGGCCGAACGAGGCCGCGCACTTCGGCCGCCGCACCATCCCACGCATCCAGGCCTACGACAGCCCCGCCGCAGGGCAGGTGGTGACCGACCTCTTCGACGAGGCCGCCGACTACATCGAGGTGGTGCGCCGCCTCTGGGACAGCTGGGAGGACGACGCGGAGATCCGGGACGCCGCCACCGGCCGCTTCATCGACCGGGACAAGCTGCACTACATCGACTTCGAGGGCGGGCACTTCAGTGTCAAGGGTCCGTCCATCACGCCCCGGCCGCCTCAGGGCCAGCCGATCGTCAGTGCCCTGGCCCACGACACCGTTCCCTATCGGCTCGTGGCCCGCGCAGCCGACGTCGGCTACGTCACCCCGCACGACACCGACCAGGCCCGTGCCATCGTCGCGGAGATCCGCGGCGAGCGGACGGCGTCCGATCGCGTGGGCGAACCCCTGCACCTCTTCGGCGACCTCGTGGTCTTCCTGGACGACGACCCGGCGAAAGCCACGGCCCGCCGCGAGCGCCTCGACGCCCTCGCGGGACAGACGTACACGAGCGACGCCCCGGTCTTCACCGGTACGCCCTCACAACTCGCCGATCACCTCCAGGAGTTGCAGACCGCGGGCCTGACGGGCTTCCGGCTGCGTCCCGCCGTCCTCGGCCACGACCTTCCGGCGATCACACAAGGCCTGGTGCCCGAACTCCAGCGCCGCGACGCCTTCCGCCGTACCTACGAGGCCGACACCCTGCGCGGGCTGCTGGGCCTGGCCCGCCCCGCCAACCGCTATGTCGCAACCTGAGCCGGACGGAGAGACGACCACCATGAGCCAGCCGCTGAAGCAGATCCACCTGGCAGCCCACTTCCCCGGCGTCAACAACACCACCGTGTGGAGCGACCCACAGGCCGGCAGCCATGTCGAATTCAGCTCCTTCGCGCACTTCGCGCGGACCGCCGAACGCGCCAAGTTCGACTTCCTGTTCCTCGCCGAAGGGCTCAGGCTCCGTGAACAGGGCGGGAAGATCTACGACCTTGATGTCGTCGGCCGGCCGGACACCTTCACCGTCCTCGCCGCGCTCGCCGCCGTCACCGAGCATCTCGGCCTGACCGGCACCATCAACTCCACCTTCAACGAGCCCTACGAGGTCGCCCGCCAGTTCGCCAGCCTGGACCACCTCTCCGGTGGCCGCTCCGCCTGGAACGTCGTCACCTCCTGGGACGCCTTCACCGGCGAGAACTTCCGCCGCGGCGGCTTCCTGCCGCAGGAGGAGCGCTACTCCCGCGCCAAGGAGTTCCTGGCCACGGCGAACGAACTCTTCGACTCCTGGCACGGCGACGAGATCCTCGCCGACCAGGAGACCGGCACCTTCCTGCGGGACGCCAAGGCGGGCGCCTTCGTCCACACCGGACAGCACTTCGACATCCACGGCCGTTTCAACGTACCGCGCTCCCCGCAGGGCCGCCCGGTCGTCTTCCAGGCGGGCGACTCCGAGGAGGGCCGAGAGTTCGCCGCCTCCGAGGCCGACGCGATCTTCAGCCGGCACGCCACTCTGGAGGCGGGCCAGGCCTTCTACACGGACGTCAAGAACCGTCTCGCCCAGTACGGTCGCCGCCATGACCAACTGCTGATCCTGCCCGCCGCCACCTTCACGCTCGCCGACACCGACGCCGAGGCGGAAGAACTGGCCAAGGTGGTGCGCCGCCAGCAGGTCAGCGGCGCCACCGCCATCAAGCACCTGGAGTTCGTCTGGAACCGGGATCTGTCTTCCTACGACCCGGACGGACCGCTCCCCGACATCGACCCCGACATCAGCGACAACCACATCTCCAAGGGCCGCGCCCAGGTCCGCATGTACCGCGACCCGCTGACCACCGCCCGCGAGTGGCGTGAGCTCGCCGCGGCCAACAACTGGTCGATCCGCGACCTGGTCATCGAGACCGGCAACCGGCAGAACTTCATCGGTTCGGCGGAGACGATCGCCCGCACCATCAACGAATTGGTGCAGGCCGACGCCAGTGACGGCTTCATCCTCGTCCCGCACATCACGCCGGGCGGCCTCGACGCGTTCGCCGACAAGGTCGTCCCGCTGCTCCAGGAACGGGGCGTCTTCCGCCACGAGTACGAGGGACCGACCCTCCGCCACCAGCTCGGCCTCGCCCATCCCGACGACGTACAGGGTGAGCAGCGGGTGGCGTCGTGAAGTTCCTCGCGATCACCCTGATCGTGCATCGGCCCGACCCGGTCACCGGTGTGCGGAAATCGACTCACGATCGCTTCCGCGAGGTCCTCGACAACGCTCTGCTCGCCGAGGAACTCGGCTTCGACGGCTTCGGCGTGGGAGAGCGGCACGAGCGGCCGTTCATCTCCTCCTCGCCGACCGTCGTGCTCAGCCATATAGCGGCACTGACCCGGCGCATCCGCCTCTTCACCGCCGTCACCACGCTCAGTCTCCTGGATCCGGTGCGCGCCTACGAGGACTACGCCACCCTCGACCACCTCTCCGGCGGCCGCCTGGAGCTGATCATCGGAAAGGGCAACGGCGCCGCCCAGCGCGATCTGTTCCACGTCACGCCCGAGAACCAGTGGGAACGCAACGCGGAGAGCTATGAGGTGTTCCGGCAGATCTGGCGGCAGGACAGGGTCACCGCCAAGACCCGCTTCCGGCCCGAGCTGACGGACGCCGAGGTGTGGCCGCGGCCCTACCAGCAGCCCATCCGGGTCTGGCACGGCAGCGCCACCAGCAAGGAGTCCGTGGACCTGGCCGCTCGCTACGGTGACCCGCTGTTCTCGGCGAACGTCACCCACCCCATCGAGCCGTACGCCGAGCTGATCCGACACTACCGGGAGCGCTGGGAGCACTACGGCCACGACCCGGCCGCCATAGCGGTCGGCGCCGGCACAGCCGGCCTCCTCGTGACCCCCACGTCCCAGGAGGCCCGCAAGGTGTACCGACCGGTCTTCGAGGCGCAACTGGCCTTCCAGAAGCAGTTCGGCCTGCCCGTGGTCTTCGAGACGCTGGAGGACTTCGTCGAGCGCAGCTCCGCCCTGATCGGCAGCCCACAGCAGGTCATCGAGAAGGTGCACCGCTACCACGAACGGTTCGGGCACACCGTGCTCCATCTGCACGCGGACGCGAACGGCCTGACGGACGCCCAGCACAGCGCGTCCCTCCAGCTCTTCCAGGCCGAGGTCGCCCCCGTACTACGTAGGGAGATCCCGGACCCGCCCTTCACCTGGGACCCCTCACCGCCCGTCACCGACGAGCCCGCCCGTACCTGACACCGAGTGCCGAGATGGCCCGGTGCGCGACGTCGCCCGCCGCCGGTGCTCGATGGGATCGGAGCAGACGACCAAACGGCTCCGTCAGAGGTCACCGCTCGCGAGGAGTCTCGGGGCCGCGGGCAGTGGTCAGCGTGCCGGGGTGGGGAGAACGCGGGGTCAGAAGCCGGAGCGGGGCGTCAGCTCGCGGCCGAACAACACGTGGTGTTGACACGCCCGTGGTCGACATGGCGGCAGGTCACGAGCACGGTCATGGAGCCAGGAAACCACACGCGGGCCGCGACGCACCAGATCGCCCGTGAGGTCTTCCGCGCGCTCGGCCCTGCCTCCTCGCCGACGCCGCCGGCGTCGCACACAGGGAGGGCGCAGGCCCAG
This sequence comes from Streptomyces sp. NPDC006372, assembly GCF_040612515.1. Classification (NCBI taxonomy): domain Bacteria; kingdom Bacillati; phylum Actinomycetota; class Actinomycetes; order Kitasatosporales; family Streptomycetaceae; genus Streptomyces; species Streptomyces sp. NPDC006372. The sequence goes on along the minus strand of NZ_JBEXQJ010000018.1, from coordinate 150,620 downwards.
GCGCCGTGGAGCGGTAATCGCGCACCGGATGAGCGATGAATTCGGGCCGCGGATCGGGTCTGCCCTGGTATGACTCGAATCATCGCTGACATCTCGGTCTCCCTCGACGGCTTCGTCACCGGGCCCGACCCCGGCCCGGACAACGGCCTGGGCACCGGAGGCGAGGCCCTGCACACCTGGGCGTTCTCCGCAGACCCCGAGGACCGTCGGATCCTGCGCGAGGCCACCGCCCGCTCGGGGGCCGTCGTCCTCGGGCGCCGGCTCTTCGAGATCGTCGACGGTCCGGACGGCTGGGACGACACGACCGGCTACGGCGCCGGCGAGGTCGGCACACCCGCGTTCGTCGTCGTGACGAGCACGCCGCCGGAGTCGGTACGGCTCACCGACCTCGACTGGACGTTCGTCACCACCGGTCTGTCCGACGCCGTCACCGTGGCCCGACAGCGCGCCGAGGCGGCGTCCTCGGACAGCGGCAAGGACCTCGACGTCGTCCTCATGGGCGGCGGGGCCACGATCGGCTCGGCACTCGCCGCCGGGCTGGTCGACGTACTGACGCTGCACCTCGCACCCGTCGTGCTGGGCGCCGGAACGCCGCTGTTCACCGGAGGAGCGCCGCGCACGCTGGTGCAGCGGACCGTGACCTCGACCTCGACCGCGACGCACCTCACCTACGACGTCATCTAGGGCCGAAGCACCCCCGAACGGGCGGTTCACGCACTCCAACAGCCTATGAGGACGCCTCACACGGGGCGGCCGGGCAGGACCACGCCGAAGCTCCTTGGAGACGAGCGCGTCAGGAACCTGCCTGCCTCCCTGCGCCCCGCCCCGTCCCACGGCCCGGGAGTCATCATGTCCCGTACGAGTCCGCCCCGTGTCAGCGTGATCATCCCCGCGTACAACTCCATGCCGGAACTGACGAAGTGCGTCACCTCCGTCATGGATCAGACACTCGGCCTGGACAAGATCGAGATCATCGCGGTCGACGACGGCTCGACCGACGGCACCGCGCAGGAACTGGACCGCCTCGCACAGGGCTGTCCCAGCCTGCGTGTCGTCCACCAGCCCAACAGCGGGGGAGCCGGCGGCCCACGCAACACCGGTTTGGACATGGCCGGCGGCGAGTACGTCTTCTTCCTCGACTCCGACGACTACCTGGGCCCGGACGCCCTGCGCCGCATGGTCGCCATGGCGGACGAGAACCACACCGACGTGGTCCTCGGCAAGATGGTGTCCGTGGGCGGCCGAGCCGTACCGACGGCCGTCTTCTCCCACAACCAGCCCCGGACGGACATCTTCTCCTCCCACGCCTACCGCACCCTGGGCTGCTGGAAGCTGTTTCGACGCTCGCTGATCGAGCGGCTGGAGCTGCGGTTCCCGCCGTACCGCAACTGCGAGGACAAGCCGTTCACCGCCGCGGCCTTCCTCAACGCCGACGGCATCTCCGTGGTCGCCGACTACGACTGCTACTACTCACGCAACCGCCAGAACGGCAACAACCTCACCCTCACCGCCGCCGACCTCGTCCACCGTATGGACGGCACCCGGTTGTGCTTCGAGACGGTCGCCCGCTACCTGGAACCCGGCCCGCGACGGGACCGGATCATGCGCCGCCACGTGGAGTGGGAACTGTGCGGCCCTCTGCGTGCCCTGCTGCCCAAGGAGAGCGAACAGCGAGCACGCGAGGTCTTCTACCCGCAGTTCCGGCACTGGGCGCAGAGCTACGCGACCGACGGAGTCTTCCAGCAGCTCGCCCCGCCGGACCGGCTGATCGTCCACCTCCTGCGCGCGGACCGCTACGAGGACCTCATGGCCGTGGTCCGCAACGCCAAGGAGGACGCGGCACGCGGCAACCTCGTCGACAAGGGCCGCGTCTACTGGTGCCACCCCTTCTTCCGGGACCCCGTGAAGGCGGTCCCGGACATCTGCTTCGACGTCACCGACCGGCTTCCGGTCCGCCATGAGCTGGCCGAGGCGGCATGGACGGGCGACGGCTCCGTCCTCCGCCTCACCGGCCACGCCCACATCGAGTCCGTCGGCGCCCTCGAGGCCGCGACCCGACTGCTTCTGCGCCCGCGCGGGTTCGAACACCCCGACATCCCCGTGCCCGTGGCCGCCGACGAAGGCGGCTTCACCGTCGAGATCGACCTCGGCACCGTCGACTCGGGCGCTCCCCTCGGCCCCGGCGTATGGGACCTCCACCTGGACGTGCGCGTCAGGGGAGTCAGCCGGACCGTCAGGCTCCGGCAGACTTTGAACGACCCGAACGGCGAGCGAACGACCCCGCCGAAGCGAGAGGTCGTCACCACCTCCCGCTCCGGGCACGAGCCCACCACCGCCCGCCCCTTCTTCACCCCTCACGGGAACTTCTCCCTGGACGTCCGGCGGACCGAGGACGAGCCTCCGTGCCACGTGACCGGCATCGCCTGGGACACCTCCGTACCGGCCACGCTCATCGTCACCGGACGCCTGACCGAGGAGCCCCCACGCCACCCCGCGCCCACCACCCTGCGCGCCGAGGACGACTCCGGCTCCGCGCGTGAAGTCCCTCTGCGCTACGCACAGCACGGCGGCCACACCGGCTTCACCGCCCGCCTGCCGGTCGGAAAACTTCCCCCGGGACACTGGACGCTGACCCTGCGCACCGACGACCCGAAGCGCCGGATCCTCGTCCCTCCCACGAAGGGGCTGACCGGCACCCACTGGTTCCGCCTCTCCCGACTCGGCCGCCCCTACTACGCCAAACCGCTTCCACGCGGCTCGAAGGGCGCCTTGGTCCTGCGCGTGGCACCGGTGAGACTCACGGTGGCCCTCCGCCGCCGGCTCGGCCGCCGGCCCGGAGCGGCCGGTCGCACCTGAGCAGCGCGTCACCGATCTGGGGTAACGTCCCCCTGGCTTCGGACAACTGAAAGGGACCTGGTGCAGGTACAGGTGCGTGGGGTGGGCGCCCGTCGGTGGATCGTCTTCGGGCTGATCGCGTTCGGGGCGCTGTTCGTGGTCGTCGGCCTGATCCTCGCGGGAGTGTCCGTCTCGTACCTGACAGGGGCGGAGCGTGCCCAGGGCCGGGTGGTGGCCCTGGAGTGGCGGACGGACCACACCAGCTCGTCCCGCAAGCGCCGGGTGAACGACGAGCCCGTGGCTCACCCGGTGATCGAGTTCACGTCGAAGGACGGGGCGCCCAGGAAGTTCGAGGACTCCGCGGGCACCAACCCGCCCTCGTACGAGGTGGGAGAGCGGGTCGAGGTGCTCTACCGCGCGGATACTCCCGAGGACGCCCGGCTCAACGGATTCGCCTCACTGTGGCTGCTGCCGCTGATCTTCGGTGGGATCGGGTTGTTGTTCTCGGGCATCGGGACGGTCATCGCACTGGTGACGCGCAGGCGTTCCTAGAGGGGCCCGGGTCGGCGGACCCCCTTTTCGCGCTTACGCGCCGCTCACTGCTGCCGCCACGGCTGTGGACCGGTGCCGTCGGTCCAGGCCTGGAGGGTTTCCCGGTCCACACACACGATCCCGCACTGCTCGGCGTACTCCACCGCCGGTGCGGTGAAGTGGCTCGTGGTGACCAGCACGGCCACATCGGCCTCGTGGACGGTGAAGCACGTGCCGCCGAAGCGCTGAAGGTCCTGCGAGCCGACCCGGTGGGAGTCGCCGTAGTGCTTGCACTGGATGACGACCCGGCGCCCGTCGGGAGCCACGGCCAGGACATCGGCGCCCAGGTCCCCCGCCCCTCCCACGAGGTCGACCGCGGAGCAGCCGTCGCGTTCGCAGAGGGCGGCGATCGCCTCCTCGAACTCCTCCGGCGTCAGTGCCTCGTAATCGCCGGCGACGTCGGCACACGCGCGCTGACGCGGGATCGTGAGGGTCTCCAGTTCTTCGGCCGCGTCCCTCGCCGCCTCGTCGAGCGCTGCCGCGGCCCGGCGTGCCGCCCTCATCACGTGCACCCGGCGCCGCAGGCCCAGGAGGCTCGCGACGCCCACGACGGCCAGGACGAACACCCAGGCGGGACGACGCTCGACAGAGCCCGCCAGCATGCGCACCGCGAATCCGACGACGCACACGACCACACCCAGAAAGACGAAGAACAGGGTGGTCGCACGGAGGTCGAACCGGTGCCGACGGTGAGCGGGCGGCGTACGGAGCGTAGGTGTGGTCACGACATGCCCCTCCTCATGGGACCGACAGCAAGATCACTCCACCGGGTGCCCAAGATCAGGATCTTCATCGTCGGGTGCTCCGCGAAGACGTGCCTCGGACCTGGTCCGAAGCGCAGGCATGGAAGCGGAATCAGGGGGTATCCGCGCGTGCGGCGCCTGCTGCATCATGCTGGCAGCGGCGATCGGCTTCGACGGCGGGAGGGGTTTGCCATGGCACTCATGAACGGAACGGCAGCGGAGACACTGACGCACGCGTTGCCGGAGGTCGCCGATCCCTCACACGTCGCGCCGAAGGACGCCCGCGAACTGTCCAAGCAGTTCTTCGACCGGCTCGCGGTGCTGGAGGAAGGCACGCCGGAGTACCAGTACGCGCGGAACACGCTGATCGAGATGAACATGTCCCTGGTCCGCTTCGCGGCCGGCCGGTTCCGCAGCCGAGGACCCGAGGAGATGGAGGACATCGTCCAGGTCGGCATGATCGGCCTGATCAAGGCGATAGACCGGTTCGACCTGTCCCGCGAGGCCGAGTTCACCTCGTTCGCCGTCCCTTACATCGTGGGTGAGATCAAGCGCTTCTTCCGCGACACCACCTGGGCCGTGCATGTGCCCCGCCGGCTCCAGGAAGCCCGCGTCCAGCTCGCGCGCGCCACCGAGGAACTGCGCAGCCGTCTCGGTCGTACGCCGACGGTGAAGGAGCTGGCGGAGCTGATGAGCCTTCCCGAGCAGGAGGTGCGCGAGGCTCGCATCGCCGCGAACGGCTACAACTCCTCCTCCCTGGACGCCACCATCAGCGGCAGCGAGGAGGGCGAAGCGGCGCTGCAGGACTTCATCGGCGCCGAGGACCAGGCTCTGGAGCTGGTGGAGGACTTCCACGCCCTCGCCCCGCTGATAGCCGACCTCGACCAGCGGGACCGGCACATCATCCGCATGCGGTTCGTGGAGGAACTCACCCAGGCCCAGATCGGTGAACGGCTGGGCGTCTCGCAGATGCAGGTCTCCCGGCTGCTGTCGCGCACCCTCGCGCGGCTGCGGGAAGGCATGCTCGCCGATCACTGAGAGGGCGCCCCGAACGGCGGAACCGGGATCACTGAACCTCGCGGGCCGGGGTATTCGGATCCGGCAAGGTTCCCTCGTACGGAAGTGATGCCCATGGCCGAGACACGTGACGTCGTCGAACTCATCCTCCGAGATCACAGAAGGATGGAGGATCTCTTCCGTCTGATGCGCAGCGTCGAAGCCGATCGGGCAGCCGCTCTCCAGGAGTTCGCCGATCTGCTGATCGCACACGCGCTCGCGGAAGAGGCGAAGGTGTACCCCGCCCTCAAGCGCTACAAGAAGATCGACGACGACGAGGTCGAGCACGGCGAGGAGGAGCACGAGGAGGGCAACAAGGCGCTTCTGGAGCTCCTGGAGGTCGACGAGGTCGGCTCCGACGAGTGGGACACGAAGCTGGAAGAACTCGTGGAGGCCGTCACCCACCACGCCGACGAGGAGGAGCGCACCATCCTCAACGGGGCACGCGAGAACGTCGCCATGGACCGCCGGGAGGAACTCGGTGAGGCGTTCATGGAAGAGCGGGAGCGTCAGCTGAAGGCGGGCTGCGGCTCCGTGGACAACGTGCGCCGTATCGTCGGCGCCTGACACGACTTGCTCTTCGAGTGAGGATCGGCGCACGCTGCGTCGCCCTGCCGGACTGCTGTCCCGCAGGGCGACGGACCCGGCCCGTGGAATGGATGCGAGGCGGTTTTTCCGTGCAGTTCTCGTGTCGTCAGGCCCGGTTGATCCGCGCGGCGATGCCGTGACCGATCAGCAAATAGATGACCGCCGGAAGACCATAATTGAGGACGACACGTAGGCCTTCTGTGTCCATCGTGAAAATGTCCTGCGCCCACCCGGAGAGCCAGTCCGCCATTCCCTGCACGAACTCGACGAAGGGATTCGACTGGTTGGCGTCGAGCAGATACAGCACGATCCACAGGCCCAGCAGGCCGGCCGCGATGTCGGCGATCGTGCAGATGGTCAGGGCCGTTCTCCGTGCTGTGGCTTGGTTGCGCGCGGAGTGGTCGGGCGCCGGGGGTGGGTCGTACGACTGGTATCCGGAAGCAGGGCCGGTGTTGCTCACGAGAGATCCCATCTGCTGTGCTGATTCGCCGGCCGGCCCTCGACGACTGAATTCGGCCGAGGATGGCCATTTCTAATCACTACAGCGCCCGGGGTTCGCCGCTGCGTTACACCCGCTTTCGGGGGTGCCGTGATATGACGCCCTATTGGCTCACTTACCTAAAATTCCACCTCCGAGGTACATTTCGGGTGCGTGGGAGGTGCTGTAGAACGAATATTCGGTTGCCTGCGGGCGATGGAGGTGGATGCAATGTCCACCATGACCACGCCACCACCACCCCCTCGCGGAAAGCGGGCTGACGGAGCATCCGTCCGGATCGGCGCACTCGTTCCGCTGACCAGCCCGGGCTGGGTCGAGGCGGGCCGACACCTGCTCGCCGGCCTTGAGCTGGCCGTTCGCGAGGCCAATGACGCCGGCGGGATCGTCGGGAGACCGATCGAGCTGGTGGTCCGGGACACCGCGGCCGACCCACAGCGGGCCGCGGCTGCCGTGGACGAATTGGCCGGCCTGGACGTGGCGGCCCTGGCGGGGGAGTACCACAGCGTCGTCGCGCGCGCCGCAGCCGAAAGGGCCGACGCCCTCGGCCTGCCGTTCCTCTGCTCGTCAGCGGTTCTCGACGCGCTCACCGAAGAGCCGACGGACTGGGTCGCGCGCCTCTCCCCGCCCCAGTCCCGCGGCTGGCGGGTCTACGCGGACCACCTCCTCGGCGCGGGGCACAGCCGCATAGCCGTAGCGGCCCAGGCGAGTGTCTACTGGGCGACCGGGACCCGTATTCTGCGGAACCACCTGGCTCCACACGGCGGCACCGTCATCGAACTCGACATGAGCGCGCTCACCCCCACCGCGGTGTGGGACGAACTCGTCGACAAGCGCGCCACAGTCCTGCTTCTTCTGGTCGGCCACCCCGAGCCGGCAGTGCCGATCGTCCGGTCCGTCCGCCGCGACCAGCGCCTCGCCGAGGTCCTGATCGGTGCTCCCGCCGGACAACCGGAGCTCGCTTCATGGGCGACGCAGTTGGGCGGCGACGGCGCCGGCGTCCCGTTCCTGCGCTACCGGCCCGAGCGCCTCAGCCCTCTCGGTGCGCGAGTCGAGAAGGACCTCCGCGGGCGGCTGGGCGAAGCGCCCTCCTTCGTCGCCTTCGAGGGCTACGACACGGTCGCCGTCCTCGCCGACCTGCTGCGTTCGCACGGCGCGGACCGGGCGCACGCCGCCGAATCCTGGCCGCGCGTCGCAGTCGAGGGCACCCGCGGACAGATCCGGTTCTCCCGCACGCCCGGCATCAGCGTCTGGCAATGGGCTCGGGCGCCGATCCAGGTCGTCGACCGAGACCCGGCGGAACCCGACCGCTGGCGGATCCTTCACACCGGCTGAGAAAAACACCAGGCCCCTCTGCCGGCGAGCCGGCCCACCCGCTCCTCCACGGCGACCTGTCAGTCCAGGTTCTTCTCCAGGACCTTCAGGTAGTTGTCGATGAAGTGGTCCCGTACACCGTCGCCGGCGGGCGCGAAGAGGTCCGCGGTCAGTCCGCTCGCCCGGTCGGCCAGTCCGCCGAGCAGCGGCATGGACTCGCGGATCCGGCCGTGGGGGTCGATGTACCGCAGGGCGTTCACGTGCGTGTAGACGGGCTCCGGGGGGAGCTGCGGCACCACGTCGTTGTTGTTGACGAAGCGGTACATGCGGTTCTTGTAGCCCTTGTCGTACGCGGCGGCCAGCGCCGGGTCGCAGGTGCGGGGCTGGCCGAAGGTGTAGACACCGTCCGCCGCCAGCCGCGGCTCCTCCAGGTACATCCGCGCCCCGGCGAGCATCGCCAGCGCGCCGCCGAGGCTGTGCCCGGTGAACCACACGCTCTGACCGTTGGTCCGCCATTCCTCCAGGGTGGCCATGACGTCCGGGTAGATCGAGTCCAGGGCCTCGGCGAAGCCGTGGTGGACGCGTCCCGTACCGTCGGGACCGCGCCGCGGCGGAGTCGTGCCGTCGGTCAGCCAGTCCTTGATCTGATTCGGTTCCGTGCCCCGGAACGCGGTGATGATCATGTGGTCGCTGGCCAGCGTGTACGCCTGTGTGTCCTGGAGCGGGAAAGGCGGGGTGAACCGCGTCTCGTGGTGACGCACCCGGTCGAAGCCCCATTGCGTGGCCTGCTGCTCGATGGTGGCCTGGTCCTTGTAGGCCAGGGCACACGCCTGGGCGAGGCAGTAGGCGTGCCGCAGGCTGTACCCGGAGGCGCGGTGGTCGAGAACGACGGGAGCGGTCACGGAGTCCCCTTCGACGGTGAGGGCGGGGCGGTGGAAAGACACGAGGTGAGGGCAGCCTCACGTCCCGTCCTATCTCCGGCCCTCGACGGCCAAAGACCGGACACGCCTCGAAGACCGATCCACGTACCGAATTCATCCATCGGGCGCAAGCAACGACCGCCGCCCCCCGACTCGGCCGGCTTCGCCCGAAGGCGATGAGATCCGGCACATCACGTGTGTCGCTCGCGACTCCGTCCCATAACCTCGTGCAGGGAGACGTCAGATGCCGAGTGCGTCCATGTCGGGGAGGCGATGGTGCTCGCTAGGGGGACGCGATTGCTCGCGGGTGCCATGGCCGTGCTCTGCGTGGTGCTCATCGGCCCCAGTGCCCCGAGCGGTTCCCTCTTCGCCGGGTCACCGCCGGTCGAAGCCGCCCGGGATGTCGTACCGAACCGGGTCATGACGTGGAACATCTGCAACCCCTGCGAGGTGAGCAACGTCGATCGGGCAGCGGAGATCGCGGCGTACGCTCCCCAGGTCATCGGCCTGCAGGAAGCGTGCGTCCGTGACGTGGAGAGGATCCGGGACTATCTGCGGAACCTGCACGGGCTGGTGTACCACGTCGAGTACGGGTCGGTCCTCAGGAACTGGGGCCGCTGCGGAGGAGTCCCGTGGAACCCGGGAGGCTTCGGCCAGGCGATCCTCACGGCGGCACCCATGACCGACCCCGTCGAGGTGGAATACCCCGACGGCGGATCCGAGGACCGTGGGTACATGGCCGTCACCACCACCGTGGGCGGCCGGCCCGTCCGCGTCTTCAACACACACCTCGCCCAACGACGCCAAGAGGCGGTCCGCGCGGACCAGAGCCGCGTACTCGCCGCGGAGGTCGCCCGGCACGACCGCGCGATCGTGCTCGGCGACTTCAACGCCGTGCCGGACGCCCCGGAGCTTAGGGGGCTATGGGCACTGGCCGCGGACGCAGACCCCCAGTGCCACCCCTCGCCCACCGGCACCTGCCAGCCGACCACCGACTGGCAGAGCAAGTTCGACTACGTCTTCCTGCGTGGCATCGTCCCGCTCCGGCACCGAGTGCATCCGGGCCCCTACTCGGACCACCATCTGCTGCACACGGACCTGGCCCCGGCCTGAGCCGGTCCGTTCCACCGGCGGGGTCAGGCGCCGACGCCGTTGCGCTTGCCGATGAGGTCCCTGTACAGGGCAGCCCGTTCCTCATGGGTCTTCGCCTGGGCGAACTCGGCCTTCCAGGCCTGCTCCAGGTCTTTCAGCTTCTGTACCCAGTCGCCGAACTCCTCCAGGTCGACGTGGCGCTGGCTCGAAGCGAGAGGGGCCTTGCCACCGGGCTTGTCGTCCTTGTGACCGCCGAAGTGGCTCACGGGGTTGTTGTTCTTCTCGCTGCTGGTCAGGCCGTGCTTGTAACCGTCGGGGGTCCTGCCACCCGGCCCGGCGGTCTCGATACCGACCTGCAGCGCCCCGTCGCGCTTGCGGGTCGGCGGCTTGTAGCCCATGAACACATGTCCGTACGACTCGTTCGGGAGGATGGTGTCGCCGTGGTAATCGTTGTTGCCCATGCCGCCGACGGCCACGGGCAGGCCGTAGAGGTGGCTGTGGGGATCGAGCCAGTTCTGCACAGTGGCCCCGATCTCGCCCTTCTCCACGAAGTCGCCCCGCGGCCCGTCCTTCTTGTTCTCGTCGATGTCCATGTGGTGCGTGCCGAACCCGCGTCGGTACACCGGCTTCTCCGGCGTGGACTTGGGCTCCCAGAACTTCCGGTCTCCCTTGGTGATATGGAGCCACTGGGGCAGTTCGTAGCCGTGCTGGCCGTCGGCCAGGTGCGGGATACGGATGTTGACGCGACCGCCGTAGGCGAGGGCGTGGGCGACGTCGTCCTTGAAGTCCTCGTGCATGCCCGCCTCCGGGTTGAAGACCTTCAGTCCTTCCTTCAGGATCAGGAAGATCTTGGTCAGCAGCTCGGTGCCGCGCTCGACGCGCTGCCTGTGCTTGGCGGCGTCCGGCACGTCATCGCTGATACCGGGAGGGAGCAGGGTCTTGATGTAGGTCTGGAAGATCTGCTCGTTCCGCTCCTCCTTGAACTCGCCCTTCTCGGACTGCGGGGTTTCGGCGGCGTGCATGGCCATGTGCAGGCCGAGCTGGTAGTCGGACCGGGTGGGCTTGGCCGGTGGCTTGCCCTGGCCGCGATCCTCGACGTTCTGCTGCCACCTCAGGGTGACCACGAGCAGGCGCTTTCCCTCCGGCTGCTGGAGCCAGCTGTGGAAATCGCCGGCCTTGATGTAGGCCTCGGCTTCGGCGTGGGTGCAGAGGCCCACGGTCTTCAGCCACTTGGGGTCCTCGGACTCCACTGCCCTGATCGCCTGGAGCTCCTCGCCGGTGAACCACGGGCCACTGCGCACCCGCTTGTGGATGACTGCCCGGACGTCCTTGTTCCTGATCTCCTGGTCGCCGCCGACGATCAGCCGCGCCAGACGGACCATGGCCGGAGGCGTGGCCGCGGTCGGGGGTTCGGTCGTCGCCGTCGCGGGGCCGGGCCGGTCCGCGCGCTGGACGGGGACGTCCCCGTCCACGTGGCGCTGCACCACCCCGCCGGGTGCGGCGGCCCCGGGCAGCGACAGGTCGGGGGCGGCTCCCCGGGCCACCTTCCGGCCGTTGGAACCGGCGCTCTTCTCGAACGGATCGTTCTGGTGCGAGACCTTCTCGCCTCGGCCGTTGACGGTGCCCGACACCGTCGCCAGGGCCTGCTGGCGCACGTGGTCGACCTCTTCGTACATCACCTCGTCACTGACGCGCTTCTCGCCGAGCACGATGTGGGAGCCGGAGGCGTAGGCCAGGGCATCGAGGTCCTCGGCCGAGCGCTGGGCGACAGGGCCGTCGTGTACGCGCACATGGCCGAAGGGCATGCCGTAGGCCTGCTCGGCCCGCTGAAGTATGCGGGGCTCCAGCGGGCGGCCGGGGGAGTCGATGGCGTCGCGCACCGAGGGCGACCGCTGCACCGGCACGGCCCCGTCGGCGCCACGCCCCTCGGGCCCGCTCTGCTGCCCTTCGGCATGCTGCTCGTCCCGTGCCCGCTGGACGGCGCGGGCCACCGCGGCGTTCCCCGCGGCCCGCTGGAGCGCGATGAGCGGAGGCGGGGCGGCGGTCGGCCGGGACGCGGGGCGTCCGCCGACGCGGTCAGCGTTCGAGCGATCTTCTGCCTGGGCACGCATACGCGGTTCCCCTTCGTTCGACAAGGGCCCTTCCCTCTTACCCGACCGGCATCCCGGGCGGGGAGGTCCGCAGGGGCAGAACCGGGGGCAGTCCTGCCGGGCGACGCGATGCGCGGCGCCCGGCAAGGTCAGGAAGCGGCGGGGCCGACCGGAGTGTCTCCGCGCAACGTGATGCGGTGCATGACGCGATGCCGGTCACCGTAGTCGCGGTTGGCGTAGTGGGCCGTGCTGCGGTTGTCCCACAGCGCGACGTCACCCGGCTGCCAGCGATGCCGTACGACGTGCTCGGGCTTGGTGAGGTGGGCGTACAAGATGTCGAGGACGCCCCGGCTCTCGTGTTCCGAGACACCCACGATGCGCGAGGTGAAGCCCGGGTTCACGAACAGGCCCTTGCGGCCGCTCTCGGGATGCACCCGCACCACCGGGTGCTCGACCGGCTTCAGTTCGGTGACCACCTCGCCGTCCCACAGGTTGCCCCGGCCCTGCCGGTGCTGGGCCAGGTAGTAGCCGAACTCGCGGCTGCCGTCGTGCACGGCGGTCAGCGTGTCGACGTAGGCCCGCAGGCCCGGCGACAGCGACTCGTAGGCGAGTTGGCTGTCGGCCCAGTTGGTGTCGCCGCCGTTGGGCGGCAGCACCACGGCCCGCAGGACGGAGATCGCCGGCGGCCGCTGTACGAAGGTCACGTCCGTATGCCACACGTCGGCGAACCCGTTGTCCTGGCTGTCCAGCGAGTACACCTCGGGGGCGACGTCTCCCGAATCGTGGACCGGGTGCCCGACGGTGACCTCGCCGAGGCGTCTGCCGAACTCGATCTGCGCGGCGTCGTCGAGACCGTGCTGGCCGCGCACGAACAGCACCTTGTACGCCACGAGCGCTTCGCGCACGGCCAGGACCTGGTCGTCGTCGAGCCGCCCGAGGTCGACGCCGCTGATCTCGGCGCCGAAGCGGGGGCCGAGTTCGGTGAGGGGCAACCGCGTCACCGCGGGCCGCTCGCTGAGAATGCTCACGTGTGTGTCCTCTCCTGTACGGGGGTTCAGTCCGCCGCCGCGGCTTTGACCGCGTGGGCCACCTGTGCGCGCAGCTCGGCGAACTCGGGCGAGTTGCGGAGCTCCTCGGCGTCGACGTCGCCGCGCGGCAGGGTGATCGGCAGGTCCAGAGCCACGGTTCCTGGGCTCTTGGTCAGCACCACGATGCGGGAGCCGAGGAACACCGCCTCGTCCGCCGAGTGCGTCACGAACACCGCCGTCCGCCCGGTCCGGTCGGTCATCCGGCGGACGTCCTCCTGGAGCCGCTCCCGGGTCAGCGCGTCCAGCGCCGCGAACGGCTCGTCGAGCAGGAGGAGCGGGTTCTCGGCGGCGAGCGCCCGGGCGATGGCGACCCGCTGCTGCTGGCCGCCGGAGATCTCCCAGGTGCGCCGCTTCTCGGTGCCCTCCAGACCGACCCGGGCCAGCAACTCCGCGCGCCGCTGCGGCCAATGGGCGCGGTCGGCACCCGCGTACCGCAGCGCCAGGTCGATGTTGCCCCGCACGGTCCGCCACGGGAACAGCCGCGGCGTCTGGAACACCACGCCGGCCGCCTCGCCCGGCCGCGGCTCGGCGCCGGACACCCGCACCGAGCCGAGCGTGGGCCGCTCGAACCCGGCGATCAGCCGCAGCAGCGTGCTCTTGCCGCAGCCGGAGGCGCCCACGAGGACCAGGAACTCCCCTGCCGGAACGGTCAGATCGACCGGCCCCACGGCGGTGAAGGTCTCGCCGCCCCGGCCGTACCGGTGGGTGACATGATCGAGGCGGACGGATCCGGCACGCGTGGTGTCCGCTCCCGCCGTGGCCTCGGTGGTCTCACTTGAGGACATCGGGCAGCCCCTTGAGATAGAACGACTTGCGGACGAGGTCCTCGGACGGCGCGGCCGCGATCTGCTTCTGGTCGGCGAGGAACCGGCCGGTGTCGGTGACATAGGTGAGCAACTTGCCCGGGCTGCCGTCCTTGCCCAGCCAGTCGGCAGACACCACCTGCTCCGGGGTGAGGAAGACCCCCTGCACGAGCTGCGCCCTGGCATCCGCCGCGCTGATGCCGAGCTCGGCCGCGACAGCCTTGACGGCGCCGTCCGGGTCGGCCTTGATCAGGCGCAGTGCCTCGGCCTCCGCCTTGCGCCAGGCATCGATCGCCTCGGGGTCCCTGGCGATCAGGTCGTCCGACACGACAGCCAGGTCGAGGGTCGGCTTGCCCGCCGCCCCGATCTCCTTGCTGCTGGTGAGCTGAGTGCCGGACCCGCGCAGTTCGTCCAGGGTCGGCAGCCAGACGTAGGCGGCGTCGATGTCACCCCGCTGCCAGGCGGCGAGGAGGGGCTGCGGCTGCAGGTCGATGAGCTCGACGTCCGACGGCCCGAGGCCGGCCTCCTTCAGCGCCGAGAGCAGGCTGTAGTGCGAGGTGGAGGCGAACGGAGTGGCTATCTTCTTGCCCTTGAGCCCGGCGACATCGGTGATGCCGGTTGCCTTGCGGGCGACCAGTGCCTCGTTCTCGCCCGCGACGTCGAGGATCCACGCGACCTTGTAGGGGATGGGCGAACTGCCGGACACCCCACGGGCGAACGGGCTGGAGCCCAGCGCGGCGATGTCGAGGGACTTGCCGATGAAGGCCTGGTTGACGCCGGCGCCGGAGTCGAACTTGATCCAGGTGATCCGGTAGTCCGGCAGCGCCTTCTCCAGCAGCTTTCTGTTCTTCACGAGCAAGTCGCCGCTGGGGAAGGCGAAGTAGCCGATGCGGAGCTGCTTGGAGCCGCCGGACGCCGACGCCGCACTGCCGGAGGAGCAGCCGGTGACGGCCGCGGACACGGCGGCCAGGGCGCCGGAGATGAGGAGACGGCGGGACGGGCCTCGGGAGGCACGGGACATGGCGGAGCCGTTTCTGTGCAGAGGGGCAGAGGGGCAAAGGCGGGGAGAGGGGGGGCTACGCGCGACCGCGCCACGGGACGACGGCGCGTTCGAGCCGCAGCAGCAGGCCGTCGATGATCAGGCCGGAGACGCCGATGGAGATGATGCCGACGAGCACCACGGGGGTGTTGTTGTAGTTGGCGGCGTCCTTGACCATGCCGCCGACCCCGGGCAGACCGTTGACCAACTCGGCGGCGACCAGGGAGGAGTAGGCCACCCCCACGGCCAGCCGGACTCCGGTGAGCGTTTCCGGCAGGGCGGACGGGACGACCACGTCCCTGACGACGTCCCAGCGGGACGCGCCGAGCGCACGGGCGGCCTCGATCAGGCTTTTCGGCACGGCCGCCACGGCCGTCGTGGTGGACACCGCCACCGGCGGGAAGGCGGCCACGGCCAGCAGCGTGACCTTCGGCTCCTCGTTGATACCCAGCCAGATGACGAGCAGCGAGAAGTACGCCAGCGGTGGCAGGGTCCGCAGGAACGTGATCCAGGGCTCGAACAGCGAGCGCACCCAGGTGACGGTGCCCATGAGAAGTCCGAAGACCACCCCTGCGGCGATGCCGAGACCGGCCCCGATCGCGATGCGCCGCAGGCTGATGCCCAGGTGCTCGACGAGCGTGGTGCCGTTGTAGCCCCGTACACCGCCGTGCGTGGTGGAGACCTCGATGAACGCCTGCCACACCTTGGACGGCGGCGGAACCAGTGTCTCGCTCCATGTCCCGCTCACCGCGAGCAGCTGCCACAGGACGAGGAAGAGCAGGAGCGAGCCGAACGGCAGCACGGCAGGGCGCAGGCGCGTCCACACGTCCCGCGCAGGCGTGCGGGGTTCGGGTGGTCCGGCCGGGTCAACGGGCTTGAGCAGAGTGGGTGTTGTGGACATGGGGCGTCCTCCAGGAGGCGCCGGGACATGAGCCGTTGCCGCCCGTGGGACAGGCGCGGCCGGCCCCGAGCGGGAGTCATGCCGAACGATGGGGGGAACGCGCTCCGCGAGAGAGCGCGGGAACTCGCCCGGGTGCGGGTGGCGTCACCGCACGGCAGGGCGCGTCAGAAAGGCGGGGTCAGCGACAACACGAGCCCGGGCGCCGGCACAGGTCGATGACCAGGCGTCGCACCAAGGACTCGGAATTCATGAGGCATATTTCTACAGCAGCCGCAGCCCTGTACCAACAGGCGTCCACTTCCTGGAACACGTGTTTCCGGAACGCGTCGTGAGTCGGGTCGTACTTGAGATCGGCCCGGCGGCTCACGCACAATGCCTGGCATGACCGCAGCCGCCGACGTCCTCGTGGGACGACCGCACGTCGATCTGTGCCGTCAGTCCAGCGCCACCTGTCGCGGCTGACGAGCAAGAGCCCATGAGCCCCCTGACGGCGTAGGGCCACCGGGGCGCCAGACTTCCCGCGCGTCCGCACCCCCACGGCAGCACGCGCACCGGTCAAGTCCGGCGGCCACTTCCCTTCCACGCGCCCTTTGCGTGCCTCGACGTGTCCACCGACCGGACCCTCCGCGTCGGCATGCCCGCGCGCCGTCCTCCGCACCCCACCCGGAGCAACATGTCCACCCATGCCCTGCACCACCCCCTGCCCACGACCGGTGACCGTCCGGCCCCCGCCTGCGTCCTCGGCCGGACGGCCCGCACCGGCGGTGGTCCGCGATGAGCACCGCACCCGTACCGGCGCAGACGTCCCGAGCCCACCGGCAAGAACAAGACCCCTCCGCTCCGAACCGGCTGAGGACCGTCGTGCTCGCCAGCCTGCTCGGCACCACCGTGGAGTGGTACGACTTCTTCCTCTACAGCACGGCCGCCGGGCTCGTCTTCGACAAGCTGTTCTTCCCCACGTCCGACGGCACCGTCGGCACGATGCTGTCCTTCGCGACGTTCGCCGTGGGCTTCGTCGCCCGCCCTGTCGGTGGCTTGCTCTTCGGGCACATCGGAGACCGGATCGGCCGCAAGCACACCCTGGCCTTCACCATGGGTCTGATGGGAGTCTCCACCGCCCTGATCGGTCTGCTGCCCACCTATCAACAGGTCGGCCTCCTCGCTCCCGCGCTGCTGCTGGTCCTGCGGGTCGCGCAGGGCGTGGCGCTGGGCGGGGAATGGGCCGGGGCGGTGTTGCTGGCCGTGGAGTACGGGCCCGCCGGCCGCAAGGGCCGGTTCGGCAGTTACCCGCAGATCGGACTGGCCCTCGGACTGGCCCTGGGGACAGGGGTGTTCGCGCTGCTGAGCGACGCGCTCAGCGACGAGGCGTTCCTCGCCTACGGGTGGCGGATCGCCTTCCTCGTCAGCCTGGTGCTCGTGGTGGTCGGTCTGACCGTACGGCTGAGGATCGACGAGACGCCGGCCTTCCGCGCCGTACGCCGCCTCCAGGAACTGCCGCGCTCCGCGCCGCTGGTGGAACTGGTGCGGGTGCCGAAGGCACGCCGGCACGTCCTGCTCGGGATGCTCGCCCGATGGGGTGAGGGGGCCGCGTTCAACACCTGGGCCGTCTTCGCCATCACATACGCGACCGGAACGCTGGCACTGGACCGTACGCCGGTGCTGCTCGCGGTCACCGCCGCGGCACTGGTGATGGCCGTGCTGATACCCGTCTCCGGGGCGGTGGTCGACCAGCGCGGGGCCCGCCGGGTCTACATCACCGGCATGGCCGCGTTCTCCGCCTCGGTCTTTCCGGCGTTCTGGATCTTCGGCACCGGCGGGACCTGGGCCTTCGCGACAGTGCTGGTCGTGACGCTGGGGATCGTGCACACCTGGTTCTACGGCGCCCAGGGCACCCTGTTCGCCGCGCTCTTCGCCACCCCGGTCCGGTACACCGGCATGTCCTTCGTCTACCAGGTGTCCGGCATCTTCGCGTCCGGCGTCACCCCGCTGATCATGACCGCTCTGCTGGCTGTCGGTGCGGGCAGCCCTTGGTGGGCCTGCGGCTACCTGGCACTGACCGGACTGGTCAGCGTGTGGGCGACCGCCCGGTTGCGGGACGGGGACCTGCATGTGGCGACCGGAAAGACGCCCCCGACGGAGGCCGACGTACTCGCGGCCCGCGACGTGATCGGAGAGAAATGAGCCCCGAATTCCTCTGGTACATCCCCAACACCGTCGAGCCGGGCCACCGCGGCGACGACACGACGACCGGCCGGTCACACCACGTGCCCCAGGGGTCGCTGTGACACCCCGGGGCGCGTGGCCGCACCTCTAGGGGAAAGGTTGTTGATGTCCAGCGGGAGGAGGCCGGTGACCGGGCTGAGAGCATCGGGCCGAACGGTGCGTTCTGTGCCGAGGCGTGCCGATCGGCGGCTGTGCCGATGACGTTCACCGGACGGTCGCCGACGCCGATCCGGCCGCCGAGAGGCAGCGCCCTGGACCTGGCCCGCATCGGCCGGCTCTGTCGTCGGCGGTGCCGCCGGTCCCACCGGGAGAAGTGAGATAAGGGGTTCCGTCATTTCGCCACGGAAGGAGGGCACTTGAGGGCTCATGACACTGCCCAGACCTTTGAAGAACGCACTGATCGTTGTACTGGCCTATGCCTGCGTCGTGTTGATCATGCGCTACCGAGGCGAAGGCATGGACTGGGTTCCGGCACTGTTGATCAGTCTGCTCGTCACTCCGCTGGCTCTCCTGGTGTCGTGGGGGCGAAGTCGCCTCACCGACAAGGCGCGAAGGGCAGGTGAACGGGCCCGGGCACGCCGCCGGGGGGAAGCGGCCGAGTGACGTCGGGTCGGCTCCGCAACGGACCACGACCGGATCGCCGCCCGTGAAGTCTCACCCCGTTGTGCAGGCGCCGGATGGGTGGGTACCTCGTTCGGCGGCCCGTCGACCACGGGCGTGGCAGCGGTACGAGTGTGCGGAGTGGAGAGATCGAGTGGGAATGCGCGAGATGCGGGGCGCCCGGGCTTTGCGAGGCTGTGCCCGGATTCTGGCGGGCCGCTACCGTCTGGATGCGCTGATCGGTTCGGGTGGCGCGGCTGACGTGTACCGCGGTTTCGACCTGCGGCTGCGGCGGCCGGTCGCTGTGAAGGTCTTCCGCACCGGTACCGGCTTCGACACGGAGGAGGTTTTCCAGAGCGAGGCCGTGATACTGGCCCGATTGCAGCATCCAGGACTGGTGACCGCCTTTGACGCCGGACACCATGACGGTGATGCCTTCCTGGTCATGCAGCTGATCGACGGGAACACCCTGAAATCTCGCATCGCCGAGGGTCCCCTGTCGTGCGAGGCCGCGGCAGCGCTCGGCGCGTCATTGGCCGATGCTCTCGCGCACGCCCATGAGGCGGGGGTCGTCCATCGGGATGTCAAACCGTCCAACATCATCCTGGACTCCTCTGCCCACCCCCATCTGACGGACTTCGGCATCTCCCGGCTCCTGGATGCGACCACCACCCGCACCGCTACGGGCACCCTGACCGGCACGGCGGCCTATCTCTCCCCCGAACAGGTGCTGGGCCGTCCTGTAGGCCGGCCCGCCGACATCTATGCCCTTGGCCTGGTCCTCCTCGAATGCCTCACCGGCCGACTCGAATACGATGGCGGCCCCTTGGAGGCCGCCATAGCCCGCCTGCACCGCCGGCCCGCCCTCCCGGACTTCCTGCCCGAAGGCTTCGCCACCCTCCTGCGGGACATGACCAGCCTGGAAGAACAGGCTCGTCCGACGGCCTGCGACTGCGCCCGAGCCCTGACCGGTCTCGCCGGAACGAGCACCGCGGACCGTGCTGCATCCGCTACCCGGCCCACGCTCGGCGTCATACCTCCCACAACCGCGGAGCAGTCCGACAGCACACACCGGAACTCGTCACCCGGTCTCTCCATGGGGGTGTCTCGCTCCGCCTCCGCCCGCGGCCGCCTCCGGACGAGTGGCGCGGCTGCTGCACTGGCCGCCCTTGTCGCCGCCGGCCTCGCTGTCACCGACGGCTTCTCACACCACGACGCCCCAGGCGAAGCGGCCCCGGCCGCCCCTGATCCGGCCGCCCCGTCCATACCCCGTGACACCCCGGCTCACCACGACGACACGCCCTCCGCATCGGCGACCCCGCCTCCGCGCGGCCCCTCCGTCTCCGCTCAGCCGCTGAGCGATTCCGCTCCCACGCGCAACGTTCCTCCGCCCTCCGGCAGCTCAAAGCCCGCCACCCACCTCGCCGCCACTCCCCGCAAGTCTGAGCAGGCCGCGGCCACGGCAGTCGGGAAAGGCCGAGCAAAGGCCCACGGCCGACCATCAGGCCACGCCCTCGGGAACCAGAAAGACAAGAAGCCGGCACATGCCAAATAAGCAGCAGAAAGCAGCGTCGAGCCGACAGCGGAGAAATCTGCCCTCGTTGATCTCGATCCGTCGCGGCCGCAGCTCCGAATCACGGGTATAGGGAAAAGATTGCCTCACCCGGCTGTTCCGGCGGCCGCCTGATGCGGCAGGCAGGTGAATCTGTCAGACGCACGGCTTCGGACCGGATGCGCTTCCCGCCGAAGAGGGCCAGTGTCGAGCTGAGCCGAGGAGGCGCGATGGACAGGGGAAACGGAGCCCAGAGGGAAGGTGACGCGCGAGGTCGGCGAAGCGGCTCCACGGACGACCCCAGGCTGGACCAGCTCCTCATCCGTGCTGCCGACGGTGACGAACAAGCCTTTGCCGGTGTGTACGACGCCCTGGCGGACCCGGTGATGGGTCTGGTCCGCCGCGTGGTGCGGGACAAGGCCCAGGCGGAGGAGGTGACCCAGGACGTGATGGTGGAGGTGTGGCGGACCGCCGACCGGTTCCATCCGGCGCGCGGAGCCGCGCGAACCTGGGTGCTCACCCTCGCGCACCGCCGCGCGGTGGACCGGGTACGGTCCGTCTCCGCGGACCGCGCCCGTGAGCTGCGCGCTGCGGTCCGGGAGCAGGAACGGTCCTTCGACACCGTGGCCGAAGAGGTCGAGGTGCGGGAGGAGCAGCGTGTGGTCTTCCGCTGTCTGGCCCGGCTGGCCCGCGAGCTGAGGCTGCCCCTGGTGCTGGCGTACTACGAGGGACTGACGTACGCGGAGGTCGCGGATGCTCTCTCGACGCCGGTGGGCACCATCAAGTCGCGCATGCGTCAGGGACTTCAGCGCCTGCACGACTGTTTGGAGGCCGGCTCGTGAACCTCGCCGACGACTCCCACCTCGATGTCGGGGCGTACGTGCTGCACGCCCTGCCGGCCGGTGAGAGAGCTGCCTTCGAGAACCACCTGGCCGGTTGTGCCCAGTGCCGTCGGGAGGTCGAGCAGCTGTCCGAGGCGGCCGTGGCGCTGGGAGCGGCCGAGACGAACGCGCCCTCCGCGGACCTGCGCCGCCGGGTGATGGACCAGATCCGCACCGCGCGTCAGGACCGATCCGGTGTGGTCGAGTCCCGGCGTCAGCGCCGCCTCCGAGGTGGTCTCAGGCTGGCGCTGGCCGCGTCCGTGGCGGGGGTCGTGGCCCTCGGAGGTGTCGCCTGGTGGCAGAGCTCGGAGGCCGACACCGCGCGTGAACAGTCAGCCGAGATCCGCGCCGGGTACCGGGACGTCGCCGGTGTCCTGGCCGCCTCCGACGCCACGATCAGCACCGAGAAACTCGCGGGGGGCGGGACCGCCAGCGTGGTCGCCTCCCGGGCAGAGGGCCGGGCCGCGTTCATCGCCTCCGGGCTGCCGCCGCTCACCGACGACCAGGTCTACGAACTCTGGTACGACGAATCGGGGCGGTACTGGCCGGCCGGGCTGGTGTCCGCTGCGGGCGGGCGTCAGGCGCGCGTCCTGGACGGGCGCATGAAGGGGGCCACCGCCGTCTGTGTCACGGTGGAACCGGCCGGCGGCTCCCGGTACCCCACCACCGAACCCATCGGCATCATCTCCGTCCCCGCGTAAGGACACCCGTCCGCGTGACGAGACGGCCGCTCACCGCAGCGGCCCGCACACAGCATCGGCGTGCTCACGGCGCCGCATCGCACGTGGTCGCCGCACCGGCCCGCCCACACCGCACCGCACCGAGCTCCCGTGCGGCTGCCTCCGCGTCACCTCTCGGCCACCGCGACGGCAGCCGCACACCCGATCCCCACCGCCACGTCGTCGACCACCCAGCCCGGCATCCGGCGAGGCCCGTGCGGGGTGGCGCCGAGGTGGTCGGAGCGGAGGTCGCGTCCGAGTCCGGTGCCGAGCCCTTTCAGATAGGCCTCCTTACGTGTCCACACGCGGGCGAAGGCGGCGGGGCGCAGGTCCGGCGGACACGCGGCCAGCTCGGCGGCCTCCCGGGGATGCAGCGTCGGCGTGAGGGCGGCGACGAGGTCGGGGCCGGGCAGCCGCTCGATGTCCGTGCCGACCGCCGTGTCCGCGAAGGCGAGAAGGCAGAGCCCGGCGGTGCGCGAGACGGAGAAGCACAGGGGCACGCCGGGCACGTCGGGACGGCCGTGCGGTGCCCGGCACACGGGGCAGGGCCGCCGTACCAGCGGCACGTCCGACGGCGCGACGCCTAGGTAGGCACCGAGGAGCAGACGCAGGCACACATGGGCGACCCGGTAGCCGTCCCGGTCCGCCGCCCGGCGAAGTGCCGCGGCCCGTGCCCGTTCCCCGCTGTCCAGCAGCGCGTCGGCGAGCGGGGCCACGGCGCCGCTGAGCTCCTCCACACGCGCCAGCCACAGCCGCGGCCGACGGGGGCGAGGTGGCTCAGGGTGCCGGGCCCAGGCGCCGGGGGTGAGCCGCTCGGGACGCAGGGCGTTTCTCACCGGAAGGAGGTACACGGCCCGGCCCCCCCCTCAGTCGGAGGACGCCGGCACAGCACGCGGATCCGCCCTCCCCTCACCCTGCGACGGGGCGAGCGCGTCGCCGCCGTAGAGGGCCTGTACCCAGTTGCTCTGGTAGATCGTGTCGAGATAGCGCTCACCGAGGTCCGGGGCGATCGCGACGGGCGTGATGCCCGGTGTCCCGTGCCGGGCGAGCCAACTCGTCGCCCCGCTGACGACTGTGCCGGTCGAGCCGCCGAACAGGAAGCCCTGCCTCGCCAGGCTCCGGCAGGTACGGATGGCATCGGCCTCCTCGACACGGACCGCCTCGTCGACGTAACTCTCGTCCAGCAGGGGAGGCCGGACGCTCATGCCCAGCCCGGGGATCATTCGCCGACCGGGCGGGTCGCCGAAGATGGCGGAGCCGACGCTGTCGACGGCGACGATCCGCACCGGCCGGTGCCAGGAGCGGAACCAGCGGGCGCAGCCCATCAGCGTGCCGGTCGTGCCGACGCCGATGAACAGCACGTCCAGGTGCGGGAACCAGCGGGCGATGGCCGGGGCGGTCCTGAAGTAGTGAGCCCTCCAGTTGTCGGGGTTGGTGTACTGACTCAGCCACACATAGCGGTCGTCCGACGCGCACAGCCCGCGCACGTGCGCCAGCCGTGCGCCGAGGAGCCCGCCGGTGGCGTGCTCGTCGGAGACGACGTGGACCTGACTGCCCAGGGCCTCCATCATCAGCCGGGTGGCCAGGTTGCACCGGGAGTCCGTCACGCAGACGAAGCGGTAGCCCTTGCTTGCCGCGATCATGCTCAGGGCCACACCGAGATTGCCGGAGGAGGACTCGACCAGGATCGAGTCCCGCCTGAGGGTCCCGCTCCGCTCGGCGGCCTCCACCATCTCGGTCGCGGCCTTCAGCTTGATCGAACCGGCGAAGTTGAAGCCCTCGCACTTGAGGAAGAGCCGGTGTCCCGTCATCGGCCCGAGGTCGACGTACAGGTCCTCCTCGTTGAAGGCGTGGGGGACGGATATGACAGGCACGATGTTCTCCTCGTACAGAGCCGGAGGCGGGACGGGCTCCGCCCTCAGCCGTGCCGGCTCAGTTCGTGAAAGAAGTGGTCGATGACGTGCAGTTCGCCGGATCGGCTCACCTCGTCGTACACGTAGCTGCCGACCGCGAGGTCGAGCACGCCCAGGCCGAACGGCGAGAAGACCACCGGACGGTCCGCGGGGACCGTGACGCGGCCGTCCATCACGTCCTCCAGGGTGCCGAGCAGGAAGTCGCGGCTGCCGGTGAGGCGTTCGGTGAGGTGCGGCGAGGTCCCGGCCCTGAGACAGTGGTCGACGTCGTCGACGACGTTGGTGGCGTCGAGCAGGACCTGCGGCGAGAGGTCGCGCAGCGACACGTGCAGGACCACCGGGTTGTGCCGGAACCATGACGGCTCGCTGATGTGCGGGCGGTCGGCGACCGTGGCGAAGACGATCAGGTCGCTGAGGCGGATCAGGTCCTCGGCGCTGCGGTGCACCGTGACGCGTCCGACGGCTCCGGACTGCTCCAGGTAGGTGCGGAAGCCGGCCGCGCTGTCGGCGGACAGGTCATGCACACCGATGGCGTCGAAGGACCAGCCGGTGCCCTCCAGATACGAGTGGATGTAGCGGGCGATCAGACCCGCCCCGACGAATCCCAGACGGGCCGGGCGCGGCCGTCCCCTGCTGAGCCGGTCGGCCGCCGAAGCGGCGGACGCCGCGGTTCTGGCGGCGCTGATGATCGAGCTTTCCATGCAGGCGAACGGGTAGCCCGTGATGGGGTCGTTGAGGATGAGTACGGCCGAAGCCCGGGGGATGCCCGAGGCCACGTTGGCGGGGACGCTGGAGATCCACTTCAGGCCGTCGACCCCGCCCTCGCCGCCGAGCGAGGCGGGCAGCGCGATGATCCGCGACCTCGGCCGGTCGGGGAAGTGCAGGAACAAGGACGGTGGGTTGACCGTACGGCCGGCGCCGTGCAGACGGTACGTCGCCTCGACGACCTCCACGACGGCCTTCTCGCGGCCTTGGAGCACCTGCTTGACCTGGCTTCCGGGGATGACCGCGAAGGGCGGCACCGCCGGGCTCTCCGACCGGGCGGTCCGCGGGAGCGTGTGCACGGTGGTCATGCCGTTTCCCTCCCCACCTGCGGTCCGGGCAAGCCGGGACGTACGGGGTCGGCCATCGCCACCACGACGTTCCGCGGCCCCCGGTACGCCTCCCGGCTGTGCGCGGAACGGACGTTGTCCACGAGCATCAGGTCCCCGCGCTGCCAGGACCGGCGTACGGTGTGGGCCTCGTACGTCTTGTTGATCTGCTCGACGACGTCCGGGGACATCGGATCGCCGTTGCCGTAACGAGTGTTGAAGGGCAGTCCGTCCGGTCCGTACTCCTCGACCAGGAACTCCCTGACCTCGGGCGCCATCGTCCACTCGTTCAGGAACGCGATCTGGTTGAACCAGCAGAACCGGCCGGAGACCGGGTGCCGCACGACGGCGTGCCGGTGCTGGCGCGTCCGCAGCGAACCGTCCGGCTGCCAGGACCAGTCGATCGCGTGGGCACGGCAGTAGGCCTCGACCCCTGCGTGGTCGGCGGTACCGAAGGACTGAACGAGGCTCGCGCCGATCCCGTCGTTGTAGGCCCGGGTGAGCAGCCAGCCCTCCCGGACGAAACGGTCGACGAGATCGGCGGGCAGCGCGTGCAGCACGGCGGTCGCGTCGGCCACCGCGGTGGCGCCGCCTTCGACGGGTGGCTCCAGGCACGCGAACATCAGCAGACCGGGGCACCGGACGGCGTAGCTGAGTTCGTGGTGCATGCACATGGGCTGGTTGGGCGGCCAGGCCGACGACGAGTAGACGCCCTCCGCGTGGCGGTCGCGGGCAGCGAACGCCTCGCGTTCGGCCATGGGGTGCTCGGCCACCCGGCCGAGGACCGACTCGACGTCGGCCGGAGTGCGCAGGCCGAGGCCGCGGACGGTGAGCGCCCCGTGCTCGGCGACGAGTTCGCGCAAGCCGTCCCGTCGGTCGGCCGCCCAGGCCGCCGCGTCCAGGGTGTCCGAGGTGCCCTTGGCGTCGAGCACCGGAAGCCCGTCCGGGGCCGGCGCCGCGGTGGCCCTGTTCTTGCTGAAGAGTGCCGACAACATGTCGATTACCTCTCGTACTCCTCGTGATGGTCACGGTCCTCCGCCGCTGCGGGCGTCGATCAGGCGGGCCAGGTCGGCCAGTACGGGGCGGCCGACGAGGTCACGCGGTGAGATCACCCGGTCCAGCGCGACCGCGAGCCGTACCGCCGTCAGTGAGGTGCCGCCTAGGTCGAAGAAGTTGTCGTCCCGGCGGATCCGTCCGGGCGGTATGCCGAGTTCTGTCGCCCACTCCGCCGCGAGCCGCCGTTCGGCCGGTGTCCGCGGGGTGCCTCGGGAGTCCCGGGCCGGTCCGAGGTCTTCGGCGAGGGCCGTGAGCGCCTTGCGGTCGGTCTTGCCGTTGGCGGTGAGCGGCAGGCTGTCCAGCCGGTGGAAGAACGCCGGAACCATGTACGCGGGAAGCAGGTCCGCGAGCCGCTCCCGCAGGTGATCGGCGGTCGCCGCGCCCTCGCCCGTGCAGAAGGCGGCCAGCTGACGGCCGTACGCCTCCGCGCCGGTCACCACGACCGCGCAGTCGGTGACGCCGGGCACCCGCAGCAGCGCCTTCTCGACCTCGCCGATCTCGACCCGGAACCCGCGGATCTTCACCTGCGCGTCCTTGCGGCCGAGGAACTCCAGCTTCCCGTCGGGGCGCCAGCGGCCGAAGTCGCCGCCACGGAACAGCCTCCTGCCGGGCCGGTGGGGATCGGCCGGATAGGCGAGCCGGGTGCGTTCGGCGTCGTTGACGTAGCCGCGCCCGACGCACACCCCGGAGAAGACGATGGCGCCGGGGGCGCCGAGCGGAACCGGGCGCAGGTTCTCGTCGACGACGTACTGGCACACGTTGGCGATGGGCCGGCCGAGCGGGATCCGGTCGGTGGCGGGCGCCCGGTCCATCACCTCGTGGTTGGTGTCGTCGGACGTCTCGGTCAACCCGTAGGCGTTGACCAGCCGCACGGCGGGACCGGTGGCGAACCACCGCTGGACCAGCTCCCCGCGCAGCGCCTCGCCGGTGACGGACACGCACCGCAGATCGGGCAGGTCGCGTGGGGCGCGCTCCAGCGCGGACAGGATGACGTCGAGATAGGACGGCACCACCTGGAGGACGTTGACGCGGCCCTCGGTGATCCTGTCCAGGAACCGCTCCGCGTCCAGGACGGCCTCCTGCTCGACCAGCAGGGTCCGCCCGCCCGTCAGCAGCCCCGCCAGCAACTGCCACAGCGAGATGTCGAAGCACTGCGAGGCGGTCTGCGCCACCACGGTGCCCTCGCCGATGACCAGGTCGTCGATCTTGGCGTAGAGGTGGTTGAGCAGACCGGCGTGCTCGCACAGCGCGCCCTTCGGCTCGCCGGTGGAGCCCGAGGTGAAGAACACGTACGCGAGCCGGTCCGCCGGTATGTCCAGACCGAGGTCCGTTCCGTCGGTGGCGCGGCCGGCGATGTCCGGGACGAGCAGTCGCCGGGTTCCCGGGAGCGCTTCGAGCGCCCGGTCCAGCCGTGTGGTGCTGTCCGGTTCGGTGAGGACGTACGAGCAGCCGGCGCGGCTGAGCATCGTGGCGATGCGGCCTGGCGGATGCCCCGGGTCGACGGGCAGGTAGACGCCGCCGGCCTTGAGGACGCCGAGCACGCCGGCCGCCCAGTGGAGGTCGCGCTCGGTCACGACGGCGACCGTCTCCTCGCGGCCGAGCCCCTCGGCCAGCAGGGCGCGCGCCAGCCGGTTGGCCCGCGTGTTGAGCTCCGCGTACGTCCAGCGCCGGTTCCGGTGGACCACGGCGACGGCGTCCGGATGCCGTCGCACTCGCTCCTCGAACAGTTCGTGGAAACGGCGGTCCGGGAGTTCGCGGCGCGGCCCCGCCATCCCGTCGAGCTGGAACCGGAGTTCGTCCTCGGACAGCAGGCTGCGCCGGTCATGAGGGGCGTCGGGGTTGGTGGCGATCGCCTCCAGCGCCGCCAGGTGGTAACCCCCGATGCGGGCGGCGCAGTCCGCGTCCAGCAGGTCCGTCCGGTGGCGCAGGCGCAGCACGAGCCTGCCGCTCACCTCGCTCGCCGAGACCCCGAGCAGCACGCCGCCGTCAGCCGGGACGTCGACCTCGTTCCCCACGGGTGCGAACACCGCTTCCGGCCCGGTCGGGGACGGTGAGCCGGTCCCGTGCGACAGCACCGCCTCCTCGGCCCGCCGGGCGTCCAGCACCAGCCGGCGCCAGTCGCCGGGGCCGACCGTCAACGCGAAGGGCAGCGGCCCGGTCCGGTTCGGGGCCAGGTAGCCGCTGCGCACGTCGGGATCGCCGGAGAGCAGGGCCAGCACCTTCGCGTGGGCCGCGAGAAGGATCGCGCTGAGCGGCACGCCGAGTTCACGGGCCCGCACACGCAGAACCGCCGTCACGTCGCCGGGGACGCTCCTGACCTGCTCTCCGGTGCCCGGCACCGGCTCCGCCGCCCAGCGGGGCAGGACCGTGAAGCCGCCCTCGGCCCGGTCGATCCGGCCCTCGGCCCGGCTGTCCTGTCCGGGGACGCGGGCGCCCGTCGCTGTCGGTGCCATCACTGCGCACCTCCGCTTTCGTCGAGTGCCGGGCGGGCCGGATTCCCCGCCCAGCGGGTGTGCTCGGGGACCGTCTCGCCCTTCATCAGGAAGGAGTCCGCCGCCAGCACGGCGCCCTCACCGACCGTCACGCCGTAGTGCACGAACGCCCCGACGCCGAGAGTGCAGCCGGCACCGAGCCGGCTGCGGTCCGACTTGAACGTGCCGTCCTCCTGGGAATGGCACTGCAGGACGCTGCCCGCGTTGAGGGTGCAGTCGTCCCCGATGGCGGCCATGCGGCGCTCCGTCAGGGCGCATCCGTCGTCGAAGACCCGCGCCCCGATCCGGACCCCCAGCAGGCGCCACACGAGGCTCTTGAACGGCGTGCCGTCCAGGACGTGCAGATATGTCTCGGACGGGACCTTCCAGTACCGCTCGCGCCGCCAGAACCGGCGGTCGTAGATCGAGCAGAACAGCGGCTCCGGGGGGTGCACCGCCGTGACGGCCCGCTCGACGAGGACGTAGTACAGCAAGGTGAACGGCAGGACGACGACGTTGGCGAGCGCGAGGGACACGGTGCCGTGGGCCGGATACCGGCTCGCGGCGAGCGAGAAGAGCAGGACGACGCAGAAGAAGTACAGCCAGCCCGTCAGCAGGTGGCACGTCATGGTGACGGCGTTGTGCCGGTTCTTGGCCGCGAGCCCGCGGCGCAGACCGCCGCCGCCCTTCAGCTCGTCGAAGGTGCTGTCCCGTGCCACCGACCGTGGGATCTCGAAGCAGGGAGAGCCGAGAAGCCCCACGTCGTGCCGGAGCGGCCCGCTGACAGGGACCGCCACCTTGGTGGCGAGGAGGCAGTTGTCGCCGGTCCTGCCGCCGGCCGGGTAGGCGATCCGGTTCCCGAGGAAGTTGTGCGCCCCGATCGCGGTCGGCGACAGCCGGAAGGAGGTGCTGGAGTACTCGGCGTTCATCAGGGACAGCCCGTCCGCGACCATGGTCCCGGTGCCGACCCTGCTCAGATAGGGGCTCTCGTGCTTGACCTGGGTGCCGAAGTTCGAGCCGGTCTGCGCCACGGGGGAGAGCCGGTATCCGATCCAGCGCAGGTAGTGCACGATGCACGCGCTGTCGCCGAACAGACGGGTCAGGGACTTCCTGTTCGTCATCAGGACGATCGTCCGGTGCACGGTGTGGTGGAAGCCGAAGAGCGGGTAGGTACGTTCGGGCCGGACGAACCTGCCCAGCAGCCGTGGGACGGTGGCCAGGATCGCGAGAGCGGCGATGACGCCGCCGAAGAAGACGACGACCGTGACCACCAGCAGGTCGACGTAGAGCACCGTCACCCCACCGCCCTCGAGCGCGGCGGATCCCTTCAGCATCCGGGAGAGCAGCACGTCCAGGCAGCCCACGGCCAACGGCACGTACACCAGGAGAATCGTGAGCATGAGCAGGGCGCCGTGGACCGCTCGTCGTGCGGTGCCGCACCGGGCGGGCTCCACCGCTGGGAAATCGGCGTCCGCCGGCTGGGCCGGAGAGCCGTGCCAGTGCGCGCCGTCGGGGACCGCCTGGCCGCTGTGCAGGGAGGACGCGTGCCCGAGCCGGGATCCATCGCCGAGCCGGGTCCCGATGTCCAGCACCGTCACCTCGCTGACGACCGCGTCGCGGCCCACGGTGACCTGCCCTGTCTCGATCACACCGTCGGCCGCGCGGTAGCAGCTGATCAGGGCGTCCTTGCGGATGAGCGCGCCGTCCCCGATCGTCAGCAGGTCGGTGCAGACGGGGACACCGCGCGCCAGGATCGTCACCCCTCTGCCGATGCGCGCGCCCAGGGCCCGGAGAAAGAGGGGGTAGAGCGGCGATCCGACGAACAGAACTACCGGGCTCGACCGGATCAGTGTCTTGACCAGCCAGAACCGGAAGTAGGTGAGGCTCCAGACGCGGAACCGCCGTGGCGTGAACCGGCCGATGAGCAGCCATTTGGCGACCACGGGCAGGGCGCACAGCACGGCGAACAGCACGGCGCCGAAGACGACGCTGCGCAGGTAGGCGTCGAGCAGATTCGCCTGTGCGGAGATCCATTCGTAGCCCTGGGCGGCGACGGCGCCGAGGAGAAAGGCATAGCCGAGGAAGGCCAGGAGCTGGAGTGAGCCGCAGAGCACACGGCGGGGGCGGCCCGTCGGCGGCTCCGGCGCCGGTGCCCGCCCCATGGGGTGCGCCGACGGGGCAGGCCTTTCGGATTTTTCGATTCGGGATGGACGCGGGGCGCCGTCGAGCAGTCCGGCCGCCAGCCGGCCGGCGGTCGGATACCGGTAGACGTCGCGCATCGACACCGGCGGCAGGTCCGGCCGTTTCCTCACCCGCGCGCAGAAGTGCGCCATCACCAGGGAGTCGGCGCCGAGGTCGTCGAAGAAATGGCTGTCGAGAGGTACCTCGTCCAGGTGTGCGACCTCAGCCAGTAGCCCGGCCAGCCGCTCGGCGACACCGGACACGTCGGTGGGATCCGCCGGCGCTTCACGGGGCCGGACCTCCTCCACCAGACCCTTGCCCGCCTCCTGGAGCTGCTGTCCCGTCATGGGGACCCCCTCCGCTGCCGAATGCTGGCATGCTCTGCCTCGCTAAGGGGTTCGTAGCCAGGCCGCCGACGTATGACTGTCCGGCCGTTCTTCTCAGATCCTGAGCGGAATGTCTCACCAGGTGGCGGCGTCTCGCGCGTGAGGTGAAAGGATTCAAGCACCCTCGCGGTGTCACATCCCTTGACGTCAGGGTGCGGTCTCCCTAAGTTCCCCTCCACCTAAAACGATTCACCTCCGCAGAAACGGAGACGAACGTGATCAGCAGGAGAGAAGTACTGGGAACGGCCGGTGTCGCCGCCGTCGCCACAGCCCTGACCACCGCGGGCGCCCGTGCCGCCGCGGCGGGCGGGACGGGGAAGGCGCCGGGCGGGACGGTGCGGCTGCGGGTCACCGCGCCCACCGTCGAGTACGCCAGACATCCGCTCGGCATCGACGTGCCGCGACCACGGCTGAGCTGGCCCCTGTCCGGCGCGAGAACCCAGAGTGCCTACCAGGTGCGAGTGGCCACGACCGCGGCGCGACTGGCGGACCCCGACGTCTGGGACAGCGGCCGGGTCGCCTCCGCCGAGTCGGCCCTCGTGCCGTATGCAGGACCCGCTCTGGAGCCGCGCACCCGCTACCACTGGCAGGTCCGCGTATGGGACGCCTCGGGCACGGCCTCCCCGTGGAGCGAGCCGTCCTGGTGGGAGACCGGCCTCGAGGACTGGTCGGCCCGCTGGATCACCGCTCCCGGCGAGCTTCTCGACGCACCCGCCCTGACCGGGGCGTCCTGGATCTGGTTCCCCGAGGGCGACCCCACGCAGAGCGTGCCCGCGGCGACGCGCTGGTTCCGGGGCCTCGTCGACATTCCGGCCGGAGTGACCCGTGCCCGTCTGGTCCTCACCGCCGACGACGGCTACACGGCCCACGTGAACGGCACTCAGGTCGCCTCCGTCGAGGCGGCTTCCGACTCCGAAGCGTGGCGCCGCCCCGCCCTGATCGACGTCACGGAGTCCATCGGCACGGGTCCGGGCGTTCTCGCCGTCGAAGCGACCAACGCCGAGGAAGGGCCCGCAGGACTGCTGGCCGTGCTCGAACTGACCCTGACCGACGGATCACGGCGCCTGGTGTCCACAGGAGACGGATGGAGGGCCACGGACACGGAGCCGACCGGAGAGTGGACCTCCCTCGCCTTCGACCACTCGTCCTGGCCGGCCGCCAAGAAGGCGGCCGAATGGGGCGCCGGCCCCTGGGGCGAAGTGACCCCCGACCACGCCCCCGCGGCGCAACTGCGCCACACCTTCCGTCTCAAGCGCGGAAAGATCGCCCGAGCCCGCCTCTACGCGACGGCTCTCGGCCTGTACGAGCCCCGGATCAACGGTCGCCGCGTCGGGGAGGACCGGCTCGCACCCGGCTGGACGGACTACGCCAAGCGGGTGCAGTACCAGACGTACGACGTGACCGAACTGCTCTCGACCGGCGCCAACGCACTCGGTGTCACCCTGGCCGCGGGCTGGTACTCGGGCAACATCGCCTGGGCGGGACCGCACCACTACGGCGAACGCCCGGCCCTCCTGGCCCAGTTGGAGGTGACCTACCAGGACGGCTCGACGCAGCGCGTGACCTCCGGCACCGGCTGGCGCGCCGCGACCGGACCCATCACCAGAGCAGACCTGCTGGCCGGCGAGGACTACGACGCCCGCCTGGAGACCGAGGGCTGGACCCGCTCCGGCTTCGACGACGGTCACTGGGCACCGGCCGAGGCCGTCGACGACGTCACGGCCGAACCGGTCGCCCAGATCGACGAGCCCTGCCGGGTCGAACGAATTTTGCCCGCCCGCGAGGTGACCGAGCCGAAACCGGGCGTGTACGTGTACGACTTCGGCCAGAACATGGTCGGCACCGTCCGGCTCACCGTGTCCGGCGAGGCGGGGACCACCATCCGCCTCCGCCACGCCGAGGTGCTCAACCCTGACGGGACGATCTACACGGCCAATCTGCGCACGGCCCGCGCCACCGACACCTACGTCTGCAAGGGCACAGGCCCGGAAACCTGCGAACCCCGCTTCACCTTCCACGGGTTCCGCTACGTCGAGGTGACCGGGTGCGACAGCGCACCTCCCCGCAGCGCGGTGAAGGGACTCGTCGTGCACACGGCGGCCCCGTTCACCATGGAGTTCGACACCGATGCGCCCATGCTCAACCAGCTGCACAGCAACATCACCTGGGGCCAGCGCGGCAACTTCCTGTCCGTGCCGACCGACACGCCCGCGCGGGACGAACGGCTCGGCTGGACCGGCGACATCAACGTCTTCGCACCGACCGCCACGTACGTCATGGAATCGGCGCGCTTCCTGTCGAAGTGGCTGCAGGACCTGCGCGAGGCCCAGACCGACGACGGGGCGTTCCCGGACGTGGCGCCCAACCCGCGGATCACCGGGTCAGGAACGGCCGGCTGGGGAGACGCCGGGGTCACCGTGCCGTGGGCCCTCTACCAGGCCTACGGAGACACGCGGGTGCTCGAGGAGTCGTGGCCGTCGATGCTGAGATGGCTCGACCATCTGCGCGCCCACAGCTCCGGCTACCTGCGTCCCGCCACCGGCTACGGCGACTGGCTGAATGTGCAGGACGAGACCCCCAAGGACGTCATCGCCACCGCCTACTTCGCCCACGCGGCCGACCTCGTGGCACGCACGGCACAGGCCCTGGGCAAGGACAGCAAGCCGTACACCGAGCTGTTCCATGCCGTACGCGACGCCTTCCGCGCCGCCTACGTGGACAAGACCGCGAGGGTGAAGGGCGATACGCAGACCGCATACGTCCTCGCCCTGTCCATGGACCTGCTGGCCGAAACGGACCGAGAGCCGGCCGCCGAGCGGCTGGTTTCCCTGATCCGCGGCAAGGACTGGCACCTGTCGACGGGATTCCTCGGCACGCCCCGGCTGCTTCCGGTCCTCACCGACACCGGCCATGTCGACGTCGCGTACCGGCTCCTCGAACAACGCTCCTTCCCCAGCTGGGGCTACCCGATCGACCGCGGCTCCACGACGATGTGGGAACGCTGGGACTCCATCCGCCCCGACGGCTCGTTCCAGGACGCGGGCATGAACTCGTTCAACCACTACGCCTACGGATGTGTGGGGGAGTGGATGTACGCCAGCATCGCGGGCATCGCACCGGGCGAGCCCGGCTACCGTAAGGTCCTCGTCCGCCCACGGCCAGGCGGTAGCCTCAAACGGGCCCAGGGGCGCCTGAACTCGGTGCGCGGGCCGATCTCGACGCGCTGGACGCTGGACGGCGAGAAGTTCAGTCTCTCCCTCGGCGTTCCCGCCAACACGACCGCCGAGGTGTGGATCCCCCTTCGCCGTGACGCCGACGAAGTCACGCACGGGGCCGCTCAGTTGCAGCGAACCGAGGACGGCTGCGCGGTGTTCCTCGCGCCGCCGGGCCACCACCGGTTCGTCAACTGACCGTCCCGGAGGGGTCGGGCCCGGCCCGTTTTGCGGCGGGCCGGGGTCCACGTGCCACATGGGCAGGCTGGTCGCTGCCCTTGGTCCCCGCAGGGGGTCAGTGGTGCTTGTTGTCGACTGCTCGGAAGCTGCCGACCAGCGCGAACGGCACCACGGCGCCGTCGAACACCGTCGTGCCGGGGATGACGCTGCTGGAGTTCCGGGGCCCGATCGTCGCGATGGCGGCGCCATTGTCGCAGGTGATCCCGGTGAAGAATTCGATGGTCTTGTCGCTCTCGTTCCGTACGTTGAAGCTGGTGGCGGGACTGCTGATCACAGCGGTGCACACACCCGGGTCCGCCGAATACGTTCGCTCGTTGACGAAGACCCGCCCATCGTCATTGTTGTTCCTGCGGTGGTCGAAGTTCGTCTGGCCGCCGCCGTCGCCTCCGAGGGGAGCGGAGGCGTCGGCGTTCTGCACCGACGGGGCGGACTCCGGGACGGAGCTGGAAGCCGAGGCGTAGTTCACACCGGTTGCAGCCAGGACTGCGATGCCCACGGACAGAGCGATCGCGACAACGGTACGCCCGCGCATTCCGCTTTTCCTTTTCTCAGGCATTCCACTTCTCCATCTCTCAGGGATGTCAGCTGATTCGCCGACCAAGATCGAACATACTCATGTCCATTTCTGTCGCCACCTCAGGAATTCCTGAAGGGGCGACAGAAGTGGGCCGACCGGGTGTTCGAAAGCCGTGCGTCGCGCTCATGACGACCCATCAGAAATGCTTCAGTGAAAGTCACTTGATCACACAATTAAGCCGCCCGGGGGACCGGGCTGACGCCCTTTCACACTGCCGCTGGCGTGTCGTGCATTGAAAATGTCCCGCGCAGCGGCTAGTGGACCGCCCAGGCTCCTGTTTGTCCTGTTCAGCGGCCTGACCGCCGGCGCTGCCGGCCGGCGCGGCAACGCACTGCCGACGCGGGTCAGAAGTGGGCCGAGGGGGGGAGGTGCCACGTTCGGCGTCTCGTCCTTCTTGTCGCGTTCGGTCTCGTCCTGGACGAGCAGCGACAGCAGGGAGGCCACGGGCAGGCCGGCTTCGGCCGGGTGACGCAGCACCTTGTCCGGTTCGATGCGGTAGGTGTTCGTGCGCCCGTCCCGGGTGTGCGAGAGGTAACCGTCCTGCTCGAGGTCGGAGATGATCCGCGCGACGGCGCGCTCCGTGAGCCGGCAGCGGGCAGCGATGTCACGGACTCGGACGTTCGGGTTGTCGGCGATGGCCGCCAGTACGCGCGCGTGGCTGGTGATGAACGTCCATCCGGTGTGAGATTCGGGCACTCCAACCATGGCAGGCATTTTAAGGGGCGGCGTTGCAGGAACGCAGATACATGACATACTTTTCCGGTAACGAATGACATGCTCCCTCGCGGGAGAGCCACAGAAGGAGTGCAAGGGTGCCCTCGGACGAGGTCGTCATGCCGACGCTCACGAGCGACACGGCCGGGAAGCTGGTGCCGGAACAGGCCGCTGAACGTGTTTCGGCGGTGCCTGCGCCGCATCAGTACGCATGGCGCGGGTCCTGGGTCGTCGCGGCCCACGGCTCCTACGACATGCAGTCGATCACGCCGTTGGCCGAGGCACTGGGTACCGCGGCGAAGAAGCACCCGAAGGTGATTCTGGACGCCTCCGGCGTCACGTTCGCCGACTCGACGCTGCTGAACCTGCTGATCCTGACCCACCAAACGGGGACCCTGCGCGTGGTCGCACCGTCACCACAGCTTCAGCGGCTCTGCGAGATCACCGGAGTCGACAACCTCCTGGAGATTCGGGACACGGTCGACGAGGCTGCCGTCTCCTGACGCCGCCATGCGGTGCGAACGGCCGCGACGATGTCGCCGATGAGCGCACGTACTGCTCGCGGTACGGGTAGCCGTCGGCAAGAGGCCGCGAGCGTCCGTGCAACGCCTGGACGATCTCCTGCACCTGCTCTCGCAGCCCTTCCGCTCAGCGGAGGAGACCTGCGACCGGCTCCTGTGGCGCCTCCGGAAGCCCGCTGACCATGACGACGTCGCCCTGCTCATCGCCCACGCACAGCCCCTGACCACGGCATGAGGGCCCCAAGCAGGTCCTCGAGCCCGAGATGGGAGGGCGGCGGGCCGTCCACGCAGGGGGCGCGCACTTCACGCGCCAGGTTCAGGAGGCTCTGTCCGCCGGCCGACGACGCCCTCCCTGCGGGGCGTCCGGTGGGGCCGGGCTGAGCGGGTCGTCGAAGAGGCCGCCGACGCGACGCGTCTCGTCGAACGGGTCCACTGCCATCTCGTGTGCCGCCTCGGTGAGCGCCTTCAGGGCGGGCACGAGCCCGGCACGCGCTTCGGCGGGCAGCCGCTGCACGAGAGCGCGGATCTCGGTGCGCCGGTGTGCGAGGACGCGCTCCACCAGGTCCCTTCCGGCGGGCGTGAGGCTCAGGATCACCTCGCGCCGGTTGGCGGGGTTGGTCCTGCGGTCGATGAGGCCGGCGGACTCCAGGCGTTCGACCATCCGCAGTGCGGTGGAGGGATTGACACCCAGGGTCGCGGCCATGGCGGCGAGCTTGACGGGCCCGCAGGTGTCAAGCACCACCAAAGCGCGCAACTGGGGCAAGGTCAGAGTGCCGTCGGTGGACGCGAGGGCGCGGGCGGACACGGCGACGAGCAGCCTGGACGCCGTCATGACGGCGAGGGTGACCTCCTCCGCCTCCCGGTCGAGATCCGCGCGGGAGGGCGGTTCACCGGGGGGCTGGGGCCGATCGGGATCCTGCCGCGTCATGGTGTGCGGTCCACCTCTCCATCCGATGATCTTGCGATCCGGTACGTCGCCTTCACCCCTGCAACCATTGCACAGTGCAATGTTAGGGTGAATGCGACGAAGCCGGAACCGCGCGGGCATGCCGGTTTCCGGCGACAAGGGCGTGATGACATTGAAGACCGAACCGATATACGAAGCTTATTCGTTCGTGTGCCTGCGCTGTGGACATGCCTGGGAGGGCTCCTACGAGATCCGCCACTCCCTCGACCGTCAGGGCCGCCCGCACGCGGACTACTACCGGAAGGGCTCCAAGGTCCCTTCACCGCTGACCGAGAACAAGTGCCGGGTGTGCCTCGG
Organism: Streptomyces sp. NPDC006372; assembly: GCF_040612515.1. Taxonomy (NCBI): domain Bacteria; kingdom Bacillati; phylum Actinomycetota; class Actinomycetes; order Kitasatosporales; family Streptomycetaceae; genus Streptomyces; species Streptomyces sp. NPDC006372. The sequence goes on along the minus strand of NZ_JBEXQJ010000018.1, from coordinate 113,463 downwards.
ACACCGCATCCGGATCCTGCGGCCCGGCCGGGTGCGATCCGCCCGTCCCTGGTCCGACTGACGCCGCGGCTCTGTGCGGATGCGTGACGACGCGCATCCACCCGCGCGCGAGAGCGACGGCCGCATTCATCCCTGGCACTGATCCGCCCACTCCGTCCCCCTTCGCGGGCAGCGTCGCCCGCCCCTCGCTGCCGCGTGCGGCGCCCGCCTGTGCTTCCCCGTGACCCACGTGTCTGAGTCCGGCCATGCCCTCATAGCGGTGGCAGCAATTCCCCTGTCCCCCGTACCCACCGCACCCAGGAGACTTCGACTGTGCCCTCGCCCCGCCCTGACAGACGAGAAGCCCCGTCCCGGCCATCGCCTTCCGGGCCCCCACGGCCGCACGGGCCGGTCAAGATCCCCCACCTCGGTGACTTCCACGTCCCGCCCCGTGTCGTGGCGATCACCGCGCTGGCGGTGCCGATCGGCGCGATCGCGGCGTTGGTGGCCGTCGGGCTGCTCAAGCTCATCGCCCTGATCACCAACCTGAGCTTCCACGGCCGCGCGGGCTTCGGCGAAGCGGTGCCGGGCGACACGGCGCACCGATGGCTGCTGTTGGTCATGCCGGTGGTCGGAGGGCTGGTCATCGGAGTCATGGCGCGGTACGGCTCGGACAAGATCCGCGGCCACGGCATGCCGGAGGCTATCGAGTCGATCCTGGTCGGGGGCAGCAGGGTGCAGCCGCGGGTCGCCGTGCTCAAGCCGACGTCCGCTGCGATCTCCATCGGCACGGGCGGCCCGTTCGGCGCCGAGGGGCCCATCATCATGACGGGCGGCGCGGTCGGCTCGCTCCTGGCACAGTTCCTCCGGGTCACCACCGACGAACGCAAGGCGCTGCTGGTCGCCGGTTCGGCGGCGGGCATGGCGGCCACCTTCAACGCGCCGCTGGCTTCCATCCTCCTGGCCGTGGAACTCCTGCTGTTCGAGTGGCGGCCGCGTTCCTATCTGCCCGTGGCCGTCGCCGCCGTCACCGCGACGCTGGTCCGCGGCCCGCTCCTGGGTGGTGAGCCGCTTTTCGGGGGTGCCCACGTCCCCGCACACATCGACGCGTCCGCCTACGGCCTGTGCGTCGTCTCCGGAATCGTCGCCGGCCTGCTGGCGCTGGGTGCCACCGCGCTCGTCTACTTCTGTTCTGCCTGGAACTCACCCACGAGATCAACGCCCTGCTACCCATGGTGATCACTGCCTCCGCGGCGTATCTGCTGTCCGTCACGCTCCTCAAGAGATCAGTGCTGACCGAGAAGCTCGCCCGGCGCGGCCTGCACCTGACACGCGAATACTCCGTCGACCCGCTCGAAGTCCACCTCGTCCGGCAGCTGGAGACAGCGATAGCGGTCAGCTTCCGCGCGGACCAGACGTCGGGCTCGGCCACCGCCCTGCTGCGCACCGCGCACGAGGCGGCGGACCCGGAACAGCTGCTGGCCCAGCGCCTCTACCCGGTCCTCGACGAGGACGGCGACCTCGTCGGCGTGGTCACGCGCGCCCAGCTGCTCCACGCCGACCCGTCCGAGTCCACGCCGCTGCGCCGGCTGGCCGCGCCCGCGGTCACCGCGTATCCCGACGAGACCCTGCGGACCACGGCGAACCGTATGGCCGAGCACGGCGTCACCCGCCTGCTCATCGTCGGCCGCGGCCCGCAGGCCGAGGTGGAGGGCGTCCTCAGCCTGCGTCACCTCCTGGAGGCGCGCAGCATCGACCTGCACGAGGAACACCACGCCGAACGTCTGCTGACGCTCCGGCCGCAGCGGGCCGCTGCGGCGACCACTGGGTGACGCACGGGGAGGACCAGCCCGCGAGGTCCGGATCTCGCTGAAATGCCCTCCGAAAATCATCATTGCAGAATGCAATGGTGGGTACGCGTGGGCCGGAGGTCCTCTGAGGGCCTCAGTTCCCGGCCCAAGCGTGCGAGAAGGAAGGCGGCGGACCCCATGGACGCGTGTACCCGCCCAAGATCGGGCGCACCAGCTGAAAGAGCCCGTCAACGCATGATCTCGCCTCGTGTGCGGGGCAGGCCCAAGGGATGGTCCTCCTGATGACTCGTACATCGCGACATGGAACCCGCAGTTCGACCGGCGGGCCGCACGAGTCGGTCGACGTGGTGGAGCTGGAGGCCGCGCTGCGTGACGCGGTCGACGGAGAGGTCCGCTTCGACGCGGGCAGCAGGGGAGCGTATGCCACGGACGGCAGCAACTACCGCCAGGTGCCCCTGGGCGTGGTCGTTCCACGCAGCGTGCACGCCGGAGTGCGGGCGGTGGAGGTGTGCGCACGGTTCAGGGCCCCCGTCCTCTCCAGGGGAGGGGGCACGAGCCTCGCGGGACAGTCGACCAACACGGCGGTGGTCATCGACTGGACCAAGTACTGCCACGCGCTGGTGTCGGTCGACCCCGATGCGCGCACCTGTGTGGTCGAACCCGGAATCGTCCTGGACGAGCTCAACCGGCAGCTGTCCCAGCACCGTCTGCAGTTCGGGCCGAAGCCGTCCACGCACAGCCACTGCGCACTGGGCGGCATGATCGGCAACAACTCGTGCGGGGCGTCGGCCCAGGCGTACGGCAAGACCGTGGACAACGTGCGCCGTCTGGAGATCCTCACCTACGACGGCACCCGCATGTGGGTCGGGGCGACGTCCGAGGCCGAACGGGCGCGGATCGCCGCCGAGGGCGGCCGATGGGCCGAGATCCACACCGGTCTGGAGCGCGTCGTCGTCGAGTACCTGGCGGACATCCGGCAGGGATACCCCAAGATCCCGCGCCGGGTCTCGGGCTACAACCTGGACTCCCTGCTGCCGGAGAACGGCTTCGACCTGGCCAAGGCCCTGGTCGGCAGCGAGGGCACCCTGGTGACGGTGCTGCGCGCCGAACTCGACCTGGTGCCGGTGCCGCCCTACCAGTCACTGCTGGTCCTCGGCTACGACGACATCTGCACCGCCGCCGACGACGTACCGGAGCTCCTGAAGCACTGCTCGCCGGGCCAGTTGGAGGCCCTCGACGGCCGAATGGCACAGCTCATGCGGGAGGAGCACGCCTACCTCGAATCCCTTGACGTCCTGCCGGACGGCGACAGCTGGCTGATGCTGCAGTTCACCGGCGACAGCCAGGAAGACGTCGACGAACAGGCGCACGCACTGCTGCGCGCTCTGGGCCGCTCCGAGAAGGAGCCCACCGTGGCCTTCTCCGACGACCCGGCACGCGAGCAGAAGATGCTCAAGGCCCGCGAGGCAGGCCTCGGAGTGACAGCGCGCCCGCCGGACGACCGGGAGACCTGGGAGGGCTGGGAGGACTCGGCCGTCCCGCCCGAGCGACTCGGCGACTACCTGCGCGACCTGAAGAAGCTGTTCGCCGAGTTCGACTACGACCACCCGTCGCTGTACGGGCACTTCGGACAGGGCTGCGTGCACACCCGCATCCCGTTCGGGCTGAAGACCGCCGAGGGCGTCGCCGACTTCCGCCGCTTCCTGGAGCGCGCCGCAGACCTTGTGGCCTCCTACGGCGGCTCCCTGTCCGGCGAACACGGCGACGGCCAGTCCCGGGGCGAGCTGCTCACCCGCATGTTCGGCGAACGGCTCGTGTCCGCCTTCGGCGAGGTGAAGGCCCTCTTCGACCCGGACAACCTCATGAACCCGGGCAAGGTCGTCGACCCCAACCCCGTCGACGGGCAGCTGCGGCTCGGACCGGGATGGCGGCCGGCCCACCTCGAAACGCACTTCGGCTACCCGGAGGACGAGCACTCCTTCACCCGCGCGGTGATGCGCTGCGTCGGCATCGGCAACTGCCGCAGCCACCAGGGCGGCGTGATGTGCCCCTCCTACCGGGCCACGAAGGAGGAGGAACACTCCACGCGCGGGCGGGCCCGGCTGCTGTTCGAGATGCTCGACGGCCACACGGACTCCGCGGTCACCGACGGCTGGCGATCCACCGAGGTCCGCGACGCCCTCGATCTCTGCCTTGCCTGCAAGGGCTGCAAGTCGGACTGCCCCACGGGCGTCGACATGGCCACGTACAAAGCCGAGTTCCTGGCCCACCATTACGACGGCCGCCTGCGCCCTGCGGCGCACTACTCCATGGGCTGGCTGCCGGTGTGGGCCCGTATGTCCCGGCTCGCGCCGTCGCTGGTCAACAGCGCGCTGCAAGCCCCCGGACTGGCCGGCCTCGGCAAGCGGCTGGCAGGCGTGGACGGTGCCCGCCAGGCACCGGTGTTCGCACCGCAGTCGTTCGTACAGTGGTGGCGGGATCGCGCCCCGGAAGAGCCGGACCCCGCCGATCCACGGACAGTCGTGCTGTGGCCCGACACGTTCAGCACCTACTTCCACCCCTCGATCGCGAAATCGGCGGTGCGTGTCCTGGAGGACGCCGGCTTCCGCGTCGCCGTGCCCACGGACTCCGTGTGCTGCGGCCTGACGTGGATCTCCACCGGGCAACTGACCACCGCCAAGAAAATCCTGCGCCGCACACTCGACACCCTGCGGCCCTACATCGAGGCCGGCACCCCGGTCATCGGGCTCGAACCCTCCTGCACCGCCGTGTTCCGCGCCGACGCTCCCGAGCTGATGCCGGACGACCAGGACGTACGGCGTCTGGCCGGCCAGTACCGCACGTTCGCGGAACACCTCGTGCGGCACGCGCCCGACGGCTGGCGGCCGCCCGCGCTGTCCCGGCAGGCCGTCGTGCAGACCCACTGCCACCAGCACGCGATCATGAAGGACGACGCCGATCGTGAACTGATGCGCCGGGCTCACCTCGACGCCGAGGTACTGGACGAGGGCTGCTGCGGCCTGGCCGGCAACTTCGGCTTCGAACGCGGCCACCACGAGGTCTCCATGGCCGTCGCGGAACAGGGTGTCCTGCCGGCAGTGCGCGCGGCCGCACCCGGCAGCCTGCTCCTCGCGGACGGCTTCAGCTGCCGCACCCAGATCGAACAGGGTGACACCGGCCGCCGGGCGCTGCACCTCGCCGAGGTGCTGGCCCTGGGCCTGGACGGAAACCTGCCCAGTGAGCATCCCGAACGCCTGGCGCAGCGGCCGCTCGAGCCGTCCCGCGCGGGCCGCTGGGCGATCACCACGGGCGCCGCGGTCCTGACAGCCGGGGCCGCCGCCGTGGCCGCTCGCAGCGCCGCACGCCACCTGCGCCGGGCGTAGCCGACAACCAACCAGACACACGTGCCCCACCGGAAAGGTCAGCACCATGTCGACGAAGGTCTCCGACTACATCCTTCAGCGTCTGCGCGAATGGGAGGTCGAGCACGTCTTCGCCTACCCGGGCGACGGCATCAACGGACTGCTCGCCGCCTGGGAACGGGCCGAGAACAAGCCTGAGTTCATCCAGGCCCGGCACGAGGAGATGGCCGCCTTCGAAGCCGTCGGCTACGCGAAGTTCTCCGGCCGCGTCGGGGTGTGCGCCGCCACCTCCGGGCCCGGCGCCATCCACCTCCTCAACGGCCTGTACGACGCCAAGCTCGACCACGTGCCCGTCGTCGCGATCGTCGGGCAGACCAACCGCAGCGCCATGGGCGGCTCCTACCAGCAGGAGGTCGACCTGCTGAGCCTCTACAAGGACGTCGCCTCCGACTACTGCGAGATGGTCACCGTTCCGGAGCAACTGCCCAACGTGCTCGACCGGGCCATGCGCACCGCCATGGCACGCCGCTCCGTGACCGCCGTCATCGTCCCGGCCGACGTGCAGGAACTTGACTACTCCGCCCCCGGGCACGCCTTCAAGATGGTGCCCTCCAGCCTGGGCATGTCCCACTACGCCCCGGTGCCCGCCGATCCCGACATCGAGCGCGCCGCCGAGGTGCTGAACGCCGGTGAGAAGGTCGCCCTTCTCATCGGGCAGGGCGCTCGCGGGGCCCGGCAAGAGGTCATGGAGGTCGCCGACCGGCTGGGCGCCGGTGTGGCCAAGGCGCTCCTCGGCAAGGACGCCCTCGATGACGACCTCCCCTATGTCACCGGTGCGATCGGCCTCCTCGGCACGCGCCCCTCGTACGAGCTGATGCAGGACTGCGACACCCTGCTGGTCATCGGTTCCAGCTTCCCCTACACGCAGTTCCTGCCCGAGTTCGGCCAGGCCCGGGCCGTGCAGATCGACATCGACCCGCACATGGTCGGCATGCGCTACCCGTTCGAGGTCAACCTCATCGGCGACGCTCGCGCGACCTTGCAGCGGCTGCTGCCGCACCTGCGGCAGGCCGAGCAGGACGGCTGGCGCAAGAAGATCGAGCAGAGCACCGCCCGCTGGTGGGAGGTCATGGAGCGGCGCGCCGCGGTGGACGCCGACCCGATCAACCCCGAGTACGTGGCCCACACCCTCAACGGCCTGCTGCCCGAGAACGTCATCCTGGCCGCCGACTCCGGCTCCGCCGCCAACTGGTACGCCCGCCACCTGCGGCTGCGCGGCGGCATGCGCGGCTCGCTGTCCGGCACGCTCGCCACCATGGGGCCCGGCGTCCCCTACGTGATCGGAGCGAAGTTCGCACACGGCGACCGGCCGGCGATCGCGCTCGTCGGCGACGGAGCGATGCAGATGAACGGCCTCGCCGAGCTGATCACCATCGCCAAGTACTGGCAGCAGTGGGAAGACCCGCGCCTGGTGGTGGCCGTGCTCAACAACCAGGACCTCAACCAGGTCACCTGGGAGATGCGGGCCATGTCCGGCGCGCCCCAGTTCCTGCCCTCGCAGTCCCTGCCGGACGTGGCCTACGCCGACTTCGCCCGCTCGGTGGGCCTGAACGGGATGCGGGTGGAGAAGCCGCAGGACGTACAGAGCGCCTGGGAGGCGGCACTGGCCTCCGACCGGCCCTTCGTCCTCGACTTCCGCACCGACCCGGCCGTGCCGCCCATCCCGCCGCACGCGTCCCTCGACCAGATCGAGGCCGCGGCGGCCTCCGTACTCAAGGGCGACAGCGACCGGGCCGCCATGGTCCGCCAGGGCTTCAAGGCCAAGGTCCAGGAGATGCTGCCCGGCAAACGGCACCGCGAGGACCGGCCCGGTACCGGAGAGGCGCAGTGACGCGGAACGAGGTCGCGGAGCGGGTCGACACCGCCGTCTACACGATGCCGACCGACGCGCCGGAGGCGGACGGCACCCTGAGCTGGGACAGCACCACGCTCGTTCTGGCGACCGTGCGGTGCGGCCCGGTCACCGGGATCGGCTACACCTACGCCCCGGCAGCCGCGGCCCGGATCATCGACGACCTGCTCGCCGGCATCGTCGTCGGCAGCCCCGTCCTCGACGTGCCGCGCCTGAACGAGGCCATGCACCGCGCCGTGCGCAACGCCGGGCTGCCCGGCGTCGCCGCGCAGGCGATCGCCGCCGTGGACATCGCACTGTGGGACTGCAAAGCCCGCCTGCTGGACCTGCCCCTCGTCGATCTGCTGGGCACCGCCCGCCGGGACGTGCCGATCTACGGAAGCGGGGGGTTCACCACCTACGACGCCGATCGGCAGGACCGCCAACTGCGCGGCTGGGCGGAGGAGGAAGGCATACCCCGCGTCAAGATCAAGATCGGTGAATCGTGGGGGCAGTGCGAGGAACGCGACCTGCGGCGAGTCGCCGAAGCCCGCGCGAGCATCGGCGACGAGCCCGCGCTGTACGTGGACGCCAACGGAGCCTACGGCGCCAAACAGGCCGTCCGCGTCGCCGACGCGCTGGCCGACGAGGGGGTGACCTGGTTCGAGGAACCCGTCTCCTCCGACCACCTCGCCCTCCTCGCCCGCATCCGCGACCACGTCACGGCCGACGTCACCGCCGGCGAGTACGGCTACACCCTCCCGTACTTCGAGCACATGCTCGCCGCGGGCGCGGTGGACTGCCTGCAAGCCGACATCACCCGGTGCGGCGGCATCACCGTCTGGCTGCGCGTCGCCGCCCTCGCCCAGAGCCGCGGCCTGGACGTCTCCGGCCACTGCGCCCCGCACGCTCACGTCCACGCCGCGGCAGCGGTACCCAACCTGCGCCATCTGGAGTGGTTCCACGACCACGTCCGCATGGAACGCACCCTGTTCGACGGCGTGCTCGACCCCGGCGGCGGCAGCATCACCCCCGGCAGCGTCGCCGAGCCCGGCCTGGGCCTGACCTTGAACACCGAGCGAGCACGGCAGTACCGGGTGAGCTGAATCGGAGGACACCACCCATGAGCACATCCTTCCCGCCCCATGCGCTGCACGACTACGCGCTGCTGGCCGACGGGGAGCGCGGCGCGCTGATCGGACCGGACGGCGCCATCGGCTGGCTGTGCGCGCCCACCTGGCACGACGACGCGGTCTTCGCCTCCCTCATCGGCGGAAGGGGCGTCTACGCCGTCACCCCGCGCGCCACACATGTCTTCGGCGGCTACTACGAGGACGGCACCCTCATCTGGCGCAGCCGCTGGGTCACCGTCGACGGCATCGTGGAATGCCGCGAGGCCCTCGCCTTCCCCGGCGAAGCGGGCCGGCTCGTCCTGCTGCGGCAGCTCCGCGCCGTCGACGGCCCCGCCCGCCTGTCCGTCGTCCTCGACCCGCACGGCGGATACGGCCGTGAGCCGCTCTCCTCCGTCCGGCGGCGCGACGACGGTGTGTGGGACCTGCGCAGCGGCGCTCACCACCTGCGCTGGCAGGGAGCACCGTTCGCCGTCCCTGGTGAACGCGGACTCGTCGCCGACATCGAACTCGAGCAGGGCGAACGCCACGACCTCGTCCTCGAATGCTCCCATTCCCCCTTGCCCCGCGAGCTTCCGGAGGCCGAGCAGACCTGGTCCGCCACCGAAGCCGCATGGCAGCGGACGGTACCTCCGCTCACCGACACCATCGCCCCCGTGGACGCGCGACGCGGCTACGCCGTGCTGCGCGGTCTGACCTCGCACGGCGGCGGAATGGTCGCGGCCGCGACCACCAGCCTGCCGGAGCGTGCGGAAGAAGGCCGCAACTACGACTACCGGTACGTGTGGATCCGCGACCAGAGCTTCGCCGGGCAGGCCGCGGCCGCTGCGGGCGCCCCCGAGCTGCTCGACACCGCCGTCCGCTTCGTCACCGAGCGGCTGCACACGGACGGCCCGCGTCTGGCCCCCGCCTACACCGTGCACGGCACCGATGTCCCCAGCCAGCAGGAACTCGACCTCCCCGGCTACCCAGGGGGGTTCGATCGCATCGGCAACCACGTCCGCGAACAGTTCCAGCTCGACTGCTTCGGCGAGTGCCTGCTCCTGTTCGCCGCGGCGGAGCGCCAGGGCCGCCTCGACGACACCGCCTGGCAAGCCGTCGCCATCGCCGTACGCGCCATCGCCGAACGCCGGCAGCAACCCGACGCCGGCATCTGGGAACTGGATGACAGGACATGGAGCCACAGCCGGCTCATCTGCGTCGCCGGTCTACGGGCCATCGCCACCGCGGCACCCCGCCATCCCCTCGCCGGCACCTGTACCCGGCTCGCCGACACCCTGCTCGCCGCCACCTCGGCGACCTGCCTGCACCCACAGGGGCACTGGCAACGCGCCCCCAAGGACCCCGACGTGGACGTGGCCTTGCTGCTCCCGCTCGTACGCGGGGCACTGCCCCCCGACGACAGGCGCACCCGCGCCACGCTCAGCGCATGCCGTCGCGAGCTGACGCAGGACCACTTCGCCTACCGCTTCCGCCACGACGACAGGCCTCTGGAGGAGGCCGAAGGAGCGTTCCTGCTCTGCGGGTTCGTCATGGCCATGGCCGAGCACCAGCAAGGTCACGCCGTGGCCGCGCACCGCTGGTTCGAACGCAACCGCGGGGCCTGCGGTGCATCGGGCCTGTACGCGGAAGAGTTCGACATCGCCCAGCGCCAGCTCCGGGGCAACCTGCCACAGGCGTTCGTACACGCCTTGCTCCTCGAAACCGCCACGCGCCTGTCCCACAACCCATGACCCTCAAGGCCCCTCAGACCTTGGGGAATTGAGCAATGACTGATCCGCGTGGCAGGCCCTGCGCAGCGTCTCCACCGGGTACGGAATCTCCCTGCTCTCGTCTTGGATCTTGACGTAGAAGTCCGTCAGCACCGCCGCGAGCGGCGCATGGCGGGACAGGATCGACCTGGCTTCCTGAGGGCCGGCCGGCGGGTCCGCCCCTTCCGCCGCACGAACATCAAGTCACGTGAGACCGCCGGCCTGACACCTTCTAAGCGTTGATGTGTGCGGCTGACCGTGCGGCCTGCTCGATCTTCGCGCAGTAGGCTGCACGGGCTTGCTCGTCGATCTGCTGCTCGTTTTCGGCGCGCACCCCGGTCCGGCCGTCGAGGCCCTCGCGCAGGATATCGGCGTGCCCGGCATGCCGGATGGACTCGCCGAGGACATGGACCATGATGGCGAACAGGTTCGTGTTGGGATAAGGCTCCGGCCACCACGGCACGTGGCCGGGGGCGTCGAGGGGAAGCTCGTTGATCGTCGCGTCCGAGTGTTCCCACGTGCGCCGGTAGAACCCGATGATCTGATCGCGGGTCTCGTCCTCGGTCGCCCACAGATCGCTGCCGTCGTAGTCCTGCCACAGGGGCAGCGGTTCTGGGGAAGGGCGGTCGAATACCTCGCCGAGGTACCTGGCCTCGACGGTGGCCACGTGTTTGACCAGGCCGAGGAGGTTCGTCCCGGTCGCTGTCAAAGGTCGGCGGGCGTCATACTCGGACAAGCCGTCGAGTTTCCAGAGCAGCGCCTCGCGGTCCCGCCGCAGTCTCCCGTGCAGGTTGTTTTTCGCGAATTCATCGATCACGCGGCATGAGCCTGCCATGGGCTGCTCGTGCTCTCAAGATCCCGAACTTGGTTCCGCAACGACCGGCGGCAACGCGAAGCCATGTTCACCCCTGGCGCCGTGCATCGTTTGTGAGGGGCTGATGCACGAGTGAGGGGCGATTCAGGTTCAGGCAGATGTAGTGAGTTGGGTCACAGTCACGCAAGCGCACGTTCGTGGCATGTTTGCGCAAATCATGGCGGATGTTGGCGCATCCCGAAGCGCCGCAGGTAGTGGGGTGGCGCTCGGGGTGGCGTATTGCAGCGGGCGATGGTGCGAATGAGTGTACGCATTTGCTGTAAACGGAAAGTTACTCTCCGTTAAAAAGTGGTGGTGGGGTGTTCTGCACGAACCGGCGGTGCGGGGTTGTTTGCTGCCTTCAGGAGCAACGAGGCTCCAGGCACCGGTAGTTCAGAACGCGGGGAGGCGCCCGGTGCTGCACGAGATCAAGGGATCCACCGTGACACTGGACGACGTTGCCAGCCTCGTGCTGGCCTCGGCCGCCGCGGCGAGGGCGTTCGCGCCCGACGTGCGCGCCGGTACACGGCGCCTTCTGCGCGCCGGTGTCCGCCTCGGTGCGGAAAGCCTCATCGCCCAGCACCAGCCGGCCGTACGCCCCGACGCGGCACGCCTGGACGAGGCGGGAGGAAGCCGATGACCGGACAGTCTCCGGACGACAGGGAACAGGCGCTGCAGGACTCCAGCGACCTGATGCCGCCGGCCTTCTGGGCGTTCCACGAGCTCTACCACCAGGCCTACTTCGAGTACGCCTTCGTACAGTTAGGCGACCAGGTCGCCGCCGACCGGCTGGTCGACCAGACATTCGTGTTCCTGGCCGTCATCTGGAAGGACGTCACCACCCAGGAGACCCCCGAGGCGTTCGCCTGGACGCTGCTCAAGGAGCGCGTGGCAGCCGAACTCGAAGACCGGGGCCGCCAACCGGCAGCGCTGGAGACCCTGGCGTTCGAACGCGCGATACGCGCGGCCTGTGACCCCATCCTGGGCAGCTTCCGCGCCATATTCCGCGCACAAGTCACCGAACTCGAAGAGGGCATGGGCCTGTATGCGGCAATGGCCCGCCTGCCGGAGCGCCAGTTCGATGTCATGGTCCTGCAGTACGCCCTCGGCTTCCCCACCAGGAAGACCGCTCTGGTCATGGGCGTCTGCGAGGCCACCGTGCGCTCCACCCGCCGCGCCGCCAAACGCCGCCTGTCCGCCGACCTGGGCCTGGAACTCGGTGAGGACACCGACGATGAGGAGTGAGACCCCGATGCGCCCGCCCCAGCCGCGCACCCTGCAGGAAGCCCTGGCACGCGCCCGCATAGTCGACCAGGAGACCTACACACCCGCCCACCGGGAGGCCTCCCGTCGCCGGATCAGCGACCAGCTCCACGAGATGCGCTGGATGCAGGCCCTTGCCGAGCCTCCTGCCACCACGCGGCGGCCGCGCCGGCATGCGCTGCTGCTGCACGAGCGGGCCGCACACGAACTGCGCGCCCTGTGTCAGGGCATCCTCCACGACACCGACGCCGCCCGCCGCATCGCCCGCTTCGACACCGCCCGCGACCCTGGCGGCGCCTTGGCCTTCGCCAGCCTCCTGCTCCTGGCCGACCGAGAGGAAGGCGCCCAGTTCTGGCTCCAGTTCGCCGCCGGTGGGGGCCAGGCCACCGGCGCCATCTGCCTTTACCTCATGCACCTGCGCCGCGGCGAATGGCGGGACGCGAAGTACTGGGCGAGGCAGATCGAAACCCTGGAACACGAACCCTGCCAGTACGCGCCCGTCCCACACGAGGTCGTCGACACCACCACCAGCGCCGCCGGTCCCGACGGCGCGCTGACCGTTTTCCTCGCCCTGCCCGACAACGCGGCCGCCGTTCCAGAAGACGCCGTCAAGGACGCCGTGGATGACCTGGACGTCGACCGCATCGACGGCTTCGGCCCCATCCCGCAGCCGAACGCCGACCTGGCCCACCAACTCGAAGACCTCGTCACCACCGACCACTGAGAGCCTGCCGTCGCCTCACTCCGCGGCAGGAGGCCGTTCATCAGCCGAAGCCGCGGAGTGAGGTGAGGACGTACCCCAGCAGGACGAGACAGGAGCTGCCAACGGCGACGATCACCTGCGGAACGTTCGGCTGCATCCCCAGCATCAACGGGCTCCAGCCCCAGAACCCCGACGACGATAAAGGCGATCAGCGATCCCGTGCCCAACTCGTCGTCCTGAAAGGCGTTCCAGCGGTTCTCGGCGAGCGTGGGCAGGTCCTTGCTCTCGTTGATGTACCCGCCGAGACCGGGGTCGGACCTGGCCCACAGAACGTCGACCTCGGCGCCTTTGCCGGGCTTCTCGTACGTGTAAGCCCCGCGCACGGTCAGCCGTTCCCCACCACCGGGCACGGAGACCACGAGCCGGGACACGTACCCCTTCACGACGCCCTCGCTCAACTCCTCCCGGGTCGACTGCCGTTCCACGACCGTCGCGGTGCTCACCCTTGCGCCCGCATCACGCAGGACATCGAGCTTGTCGCCCGCGTTGGACGAAGTCAGGAGGGCGGCGGCGAACACGGCGGAGGAGAACGCGACGATGACCCAGAGGGTGCCGGTGCGAAGCTTGACCCAGAACTCGTCGCCGAACTCGCCGCCCTTGGGCGCGCCACGCAGCACCCACAGCGCCACCACCCGCACCACCGCACACCCCACCGCGAAGGCACCCCACACGAAGGGTTCGTGCCAGGGCCGGGCCATGGCGGTGGCCCCCAGCAGCCACACGCAGGCGACGTCGGCCGCGACCCAGGCCGCGAGCGAGCACAGCCGTACGAGCCATATCAGCGTTGGACGCAACAGTCCTCCCGATGACATGTGAAGCGACAAACCGGCGAAGATGCGACGTCGAGTACGACAACGCCTTGGAGTGGTTGCTCCGTCCCGTCACGCCCGAAGACGGTCCCCTGGCAACGGAGGTGTGGGCGTTCGACACGACGCTGACCCACGTCTTGATGGTGGATCACCGCTGGCGTGGGTGGGTAGCGCCGGGTGGCAAGGTGGATCCAGGAGAAACTCCACGCGAGGCGGCCGTACGGGAGCTGTTCGAAGAGACAGGGCTGGCGGTTGAACTGTTTCGGACCCCGGCTGCTGTCACCGTCCGCTCGTATCACCCCGACTGGCCTGCTGTCATGGGCGTGTCCTTCATGACGGTCGTCGACCGCCGGGCTCCTCTGGCCCCAGAGGATGGGCAGCCCGCAGCCTGGTTACCGTTGGACGAGCCGTGGCAGGGGTACTTCTCCGCAGACCGACCCCGGATGAAGCGGTGCATCGACTGGATCAGAGAAACCGTTTCTGGTCTCGGCCCTGCGAAGAACCTTCAGACAGTGTTACGAATGCCTCAGCCTCGCTGATCGTGGGCGTCACCTCAGGCCACACGTACCAATCGAGACGACTTCTTGGGCACAACAATCACGCTCACCCGCGTGGCGTCGTGTTCGTCGCCGCCACGCGCGTGAGCATGTGCGGGCCAGGCCTTCTTCCCGCACCGAGGGGATACGATGCCCGACCGCGCTGACCATGTCCGCCCCGAGGGCGTCGCACCGAGGGGGGCCTTCAGGCGACGGCCGTCGGAGCAGTGGCTGTTCAGCGGAATCTACGGACTGGTGCTGGCCAGTGCCATGGTGGCCGCGCTGGACGCGGGGGACGAGCAGGCCGATCCCGGTGCGGACGCGCTGTGGGTACTGATCACGGCGCTGGCGTCCAGTGCCGCCCATGGATACGCGCACGTCATCGCTCAGCGTGCATCCCCCGACAAGGCAGCCACCACGAGCAGACTGCGGTCGGTGCTCGCCGAGTGGCCGCTGGTCGCCGCCGTGCTTCCCACGCTGGGGATACTGCTTGCCGCGCTGGCCGGGTGGTGGGCAGAGGCCACGGCTGCCGACACGGCCCTGCTGTTCAACACCGTCGCCCTGTTCGGCTTGGGCGTCTGGGCCGCCCGCACCGCTGGGCACGGATGGCCGTCCTCGTGCCGGGCAGGCGGCCTGGATATGCTCATCGGTCTCGTGATCATCATGGTGAATGCCCTGATCCACTAGCTTCGGGCACGCGTCTGGTCATCGGGCGGGGTTTCCCTCGTGGCGGCCCACTGCTGCTGGTGGGAGCGAGGCCGGCGTGAGGTGTCCTGAGACGGGACATGCCTGTGGGCCCCGGTGTACCCGGGGCCCACAGGATGGCTGCTGTTCGGTGGCGCTACCAGCGATACCAGCGGCCCTTGCGGCCGCCTGTGCCCGCACTGCGCATCACGAAGCCCAGCAGCCAGACAACCAGCACGACGACGGCAATCCACCACAGCGCCTTCAGCGCGAACCCCGCGCCGAAGAGGATCAGAGCCAGAAGCAGAACGAGAAGCAAGGGAACCATAGTTATCAACCTCCGTCGCTCCGTGTGCCCGGCGATCCGAAGAACACGCGAGCGATCTGCCTGGTTTCTTCACTGTTTCCATGGGAACTGAACCCAGTTTCGTCACTACCGGCCCGGACGCCGATCCGGCCTCGGCGGTCTTCACGCCGCAGGTGGCGCGGCAGATCCGGGATGAGTGGCGCGCGGCCACGCTACGCCGACTGCTCGGCTCGCCGGAGGCAGTGACGGGGGGCTGACGCCGCGCATGAGACATCAGCGTACGGCGCCGGCATGGGTGCCAAGACCTCTGAGGCGTCGGCTTCGGGCACTGCATTTCCTCCCAGTGCCTTGGGCTTGAAAATGACGGGGGTATCCGATGTCGTCCGCCGCCGACGTCTCGGCCCTGCCGGACGCCAGGCGGTGCCGCAGCCGCGGCACCGCCTGGCGTCGAGCGAAACGCGCGTGCGGTTCTTGTCCCGGCAGCGCTCGACGACCTCCGCATCACCGAAGAGCCGGCGCCGACTACCGCTCACCGCGGTCTGAGTCCCGCTTCGCAGGCATCCGGTGACGTCGACCTGTTTCGGACCGGCTCACGGGGGACTCTAGCTGCCGGAGGTGATCCCATGCCCGGGCAAGCCGCGCTGCGACTGCATCAGGTGGTACTCGACAGCGCCGGCATCCGGGGACTCGCGGAGTTTTACCGCGCGCTGCTCGGGCTGGTCTACGGTCCTGGGGACGAACCGCCGAAGGAAGGTGAGCCCGATGAGCGGGGGCGGGACTGGCTGGTGTTGCGGGCGCCCGACGGCACACCTCAACTGGCCTTCCAGCACGTCGGCCGGTTGACGCCGCCGACCTGGCCCGACGGCCCGGTACCGCAGCAACTGTACCTGGACCTGAGCGTCTCGTCGATCGAGGACCTCGAGGCGCAACACGAGCGTGTCCTGCACCTCGGCGGCCGTCTGCTGTCCGACCACAAGCACGGCCCTGACGAACCCTTTCGGGTCTACGCCGATCCCTCGGGCCACCCGTTCTGCATCTTCCTCGCCTGAGCAAGGACGTCACCGAGTCGCGCCCGGCTTCGCGCAGACAGCCCAGGCACAGAGCCGCGGCAAGTTGAACGTAGAGCGAACATTGGGGCCAGAGCCCTGCCGGGCCGTTCGGGACAGACATACGGTGACCCCACCAACTGAGCTCTGGGAGTGGCGGGGGACCACCAGTGGAGTGGCTGAGCATCGAGAACGTCATCGCCATCGGCACGTCCGTCCTCGGTCTCCTCGTGCCCGTCGCGATGTTCCTGTACGACCGGCGGGTACCCCGCCGCAAGCTGATCGGCTACCGCGTACAGATGGACAGCCCCATAGGCGACGGGTCGTCCAATCCGCGTCTCGGCGACTTCGACGTACCGAACATGGCCGACGCGTCGCTCGTCCTGCTGCGTATCGAGAACGACGGATCACAGAGTGTCGCCGACAATGACTACACCTCGTCCGAAGTCCACGGCCTGACCGCCGAGTTCACGGGCCGCACGGTCCAGGCCGTCGCGGTCACCCAGCCGTCCGGCATCGAGCACCTGAACAGTCACTTCACGAGCGCCAACGGGTTCGAACACCTCGGCAGCACGGTGACCATCCCGCGCGTGCCGCTCAATCCGGGCGACCACTTCAAGCTGCTGGTGCTGCTCTCCGGCGGTCCGGCCGAAGGGGAGGTCAAGCTGATCGGCGGCCTCCGGGACGGCCGGGTCCACCGCAACAGCGCTCCCAAGCCGGACGAGAAGCTGCGTACGTTCAGTCTCCCGGCCCGGTTGCTCAGCGGCGTCCTGGCCCTGGCCGTGCTCGCCCTCGCCGGCATCATCGTGCTGCGCGTCGGCAATCCGATCGAGTGCGAGCAGGGCGAGTTGACCCTGACGGGCTCTACGGCTTTCGAGCCCGTCGTCCAGACGCTCGCCCAGCAGTACGAGGACAAGTGCCAGGGCGCCGACATCTCCGTCGAGGCGCGGGGCAGCGAGGACGGCGTGTCCGAACTCGCACAGCTGGGGGAGCGGTCGGCGAACTCCGCCCGGTCGGTGATCGCCTTCTCGGACGGGCCGATGGGGCGGCGCTGGAACCTGAGGGGCAAGGAGGTCGCTCTCTCCTTCTTCACCCTCGTCACCCACAAGGACATCGACCTCGGCCCGCGCGGACTGACCCTTCGGCAGGTGAGGGAGATGTACGCGGGCAGGTACCAGCGCTGGGGCCAAGTCCTCCCCGACCGGCGGGAGATCGCCGATCTGCCGATCGTCCTGGTCAGCCGAGGGGACGAATCGGGTACACGGCAGATCTTCCAGGACCGGGTGCTCAAGGGGTGGGAGCAGGCGCCGAGCACGTCACTGGACTGCAGGCCGCCCGCACGGTCCGGTGACACCGTCACGCGCTGCGAACTCGGCTCGACCAGGGCCGTACTGAACAGAATCGAGGAACAGCCCGGCGCCATCGGCTACAGCGAAGTCGGCCTCGCCAGGCAGAGGGGTGGCAAGGTGAACAAGGTGCCCCTGGCAGGCGACTGGCCCGACGAACGGCGGATCGACCGAGGCGCTGGACACTACCCGTACAAGGACATCGAGTACGCCTACACCTACGGCCCCCCTCGCCCCGGCTCCCTGGCCGCCAGCTTCCTTTCCTACCTCGACGAGTCCACCAGCCAGAACGTGATCCGAGGGAAAGGGCACCTGCCGTGCCTGCGGGAGCCGGAGCAGTGCCGGTGAGCATGACCTGCAGTCGCGCCCGGCGGCTGTACCGGGCCGTACCGGTCAGCGCGCGACGATCGCTGCTTCGGCTGCTGCCTTGATCCGGGCGCCGAAGGCGGCGGCATCCTTGCGGGCAGCAGTGAGCGCCAGGCCGACGAGGAGCTTGCCGAGCCCGTGGCCCTCCAGAACGTTGAAGATGCGGACCCGAGTCGCGCCACCGGCAAGAGGCTCCAGGTCATAGCCGCCTTCGCTGGCTGTCACGCTGTTCTTCGACACCTCGGCCCACCGGACCCGCACCGGAGCTTCGAGGTCGGTGATACGGAACTCTCTGGCTGTTTTCATTCCGGCGTCCTTGACCGTGCTGCGGAAGACCGTTCCCACGGCGGTCGGCGCATCGGGAACTCGCTCGATCCTGAGCACCCGGGGGCTGAACTGCGGGTCGTTGCGTCCGTCGGCAAGGTAGTCGAACACTGCTTCGGCCGGCCGATTGATCTCGACGGTCGCTTCAAACTGTCCTGACATGGGCACTCCTCGATCGATTGAGCCGCAGTGACTCTGATCGGAAGATGCCCGCCCGGCTGTTGGCCTCTGCGGAATTGCTTCGTACCCACCCGAAGGGCGCAGCCTGACGACCGAGGCAGGAGCCCTTTCCGAGCACCAGGCGCCCGGCTCCGGAAATCGCAGAGGGGTGCAACACGGAGGCAATCCCGGGTGCGAGACTGAACGCATGTTCGTTCAGCTCCTTGCGGCCACAGGTGTACTGGCTGTCCTGACTGTGGTTCCCGGCCCGGACATGGCGGTGGTGACGAAGCGTGCCATCGCGTCGGGCTGGCAAGACGGCCTGCGCACGGTCGGCGGCATAGCGGCCGGACTGCTGATCTGGGGTGCGCTCACCGTGGTCGGCCTGGCCGCTGTTCTGGCGGCGTCCGCCACGGCCTACACGGTCGTCAAGCTTGCCGGTGCCGTCTACCTCGGCGTCCTGGGTGTGCAGGCACTGCTGCAGAGTCGGCGCAGCCGTCCGGTGACTTCCGGGGTGAGCGCCCCGTCCCCATCCGGCAGCCCCTGGCGCACGGGCTTGATCAGCAACGTGTTCAATCCCAAGATCGCCGTCTTCTACACGGGCCTGCTGCCCACGCTCGCACCGTCTGGCTTCTCCCCGCACATGGGGATGGCCCTGCTGATACTCGTGCACGTGACCCTCACCCTGGTCTGGCTCGGCGGCTACGTGCTGGTGCTGGCCAAGGCCCGCGCCTTCTTCGAGAAGCCTTCCGTGCGACGCACCATGGACCGCCTCACAGGTGTCGTCCTGATCGGATTCGGGATCAAGGTCGCCACCTCCCAGCCCTGAAACTGAGGCCGCCCACCCGTTCGTGACGAGCGGCCGAAGTCATGCGCGCCTCCGTGAGGCGGCCGGTGGTCGGGCGTGCATCGCGCGGCACGGGGGACACGAGGCGGTATGGCGAGAAACGTCGGGAACAGGGCGTCGGCGGAGTCGGTGGAACAGCGAGGGGCACAGGAGGGCACGGCGCTCAAGCGCGCGCTGACGACCCCGCTGCTGTACTTCTTCATTCTGGGCGACGTGCTCGGCGCCGGCGTGTACGTCCTGATCGGCCAAGTCGCGACCGACGCCGGGGGAGCGGTGTGGGTGCCGCTGGTCGTCGCGCTGCTGCTGGTATTGCTGACCGCGGCCTCCTACGCCGAACTGGCGACGAAGTACCCGCGGGCGGGCGGATCCTCCCACTACACAACACGCGCTTTCGGACCGTTTGCCGGATTCATCGCAGGATTTTGCATGCTGGCCGCCGGCCTCGTCTCCGTGGCCGCGCTCGCCCGCGGCTTCGGCGGCGACTACTTGTCGGCCTTCGTGACCCTGCCCGTGGGGCTCGTGGCCGTGATGTTCTTGGCCCTGCTCGCCCTGGTCAATGCGCGAGGCATCAAGGAGTCAGGGCCGTTCTGAGCGGCTCGGTCCTGGCGTACTACTCCTTCGTCGGGTTCGAGACCTCGGTGAACGTCGCCGAGGAGACCCGCGACCCGCGGCGGTCCTACCCGCGCGCCCTGTTCGGCGCCCTCGCTACCGCCGGGGCCGTGTACGTGCTGGTGGGCATCGCCGCGTCCGCCGCGGTACCGACCGCCGAGCTCGCTCGGTCGAGCGGGCCACTTCTGGAGGTCGTGGAGGAGGCAGGCGGCGTGCCGGCCCGCCTGTTCAGTGCCGTCGCACTCGTTGCCGTGGCCAACGGCGCGCTGCTCACCGGCATCATGTCCTCACGTCTGGCCTACGGCATGGCGAGGGACGGGCTGCTGCCCGCCGCACTGACCAAGGTGCTGCCGGGCCGTCGTACCCCGTGGGTCTCGATCGCGGTCACCGCGCTGCTGGCGACGCTCCTGGCGCTCACCGGCAGCGACGCCACCCTGGCGTCCACCCTGGTCCTCCTGCTGCTGGTCGTCTTCCTCATGGTCAACACGGCGGTGCTGGTCTTGCGCCGAGACCCGGGCGAGGCCGACCACTTCCGGACCCCAACGGCACTGCCGGTACTGGGTATCGCGTCCTGCGTCGTGCTGGCCACGCAGATCGAGGCACAGGTGTGGCTGCGCGGGCTGGCGATCGTGGCCGTCGGCATCGTGCTCGGCGCGCTCGCCGTCGTGCGGCGAACCAGGAGGGCCGACGGGGACGGGGACGCGCGGGACCCTTCCTGAGGGGTCCTGACGGAGGCGTTGGTCATGGCGGTGGGCGATCAGGCAGCGCTGAGGCAGGGGCCATGTGGCTCTTTCCTTGACCTGCCGAGGGCGCGTCACCCCGCCGGCAACGCCCGACGGGGCCCGAGGACATCGGGCCCCGTCAGGATCGTGCCGCCGGTCAGGCGGGTGTGGGCTGTGTCCGGTCGAGGGCGGGTTCGAGGCGTACCACGATGCCCTTCGACGTGGGCTGGTTGCTGATGTCGGCGACGCTGTCCAGCGGCACCAGGACGTTCGTCTCCGGGTAGTAGGCGGCGGCCGAGCCCTTGGCGGCCGGGTAGGGCACGACTTCGAAGTTCTCGGCCCGGCGCTCGGTGCCGTCCGCCCAGACGCTCACCAGGTCGACGTGATCGCCCTGCGCGAGGCCGAGTTCGACCAGGTCGGCCGGGTTGACGAGGACGACGTGGCGGCTGCCATGGATGCCGCGGTAGCGGTCGTTGTTGCTGTAGGGAACGGTGTTCCACTGGTCGTGCGAGCGCAGCGTCTGAAGCAGCAGGTGCCCCTCGGGCGCCCGGGGGACCACCCGCTCGTTGCAGGTGAACAGGGCTTTGCCGACTGCGTTGTTGAAGACGCCCTCGTTGACCGGGTTGGGCAGTTGGAACCCTCCGGGGCGGGTCACCCGCGCGTTGAAGTCGTGGAAGCCCGGCACGACGCGGGAGATGCGGTCGCGGATGGTGCCGTAGTCGCCCTCGAACTCTTTCCAGGGGATGTCCGCCTTGCCGTCCAGGGTGCATCGGGCGAGCCTGCACAAGATGGCGACCTCGCTGAGCAGCAGCGGGGAGGCCGGTTCGAGGCGGCCCTGGGAGGTGTGCACCTCGCTCATGGAGTTTTCGACGGTGACGAACTGCTCGCCGTCGGCCTGGACGTCACGCTCGGTACGCCCCAGGGTGGGCAGGATCAGCGCGGTGTCGCCGCAGACGGTGTGCGAGCGGTTGAGCTTGGTGGAGATGTGGGCGGTCAGCCGGCACGAGCGCATCGCCTCCTCGGTGACCTCACTGTCGGGAGCGGCGCGGACGAAGTTGCCGGCCAGGGCGAGGAAGACCTTGACACGGCTCTCGCGCATCGCCTTGATCGAGTTCACCGAGTCCAGGCCGTGCGGACGCGGCGGGTCGAAGCCGAACTCCTTCTGCAGGGCGTCCAGGAAGGTGTCCGGCATCTGCTCCCAGATGCCCATGGTGCGGTCACCCTGGACATTGCTGTGGCCGCGCACCGGGCAGGCGCCGGTGCCGGCGCGCCCCAGGTTGCCCCGCAGCATCAGGAAGTTGACGATCTCCCGGATGGTGGGCACGCCGTGCTTGTGCTGGGTGATGCCCATCGCCCAGCAGACGATGACGCGTTCGCTGTCGAGGACCTCGTCACGGACCTGCTCGATCTCCTCGCGGGTCAGTCCGGTCGCCGTGTGCACCTCGTCCCAGTCGACGGCGCGGGCGTGCTGGGCGAACTCCTCGAAGCCGGTGGTGTGGGCGCCGATGAAGTCGTGGTCCAGGACGGTGCCGGGCGCCGCGTCCTCGGCCTCCAGGAGCAGGCGGTTGAGGGCCTGGAACAGGGCGAGATCGCCGCCGGGCTTGATGTGCAGGAAGCGGTCGGCGATCTGGGTGCCGCGTCCGACGATGCCGCTCGGTTTCTGAGGGTTCTTGAAGCGGCGCAGCCCGGCCTCCGGCAGCGGGTTGACCGCCACGATCCGGCCGCCGCCCCGCTTGGCCTCCTCCAGGGCGGAGAGCTGACGCGGGTGGTTGGTGCCAGGGTTCTGCCCCACCAGGAAGATCAGATCGGCGTGGTGGAGGTCGTTCAGGCTCACGGTGCCCTTGCCGGTGCCCAGGGTCTCGCTCAGGGCGAAGCCGCTGGACTCGTGGCACATGTTGCTGCAGTCGGGCAGGTTGTTGGTGCCGAAGGCGCGGGCGAAGAGCTGCAGGACGAAGGCGGCCTCGTTGCTGGCGCGGCCGGAGGTGTAGAAGACGGCCTCGTCGGGGGAGGCCAGCGACTTCAGTTCCTGCGCGAGGACGCCCAGGGCGTCGTTCCAGCCGATGGGCTCGTAGTGCTCGGAGCCTGGCCGCTTGATCAACGGCTCGGTGAGCCGGCCCTGCTGATTGAGCCACATGTCGGAGCGGCCGGCGAGGTCCGAGACGCTGTGCTCACGGAAGAAGTCGGCGGTGACCCGGCGCGTGGTGGCCTCGTCGTTGATGTGCTTGGCGCCGTTCTCGCAGTACTCGTTGCGATGGCGCCGGCCCGGGGCCGGGTCCGCCCATGCACAGCCGGGGCAGTCGACACCACCCACCTGGTTCATGGTCAGCAGGTCCACCCCGGTCTTGCGCGGGGAGGTCTGCTGCAGGGAGTACTCCAGCGCGTGCACGACCGCGGGGACTCCGGCCGCCCACTTCTTCGGCGGTGTCACGGAGAGGGTGGTCTCCGGCTCCTCGCCGGGCGGGTTCTGCATCGGTTCGCCTTTCTCTTGCCGTGTCCGGCACGCCGGTCAGCCGACAGGCCACTGGGCCACGCGGCTCCTGGGCGGTTCCGGATGGTCGTGCTGCACGCGGCCGTTGCGGATGGTGCCGCGCCAGGCCCCGCCCTCCTGCCCCAGTCCCTCGATGAACCGCTTGAAGTTCACAAGTTCACCCCGCACCAGCCGGGCCGTCAGCCGGGCGGCCGTGGAGGAGCGGTTGAGGATCCTCGCGGCTCCCTGCGGTTCCAGGAGCATCCGGACGGTGATCGCGGTGCCGCCGGACTCCGTCGACCGGAACTCGATCTCACCCTGGTGGGAGGGGTTCTGCTCCAGACCGCGCCAGGCCAGGTAGGCGTCGGGGTCCTGTTCCACGATCTCGACCGCGAAGCGGCGGCGTAGCGGTCCGTAGCCGATGGTCCAGGCGGCCACGGTGGGCCTGATCTGCTCTACGCCGTGCACCACGGTCGAGAAGCGCGGGAAGGTCTTGAACTGCGTCCACTGGTTGTACGCCGTCCGCACCGGCACCGCGACCTCGATCGTCTCCTCGACGTGCCGCTCCCGCAATGGACGGCGGCGCGTGACGCCGTCCGTGCGCGTCCCCGGCGTGTTCGGCACGGCCTGCTGGGCGTCGTCTTCGTGCGCCATCGTGGTCTCTCTTCCGGTGAGGAAGCCGGGCGTCCGGCCATCCGGCCTGCCCTCGTGCGTCAGGGCTCCCCTTCCGGTTCCCACATCGTGCACTTCGAGTCCCCCCGGTTCTCCCCGTGTCCCGCGCAATCCCGGCCACGACAGAGACAGGCCGCTCACAGGCCGCTCACGGGGCGCGACCAGCCCTTGCGGCACGACACGTGACTGACGAGCCGAGGCCACTCCGGCAGGCCGTCAGATCGACTGGGATGTGAAGAGGGCCGCACGCCACCCGTACCTCGTGGCCGGTGGCTGGCCCCATCTTGTCGTGACACTGGTGACAGAGCAGTGACGAAACTGCCCACAACTATCGGTGGGTACCCCGGGTCTCATCATGCGTGGACGGCAACGACCCGCCGTTTACGGCGCATTGACTCAGAGCACAACAGGGGGAACACCATGAAGTCGACCCGCCGCAAGGCAGCCACCGCCACCGCTCTGGCTGTCCTTGCCCTGGGCGGCACGCTCGCCGCGACCACTCCGGCCTCGGCTGCCACACCCACCCGCTACAACGGCGCCTGTGGCACCGGCTATGACGTCATCAGGGGTACGCCGATCCACTCGTCGCAGACCACCATCCCCGCCACCACGTTCGTGACCTACAACAGCAGCGCCGGCAAGGTCTGCGCGGTGACCGTGCGCACCCAGCCGGGTGCCCGTGTCTTCATGGAGGTCACGCTGGACACCTGGCCCTACAGCAGCGGCGAGGCCAAGGACTCCGGCTCGTTCACCAGCTACGCGGGCCCGGTCTACAAGGATGTTCCCGACGACGGGCAGTGCCTGACGTGGAGCGGCTCGATCGACATCTACTACAACTCGGACAATGGAAACTGCACCTGAGCACGACAGCCACCGGCTGCCGTCCCAGAGCGTCTGGGCCGACCACCACGGGCTGCGGTCAAGGAGAAACTCCTCGCCGCAGCCGGCGTCCCGCTGCGGGCACGGCAGGCGTGCGAAGTGATTGACCCGGAGAACCGCCCAACACCATCAACAACACCGCACCGCTGTGTCCGAGGGGGTCACCTGGTCAGGTGGGTGATCACCGAGCGCATCGCCTGGTGCAGGGCCGGGAGCGTCTCCTCTGGTGGGTTCAGGGTTTCGAACCCGTGGTGGCCGCCCGGGACATCGACCAGTTCGAGTCGCGCTGCACACTCGTCGGCCGCGGCCACGAACGCTTCGACGGTCGCGGCGATCTCGGGAGTCTCCCGCCCGACGCGGACGAGGACGATGGGCAAGGACCCCGCCTGATCGACCGCCCTGGCGGGATGGAAGCGGCTGCCGGCCATCCCCCAGGCGGGAAGGGGCGCCAGGATAGGGTAGGAGGCGGCCAGGCAGCGCAGCCAGGCGGGGGGCTGTGTCAGCCAGTCCGTGGTGAGCAGGCCGCTGCCGGAGAAGAACCACAGGGCGATCCGGTCGGCGTCCACCCGGGCGTCGGCCCGCACCAGTTCGACGCCGGCGGCGATATCCGCAGCGGCGCGTTCGTAATCCGCGATGTCGTGGAGGCGGTGGTCGACAGTCGCGCCGACCATGCCCTCGGCGGCAGCCATACGGGCATAGCCCACCAGGGGCGGCCACTCACGCGGGCGCGGCCGCGCTCCCGCGGGCACCGGTCCGCCGTGCACGAAGACCACGGCCGGCCGCGGGCCCTCCCCGTCGGGGACGTACAGATCGACATGACCTTGGCGGTCGCGAGGCAGCTCGGGGACGTCCAACGGGAACGGGCGCAGATGGGCGGGCACCGGCGCATCGTCGCCCGCCGGCCGCAGACGGTGCCCCTCACCGGCAGCGGCCCGCAGCAGGACATCTGCCAGCGCGGCAGGGCAGGACAGCATCGGCCAGTGCCCGGTGGGAAGCTCGAAGAAGGTGACCTGAGGTTCGGTCAGGACCGCCAGCGCCGGGTCGCCGAAGTCGACGAGCCGCTGCACCAGGTCGATACTGGCGCCGTTCCGGGTGCACAGCACGCCGGTGACGGGCACCGCGGCCACCGCTCCGGTCAGTCGCAGCGGCTGAAGGAGGGTGCCCAGCGGCTGAGGTGCTGCCAGCGCGGTCAGCCGCTCCAGCGCCGCCCCGCCGACGCCGTCGGTACTGCCCCAGCGCTCCCACTCGTCCTGGGCCGGTGGTGCCAGGACGCCCTCGTACTCGCCTGCCTCGGCACGTTCGGCCAACTGCGCGCGCAAAGCCTGGTCCGGCACGGCGGCCAGCGCCGGAACTCCGTTCTGCGGCATTCCACAGTCCAGGTACACGACGCGTGCGATGCGCTCTGCCCGCCGATCAGCGGCGCCGAGCACCGGATGGATCCCGTAGTCGTGACCGACGAGCACGATCTCACGCCCGGACGTCACCTCCACCGCGTCGATCGCCGCGATCACATCCTCGATGTGCGTCTCCAGACCGACCTGCGCCGACGTGGCGGGCCGGGCCGGGTCGGTACCTGTCAGCGCGACCGCGTGCACCGCACTGCCCGCCGCGACCAGCCGGGCGGCCGTCTCCTGCCACACATGGGCCCCGGTGAACGCACCCGCCACCATGATGAACACCTGCACAAAGCCCTCCCCGGACTCGTCACACACCGCCGCCGATCACGTACGGCATCGTCCGCGGGCCACCGGCCTCTGCCCTCGCCCGCGCACCGGTACCGTAGGAACTCCCCTAAAGGGAGGTTCAACTGTCCACGTCACACGAGCTGTTGTGGAGCATCGGTGAGCTCGCCGAGCGCGCCGGCGCCACCGTGAAAACCGTCCGTTTCTACTCCGACCAAGGCCTGCTCCCCGAAGCCGCCCGCAGCAGTGGCGGCCATCGCCGCTACGGCCTCCCGGCACTGGAACGACTGCAGCTGATCCGCTCCCTGCGCGCCCTTGACCTGTCCCTGCCGGAGATACGCCGCATCCTCGAGGACGAAGACGCAGTCGGCTCTGTACTGGAGAGCGCCGTCGACAGCCGCCTGCGTGAGCTCGGCAGCGAGCTGAAGGCCCTGCGCTGGCGGGAAGCGGCACTCCAACTGGTACGGGACTGCCCGCCGGCCCAACGCGCCGGTCGGCTGAGACTGCTCACCGCGCTGAACACGCCGCCGAGCACCGCACCCCTGGCCAGGTTCTGGCGCGCCTGGCTGCCCCCACGGATGCCGGCCCGGGCAACTGCGGCATTCCTGGATGCGGCCGTCCCTCAGCCGCCGGACGAACCGCACCCCTCCCAGGCCCTCGCCTTCGCCCGCCTGCACGCGATGACGACGGCTCCCTGCCCAGACGGTCAACAGCCCCAGCCGGAGGTGCACCGAGTAGCGGGAGCCCGCGGTGCCGCCCTGCTGTACGCGGGCCTCCTCGAGGCATTCGAACTCGCGGCCCCCCGCCTTCGCCGTGCACACGACCCGCATCCGGGTGAGGCGCTGGACGCCTACGTCGGGGCGTACGCTAGTGCCTACCGCAGCCACGACACCCACGAGTTCCGCCGCTCGCTGGCCGCCCGTCTATCGGCCGAGCCGCCCCTGTCCCAGTACTGGGAGCTCGCCGGCATTGTCCTCACTCCGCCGGGCGGCCGCCCACAGCCAACCCCGGGCTCCGCGGACAACTGGCTGCGCACAGCACTGCAGCTGGACAACGCCAGAGCGGGGAGCGGGGCTGATGGCGGGGAAGGTTGAGGAGAACCCGGCGGGCCGTCGAACAACCCGCGCGGCGACGTGCTGCGTGTGCTCGGAGTGCTGAAGGTCGCGACGGTCGAGCAGATTAGGACTCATCGGCAGCGATAGCGACACGCGGAAGCCTTGCACGGCGGCCTCGGTGCCCAGGATCTGTCCGGCCGATCACGCGGAGATCGCCCACGCGACCGTGGGCAATGCGGCTGCAGTCGTTGATGTCGTCGGCCGGCTGGAGTCAGGGCGCACGGCGACACCGACCGGCAGGGCCGTATCCTGAGGCAGGCGATGCAGGCATCCGCCGATGCGTCGCAGCCGCCCGGCGCAGCGGGCGCCGCCCCACTCCGGGTACCAGAAACCCGGCGAACGATCAGGAGTTGACCGGTGATCAGTCTGGCCGCAGTGGGGGGAGTGGCCCTGGTCGAACTGGGCATGGCCCTGACTCCGGGACCGAATATGATCCACCTCGCCTCCCGCGCGATCACCCAAGGCCGCAGGGCGGGCCTTGTCAGCCTGACTGGGACCGCCGTGGGGTTCGTGTGCTATCTGCTGGCCGCGGCTGCGGGCCTGTCCGCGTTGTTCGCCGCCGTGCCGGTGGCGTTCATGGTGGTCAAGCTGGCCGGGGCCGCCTACCTGGCTTACCTGGCTTGGGGGATGCTCAAGCCTGGCGGCCGCTCGCCCTTCGCTCCGGCCCAGGACCTGTCTCCGGTCTCCGACGCCCGCCTGTTCTCGATGGGGCTGCTGACCAACCTGCTCAACCCCAAGATCGCTCTAATGTATGCCGCCCTCCTGCCCCAGTTCATGGATCCGCAGGCAGGTCCGGCCTGGGGGCAACTGCTCCAGCTCGGTGCTGTGCAGATCATCGTGGGGATCTCCGTGAACGCTCTGATCATGCTGGGCGCAGCGCGGGTGTCGGGCTTTCTGGCAGCCCGCCCCCGCGCCATGACCGCCCAGCGGTTCACGGCAGGTGGCCTGCTCGGCGCCTTCGCGCTGCGCACCGCCCTGTCCCGAACTCCCGTCTCCACCTGAGCCAGGCCCGCGTCACTGCGAGGCCAGTCCAGTCCCAGCCCATCGGTCGGACCCGTAGGTTTTGGCGAGTTCGCCCACCGTGTCAGCCACAGCCTGGCGCAGTTCGGCCGGTGCGACGACCGTGACGTCGGTACCGAGCCGCAGCAGCTCGCCGCAGGCGTGCTCGGTGCTTTCGGTCGGGATGACCGCCTCGACCCATCCGTCGTCGCCGACAGCGGTTGCGGTGGAGTCGACGGCCCGTACCACTTCCGGCGGGACGTTGTCGGGCAGGCGTAGGCGTCGGCGTGGCGACAGGCGGATGGTGGCCGTGCCGGTGTAGCGCCGTCTCTGGAAATAGTCGAGGTAGGAGGACCAGTAGGTGGCCAGGTCGAACTCCTCCGGCCGGCTGAACCGCTCGTCGCTCAGCGCCGCATCCAGCACTTGGGTCACCCGTTGTTCGGCCGGCGGTCAGGCCGGTTGGGTTCGCGGCGTGGGCGGGGCGGGCTGCTGTGCGCGGCTGCGGATCCGGACGGTCGCCGTGCTGGCGCAGCCGGCGAGGGTGCCGAAGACGAGCGCCGCCGACACGCCTGAGCCTACGGAGACGTAGTAGAGCAGGGGCCCACCCGTGCTGCCTTGATAGGAGAGGAGCGAGTGCCAGACTCCGCTCACCACCACGCCCAGGGTGGTGGCGGCGACGGCGCCGAGCGAGTAGGCGGGGTAGGTGACACGGTCGAGCAGGACGGGCAACAGCCGCAGCCCCCACCAGACCAGGGCGAGCAGCGCCACGTCACCGAGCCGGTACAGGAGCCAGGGCCCGGGAGCGGAGCCGGTGGGCAGGGTCCAGGCGCCAAGCTGGATCCACTGCCGCAGCAGATCACCGGGCTCGGACAGCTGCCCGTTGCCCGTGAACCCGGTCTGCATCCGCCCGGCCACCCGGTCGTTGGACAGGACGGCGAGGGCGATGGCGACCACGGCGGTGCCCAGGGTCGCGGCGAGCCGCGCGGTGGCCGCGGTCGGCACAGACCGGCCAGGTGGGGGTGTCACCTCGGGCCGCAGCAGGGTCATGAGGCCGACGGCGCCCGCGGCGGCGACCAGGGCAGCACCCACCGGCAGTTCGCGGCCCTGGGACATGGCACTCGCAAGGCCGGGCAGCAGCCGGAACGCGGCGGAGCCGCCGGAAGCGACCATCCAGGGCGCGGACACCGTGACGGCAAGCATGGCCGCAACGATCCCCCAGCCCCACAGGGCCGCCACGGCGACGGCCGCGCGCCCGGCGCCGCGGCCCGACAGTCGGCGCAGCAGTGGCGCCGCACCGCACGCAAAGAGCAAGACGAGCGCGGCGTAGCGCACCCGTATGGCGGCCTCCCTCAGGGCCGCGTAGTCCGCCCCATGGCCGGGTGCGCCTGCGGGATCGTTGAACTGGGCTGATGACGGGGAGTCGGTCGACCAGGGCATCGTCCACGCGGCCAGGCGGTTCGCCTGATCGGGGCCGAAGAATCGTGTGGCGCCGGGCAGGCTGAGTGCGTGGGCACTGGCCCCCGCCCACCACAGCAGCCCCGCCAGCAAGAGTGCCCCGAAGACCGCGGGCGCGAGCACACGCCGATACGTCATCGTCCTTTTCCCCCATCCGGCCCGCACCCCCGCGGACCCCAGCCGCCGCTCGCCGACACGTGCGGGCGTCCATCCGTTCAGTCGACGGATGCATGACAACGGCCTCAGATGATACTGCGGCGGCCCGGTGTGGGTGATCTCCAACTACTCCCGGTTCAGGGAGCGGTTGGAGCGGTCATCCCGCCGGGGGAGTCAGGGAACGTAGGCCCACTGGAAGCATTCGGGGCGTTTCAATCGTGCGTGCCAGTCGCGCCCTGTCTATTCGTGCCGTCGTCTGCCGCGCCGTGATCTTCCGTTGTGCTGTGTCCCGTCCGCCTCGGCGATCTGCATCTCGAACGCCTCCAGTGCGACAGGGCTGTCGGACGGCAGCACGGCCATCTCGCGCAGCTCCTGCGCCTGAGCCAGGGTGCCTGCCGCCTTGCTGTCCTCCGGGGCGTGCAACAGGCGGACACGGCCGTCGCCCGAACCCCGCCTGCCCACCGGGGCCACGGCGCCATGGGTGCCGTCGGGCAGGGTCACCCACAGCTTGAAGTCGGAGTAGCGGAAGTAGTCCGCGCCCTTGACCGGCCAGGGGTAGTGGTGTTCGCCGGGGGTCCGGGGCAAGATTCCTTGGTGGTCCCCGCGGTTCAGGGGCACGCACGAGTTGAAGAGGGAGTCGGTCCACGCCTCGACTCCGTCGGCGTCCGTGATCGGCCTGTGCAGCAGCTCGCGAGCCTCTTCGTATCCCAATGCCTCCAGGGCGGGCAGGGTGAGAGGAAAGGCTTCCACGAGTTCGGCAGCGAGGAGGCGCAGCCGGTCGACCTTCTCAGGGTCCGCGCAGAACTGCATGCTCCACTCGATGCCTGCCTTGGCGCGGTACATGCGCCAGCCGCCGCGCCCCTTCACCCACAGGCTGCCGCCGTGGTGCATCTCCCAGTGCTCGGATCCGGTGGGCCGGGGGCCGTAGGGCAGGTCCTCGTCGCTCGTTTCGTCGAGGATCTTCTTCACCGTTGTCTTCGCGGCCCGGAAGAACGTCGACTCCTTGCGCCCGGGATGTTCGACCAGCTGGATTTTCCATGGGTGGTTTCCCGTGTGTGTTCCGGCGAGCCGGACGGTGTCGGGCATCCGAGATCTGATGGCGGAAGCGATACGGGCCATGACGACGACCTCCTCGCACCGGCCGCGCGGGCTCGCGGCGGGCCCGCGGCGCCGGGTGCCTCTGCTTCCATCGTCCTCCTCGGACGACGGGACGGCGAGCTCAGAAGCAGTTGACGGCGCAAAAGGTGAAGGAAGAACGAGCGGCCCGGTGGGTGAGCCATCCGAGCCATCCGGCGGCGTCGTGAGGATCGCCGCGAACCGCGTTCTGCCTCCTTTCGATGTTCGTCAGGCCCGGTGGACCGTATACGACGCTGTCTTCGGACTGCGGTATTCCTGGCAGAGGAGGCCACCCACCGTGGTCTTCGCCGTGGCGACTGACAGCCCGATGCCGTCGGCCAGCCGCCTCGTTGACGCCTCGACCGTCCACTCCGGCTCCGCCACGACCCCGCTCTGCTGCCGCATGGGCTCGATCTGCAGAGGGCGGTGACCGATCGTGCACTGCCCGCGGGTCTGCTGTTCGACGACCGGACCTTGACATTCCCCGCCCACCCCCACGCGAAGCTGCCGGCAGCGATGCGCGAGGGAGTGTGCAGGAGACACCTCTCCGTGGACCAGCGGCGTTCATCCGCCGGCGAGAGGAGGCGTCGTCGGGGCATGGGATCGATGGTGCTCTCCGTCCAGCGCGCCGTCGCGTCTTGCCGCTGGCCGATCATGCTTACGGATCGTGACTACGGTCGGGCGGTCAGGGCGTGGTGGTGGAAGGACTGACTGCCTTCCGCGCGATCCCCGGTTTCGGAAACCGAGGATCGCGCCCACATTTCACGACCCGCTGACCGTCCCGACGGCAACGTTCCCGCAGACGCTGGCAATTGCCCGGCCCCGCCTCGCCCAGCGGGGGTGCGCAGGGACGGTCCGCACTGGTCGGGGGGGGCGTCACAGAAGGGCGACCGACCCGAGCAGCTCGACGAAGGACAGACGCTGTCGCAGCTGCTCGAAGGACCGCACGATGGTGCCGAGGACGGTGATTGACGGTGTGTAGCCGCTGCGCAGGTCGCGGGCGAACTGGGAGATGCTCCGCCACTGGTTCTGCAGACCGGCGAGGGCGCCCATCTGCTCAGTGTTTCCGGGGTGGTAGATGTTGTAGTAGACGTTCTCCATGACGCGCCCGAAGCGGGCCGCTTCTGAAAACGTCTGGATCATGACGACGAGAGCGCGGCCCACGTTGTCGTTGTATCCGCGCGAATACCCGAGGGTGGACGCGGCGCCGTAGATGGCCTGCGGGTTGATGGTCAGGCTTTCCCGGTTGTTCCCGGTCGGCAGGCCGGTGTAGTTGCCGGTTCGTCCGAGGCGTTCAGCACTGTTTCTGGCGATGCCCAGGGTCTGCTCGAACTCGGCTTCCCGGCCGTCGTTGAAGACGTAGTGCCCACCTCCGCGGGCGGCGTAAAAGCCTGCCACATAGAGGGTGTTGGCCCAGATGTAAATGGAGACCAAGTCGTTGCCGCCGGTGTCGCGGATCCGGACCTGGATGATTCGGCCCTGTTCCTGCGTGGTTTGTGCGATGGAGCGCTCTTCCGTGGGCTCTCCGTAGCTGAGCCGGTGGATCGCGTCGATGACGTGGTAGTAGGCGAGGGCGTGGTCCATCCCTCCGGCGGTGATGTTGGAGATGTTGTAGTCGACGACCTGGTAGTTGGCCGCCGAAGCCGTCGAGCTGAGGCTCGTCACGAGGCCCATGGACATCGCCAGGGCCAGGAGCGCGGCGCATAATTTTCTGATCACAGGTTCACCTCGGGACACCTCGCATCAGCGAGTGTCCGGACGCTGGGAAGGAACATGAGGACGCTACGGCCGCCAGTTGCCGGCCGGTTGCGTCCGAGCGCACGCTCCCTTGCCCGTCGGTGCACATCGATCGGCCGCTCCGGGACCAGGCGGGCATGGAATCGTGGAGGTGCGAGCGCCGGGTGGCCATCACCGGGCTCCGGCCTGGTCAGCCGCCGCATCGCCTACAGGCCCCCGGTCACTCCCAGGAGGACTGGCGGGGGAGCTTCGTTTCCATCTCGGGTCCTGGTGTGTGATCGCGTCCGTTTAGGGCCCTGTTGGCGTGTCGGGCCATGTAGATCCAGTCGAAGCCGTCGTATCCCTCGGTGTCGAGATGCTGTGCTCGGTTGAGCCCGGCGCGTATCGCCACGCGCTGAGAAGCAAGGTTGGCTGGCCGAACGCGGGCGATCAGCGGGAGGTCGGGCAGGTGATGGGATGCCCAAGTGGCAACCGTGGCTGCGGCTTCACCGGCGAAGCCTTGGCCCCAGGCTGAGGTGGCGAAACGGTAGAAGAGATTCAGGACCGGGACCCCGTGGAGTTCCGCTGGCTTGATTCCGCAGAACCCGAGCTGCTGAGCCGAGCCGTGGTGCCGGACAACCCAGTACCCGTATCCGTACTGCTGCCACTGGTCGTCCCAACGCTGGTAGAGCGTCTCCGCTTCCTCGAACCGGGCGAGCGCATCGGACGGGTTGTGGGCACAGGTCTCAGGATCGCGGTGGACGGCGAAGATCACGTCGACATCGGCTGCCGTTGGACGTCTCAGCAACAGCCGGGCGGTCTGCAGCTCCACGGATCCTGGGCTCCGGTCCCTCATGTCAAGACCGCATCACCAGTGCGGAAGATCCGGTTCAGGTGGTAGTTCAGAATTGTCGTCGCGGACTCGGGGCTGCGCTGGCCGACGAGGATGCCGGTGCCGAGTCCCGCAGACATGGCGAGCAGGCCGGCTGCCTCCAACCGCGCGTCCACACCGGGCTCGAGCAGTGCCGCTTCTTGCGCCTGCCGGAGGAGTTCGGTCAGGGCATCTTCGGCGGCATCAGGGTTCCTGATGAAGGGCTGGGCTGCGAGCGCCGCGTCGTTCACGGCCAGAACCGCGTATGACGTGTAGAGGTGGTGGAAGGTGCGGCTCTCGTCGTCTGTCGGCAGCGCCGCCATCAGCAACGCCTCGACCATCGCGCGCGGACCTGGACTGTCTCCGGCGGCCCGTACACGGGCGGAGACCCGCTCCCCGAATCGCTCCGCAAGAAGCTCCAGCCCGAAGAACAGCAACTTTTCCTTGGTCTGGAAGTAGTACTGCACCAGCCGCAGCGATACGCCCGCCTCCGCTGCCACATCGCGCATCCCGACGGCATGCAGCCCGCGTCGGCCAGCGACCCGGACGAGGGCCTCGGCGATCTCGGTGCGCCGTTCTGCGTGGTCCACGCGTTTGGGCATCGGCCGGTTCTCCGCTCGTCGTTCCCGCTGTGGCTTCCATGGAGGCCTTTGATGATACAGCTGTACCAACTCCGTGGTACGTTCGTACCACGAAACCGAGACGCCGGAGGTGGCCATGCCCGAGACCGCTGCCCGACCCCAGGCCGATGTCGGCCGCTACGTGAGCGATGCCTGGCGGGAGCGCCACTTCACGGCCTGCGATGCGGTCTACGCACTGGGAGCGCCCGCACTCGCGGAAGAGGACGTGGACACGTCCTTCGGCACCACGCACGTCTACCGTTACGGCCCCGCGAACGGGTCCGCCCGATCCCGCACCCCCGTCGTCCTGATACACGGGGCGGGCTCCTGCTCCGCCATGTGGTACCCGAACACCCCTGCCCTCAGCGCAGACCGCCCGGTCTACGCGATCGACACACCGGGCGACCCCGGCCGCAGCACGCAGCGCGAACCCATCCACCAACCTGAACGCGCCGCACAGTGGCTGGACGAGACGCTCGCCGGACTCGGCCTCGACCGCGTCCACCTCGTCGGCTCCTCCTACGGCGGATGGCTCGTCCTGAACCAGGCACACCTCAGGCCCGGACGCCTCGCCTCGGCCACCTTGCTCGACCCCGGCGGCCTGGAAAAGGTGGGACTGCGCTTCTTCGTCTGGATCTTCGCCAGCCTCTTCGCGACCTTCGCGCCCAAGGCGCTCCGCCCGCGACTGGCGGCCTGGCTCGAACAGCCGGTCCTCGTCGTCCCGGAACTGCGCGCGATGATCCGAACGACTGTTCGCGCCTACCGCATACGCCGCCCGTCGCCGCTTCCCCTGTCCGAGGAGGAGCTGTCCACCATCCAGACTCCGCTCTATCTGGTGTTCGGCAAGCGAAGCCTCCTCGTACACCCTCAGCGGCAGGTGGAGCGTGTGCCCCGTCTGATCCCCGGCGCCCGAGCCGAGATCGTCTCCGACACAGGCCACGGGCCGCAGATCGACCACGCGGGGGAGATCAACCGCAGGATGCTGAACTTCATGGACTCCGTCGACTGACAACCTCCCACGCCGACGGGTCAGGACAGCACCGACAGACAGCCCGGCCAAGCCTGGCCCGGTAGCGCCCGGTGTGCAGGACCGCTTCACCAGGAGAATCCCTGCGTCCTGCGAGTGGATCTCTGCATCCACCGAGGCTCCCGTAGCTGAGCACACTCGGCAGTAGCCGCTGAGGGCAGTCCTGGCCGCCTCCGCCGGTGGCCCTGGCCCTCGCTGGGGCTCCCTCGATCCAGCGTTGCGGGAACCCCAGCCGACCGGCTCGGTCCGCGAGGGGGCCATCTGGCGATAGCGTGATCATCATGACGGCTGAAGACGAGGCGCTGGTCGGCGGGATGGCGAACGCGGGGGCGGTCTTCCGCCGGGGTGCGTTGGTTGAACGCCCGGCGCCGCGCAACGCACCTGCCCTGCATGCTTATCTCCTTGCGCTGAAGGAGCACGGCTTCGATGCGGCGCCGGCCCCTGTCGGTCTCACCGCGGATGGCCGTGAGCAGCTGACCTATATCCCGGGCGACGTGGCTCTGCCGCCGTTCCCGGACTGGGCAATGACAAAGGCTGCCCTTGAATCGGTGGGGAGCCTGCTGCGGCGCCTGCATGAGGCCAGCGTGGCCGTCGAGGTCGACACCCGTGCTGGGTGGTCCGGGGACCTGGCCGACCCGGAAGGGGGAACGATGCTGTGCCACAACGACGTGTGCCCGGAGAACGTCGTCTTCCGCGACGGCCGTGCCGCTGCCCTGATCGATTTCGACCTGGCAGCCCCGGGCCGCCCCCTCTGGGACGTGGCCATGACCGCCCGCTACTGGGTGCCCATGGTCGACCCCGGATCCGCGGCCGCCTTCTTCCCCTCCGGGCTGGACGCGGCCGCACGCCTGCGGATCCTTGCCGATGGCTACGGCCTCTCGCTGCGGGATCGCGCCGAGTTGCCCGGCGTCATCGAGCAGGCCACGGAGGTCTGCCGGTCCTTCGTAGCGGCCCGCGTGACGGCCGGGGACCCCGTCTATCTCCGGGCGCTGGCCGAGCGTGGCGGATGGGAACGCTGGGACCGCATGCAGACCTGGCTGGCGGACCGCCGCGAGACGTTCACGGCTGGCTTGCTGAACTGACCGGCCCGGACGCCCGCTCCGGTTCGAGCAGCAGGACGGCGGCTCACCGAGCGCCAGGCAGCGGCCTGCCCCGCACATTGCCCAGGCCATCGCCGGTCACGCCGACATCAACACCACCAGGGGCTACAACGCGCTCTACCCGGCCCAAGCCATCGAAGCCCACCACGCTTTCATCGCCCGCCGCCGGGCCTGCGCCCCAGCGAGGAGTACCGCACCCCGACAGCGGAGGAATGGGACGCGTTCCTAGGTCACTTCGAACGCCGCAATCTCTCCATCGGCATCTGCGCTCGCGCGCGGCACCTCCTGCATTCACGCGCACGCCTGCGTCCGCTGCACCATGCTCCGCCCGGACCCGTCCCAGCGCCCGCCCCTGGTGCTGGAAGCCGGACGCGAGGGCTGGCTCGGCGAACTGGAGGGACTCGAAGTCGGCCTCGCCGGAGCGCACAACAAACTCGCCCAACTCGACGAACAGGACCGCACACGGCAGTTCACTGACCTCGGGATGCCCTCGTTCGCCGGCATCACCGGACGGACATCCAGCGCCACGCTCCCGTTGACTCCAGACACGTCCTGATCCATTGCTGGGTCATGCGCCTGCCTGCGGCGCGACAGCAGCCACAACGTGACTTGCCCTGTCAGGCAGTGTTCACGGTCAGCGGGTGCAAGGGCAGTGGTGGACCGTGGAGAGCAGTCCCCGGCGCGAAGCGCCGAGGTGTTCGCGTGCGTCAAGCATCAGGGAGGGAGAGGGTTCTCCTTGACCTGAAGTGCGATTGAGCTTTTAACGTCTCCCTCAGGTTGATCATCTGACGACAGGAGAACGCGCCCGTGATCCTCGTGACCGGTGCCACCGGAAACATAGGAAGTGCGCTGCTGAGGGAGCTGCACGCATGTGGTGTGGGGCCGTTGAGAGGGCTCACCCGTGACGCCTCACGGGCCACGTTCCCCGCAGGCGTGGAGGCTGTCGAGGGTGAGTTCGCGGAGCCGGAATCATTGAAGCCCGCTCTGGATGGGGTGCGCTCGCTGTTCCTCGTGCCGCGTCTGGGTCCGGACGCCGAGATCATCGAGGCCGCCCGGCTGGCGGGGGTGGAGCATGTGGTGCTGGTCTCGTCCGTTACCGTTCAGACCCATCCGTATCTGGGACCCGCCGCCGAGAACCTCGCGGTCGAACTGCTGCTCAAGAGCAGCGGTTTGGCCTGGACGATCCTGCGGCCGACACAGTTCGCCTCGAATGCTCTGATGTGGGCGGCGGCGATCCGTGACCATGAAACGGTGCACGCTCCGTATGCGGACACCGCGCTGCCCACCATCCACCCCGCGGACATCGCATCCGTGGCGCGGGTCGCACTGACCGAGCCCGGCCACAGGGGGCGGACGTATGCGCTGACCGGTCCGGAACCGGTGACCGCCCGGCAGCAGGTCGAAGCCATAGCGGCAGCAATCGGGCGGGCCGTTCCCTTCGTCGAGATCAGCCGACAGGAGGCTCACGCCCAGATGGCCGCGGTCTTCGGGGACGAGGCCGCGGACGCGGTGCTCGACGTCACGGGCGGAGACGTCAACGACGAACTGCTGATGGTGCGCGACACCGTTTCGCAGGTCACCGGCTCCCCGGCCAGAACGTTCCGGCAGTGGGCTGCGGAGAACGCCGGCCTCTTCCGGTGAGGCGCCCGGCCGGTCAGGATTGCGGGGGCAGGTGGTGCTCTTCTTGCGGCGGCGCCCGGCATGGGCGAGAACGTCGGCGAGTTCCTCACGGCTCGTCTTGGACCGGCCGGGTACACCGTGTTCGGTTGCCGCTGGTACAGCTCGCCTTGCTCCGCTGCCGCAACTCCCTCTCGCCAGCGCCGCGCTGGTTGCGGGAGCCGGCCGATGCGCGGGAGGTCTTCGGCGGCGCCTTTCGGCCGGTCGACCTCTTCGCTGTGTTATTGCAATCAGTGTGCAATAACATGCGCGGGGATGGTAGCCACGTGCGGAAGAGCAGGCCCCTGCCCCCGAAGTGCCGTCCCCGGCCCCGGCGTACCGTCCCCGGACGGCGTCCCGCACCCTCAGGCGCGCAGTCGCCGCACCGGCCGTAGAGCCCAGTGACCCGCGGGCGTCCGGCCGCAGCCCGGTCAGTTCCCGGATTCGATCCACCGCTTCCGACAGATGCCCGGCCGCCAGGGCTGCGACATACCCGCAGCCCTGACAGACGGTGTGGTGGTGAGGCTCTCCGTTGATGCCGTAGCGCATGGGCCCCGGGCCCGGCACGGCGTGGGCCAGACCGACGGCCGTGAGGGTCTCCAGCGTTCGGTAGACGGTCGTGGTGTGGAGGCTCTTCCCGGCCTGCCCCAGGCGCGTGCAAGCCTCCGAGACGGAGAGATGCCGCGCCGAGACGGACAGCAGAGCCAGTACCCGCAGCCGGGCGGGCGTACAGCGCAGCCCCTGTCCTCGCAGCAGTTCGCGGTGCCCGGCCCCACTCACCGCGCTTCCTCTCTGACGGAGGCAGAAGCCGGCTCCTTGCTCCCTGTGACACGGTCCGCGGACCTAGGACCAATGCCTGATCGGCATCGCGCCTCTCCTGCTGTTAGCGTGCAGTTGCACATGAGTGGCAATTATGGCGGAGGATGTTGGACATGGCGGTTTACTCGCTCCCGGAGCTCCCGTACGACTACTCGTCTCTCGCTCCGGTGATCAGCCCCGAGATCATCGAGCTCCACCACGACAAGCACCACGCGGCCTACGTCAAGGGCGCGAACGACACGCTGGAGCAGCTCGCCGAGGCGCGGGACAAGGAGACCTGGGGCTCGATCAACGGCCTGGAGAAGAACCTGGCCTTCCACCTCTCCGGGCACATCCTGCACTCGATCTACTGGCACAACATGACCGGCGACGGTGGCGGCGAGCCGCTGGAGAAGGACGGCGTGGGCGAACTCGCGGACGCCATCGCCGAATCCTTCGGTTCCTTCGCCAACTTCAAGGCGCAGCTGTCCAAGGCATCGGCCACCACGCAGGGGTCCGGCTGGGGCGTCCTGGCCTACGAGCCGCTGAGCGGCCGGCTGATCGTCGAGCAGGTCTACGACCACCAGGGCAACGTCGGCCAGGGCTCGACCCCGATCCTGGTCTTCGACGCCTGGGAGCACGCCTTCTACCTGCAGTACAAGAACCAGAAGGTCGACTTCATCGAGGCCATGTGGAAGGTCGTCAACTGGCAGGACGTGGCCAAGCGCTACGCCGCCGCCAAGGAGCGCGGCGACAGCCTGCTGCTCGCCCCGTGACGCCGTAGCAGCGGCACTCGGACGCCCTGTTCGTGATCGTCTTCTCACCCTTCACGTAGCAGGCGGTACAGCGGACGGCTCCCGCAGGCCCGATACCTGCGGGAGCTTTCCCATGTCCGGAGCGACGACCTCCTCCCAGTGGAGGACGCGGTCGCACCAGCGGTCCAGGAGCACCTGGTCGTGGCCGACGGCGAGCAGTCCGGCGCCGGTGGCGGTGCGGTACTCCTCGACGGCTGCCACCAGGGCGGCGGTGGTCGAGGCGTCGAGCATCGCTGTCATCTCGTCGCAGATCAGCCAGCGCGGACGCAGAACGAGCGCGCGGGCGAGGCAGGCGCGCTGGAGCTGGCCGTCGCTGACCTCGTGGGGGCGGCGGCCCAGCAGGTCGGGGGTGAGGCCGACGGCTGAGGCCAACTCGGCTGTACAGTGCGGTACTTCGTCGCGGCGGCCGGTGGCGCGCAGGGGCTCGGCGATCAAATCGGTGAGCCGCAGGCGCGGGTCGGCGGAGAGACGGGGCTGCTGGAAGACGACGCCGATGGCTACGCGCTGGGCCCGTGGGGCGCGGTGGCGCCAGCGGCGTACGGGTTCGCCGTCGAGCGTCACAGTGCCGGCCTCGGGGCGGTGCAACAGAGCCGCGACCCGGGCGAGGGTGGACTTGCCGCAACCGCTGGGACCCAGGAGACCGACGGACCCGCCAGGGGCGATGGTCAGGGTGGCATTGCGGACGACGGGGGCGTTCCTGTCGTATCCGGCGGTGATCTCCTGCAGTTCAAGCACGGAAGTCCTCCGTCATGTGCGGGTGGTGGCAGGCGACGCCGCCGGTCATGGAGGGGAGGGCGGTGCAGGCGTGGGTGGCCCGCTCGCAGCGTGAGGCGAAGGCGCAGCCCTCGGGGAGGTCGCCGAGCTCGGGCGGCATACCGGGAATCGGGGTGAAGGCGCGGTCGGGGAGGGCACGCAGGAGGCCGCGGCTGTAGGGGTGGCGGGGGCCCGGACTGCCGAAGAACGTTTCCGCGTCGGTGAGCTCGACGATCCGGCCCGCGTACATCACGGCCACACGGTCGGCGATGCGCTCGGCAGCGACCAGGTCGTGGGTGATCACGAGCAAGGCCCGATGGCCGCTATCGACATGGCGGCGCAGTTCATCGACGGTGTGGTCGACCAGGTCGCGGTCGAGGCCGGTGGTGGGCTCGTCGGCCAGGAGCAGGGGCGCGTCTCCGACGAGGGCGAGGGCAGTGGCAGCGCGCTGGGCCAGGCCGCCGGAGAGTTCGTGCGGGTGACGGTCGAGGTGGCCGGTGGGGAAGGCAGCACGTTCGGCGGCCGCCTCGGCTGCCGAACGCAGGGCAGTACGCCCTCGTGCATCCGTCAGCGCGCCGAGCGTCTCTTCCAGCTGGGAACGGACCGTGCGCACGGGCGTGAGGTGCGCGGCGGGACTCTGCGGGACGAGCCCGATCAGGCGGCCCCGAACCGTCCGCGCCAGCGTCCGTTCACCGGCGGCGATCACGTTCAGGTCGCCGAGCCGGGCCTCGCCCGCGGCCTGCGCGTTGGCGGGCAACAGACCGAGCAGGGCGGAGGCGAGAACCGACTTGCCGCAGCCGCTCTCACCGATCAGGGCGAGACACTCGCCGGCCGCCACGTCGAACTGCGCGTCGGTGACGGCGGCGATCCGCCGCCCACCCGGCATGAGGAAGCGCACGGACAGCCCGCGTACGGAGAGGACCGGCGTTCGGTCGGTCACAGCATCAGCTCCGATCGGCGGCGGGGGTTGATCCGCTCCCGCCAGGCTCCCGCGAGGCCGGCGATGGCGAGCGTGGGCACGATGATGAACAGGCCCGGGAAGAGGGTCGGCCACCACTGACCGGCGAGCAGCGAACTCCGCGCGCCCTGGATGAGGTTGCCGAGGCTGGCCATGTGGGTGGGCAGGCCCAGGCCGAGGAAGGACAGCGCCGACTCGTGCCACATGGCGTGCGGCACCATCAGAACAGCGGCCAGCGCGGCCTGCGGCGCTACGGCGGGCAGCAGATGCCGTACCGTCACCCGCCACCGGGACGCGCCACCGGAGACGGCGGCGTCGATGTAGGGGCGCGAGCGCAGGGACAGCACCTCGGCGCGCACGATCCGGGCGGTGGACAGCCAGTGGGTGAGTGCGACGGACACGATCACCGGCCATACCCCGGGCCGGAACATGGCCACGATGAAGATGCCCAGCAGCAGGTGCGGCACGGACGAGATCGTGTCGACGGCCCGCATGAGACCGCGGTCGGCCCAGCCGCCCAGCGCCCCGGCGGTCGCTCCGACAGCAGTGCCGATCACCGTCGCCGTGAGAGCCGCCACCACCCCGACCAGCAGGGACACCCGCAGGCCGTAGACGCAGCGCAGGAGCAGGTCCCGGCCGAGGTCGTCGGTGCCGAAGGGATGCGACCAACTCGGTGGGAGCAGCCTCGAGGACAGGTCGACGGCCTGCTGGTCGAGCTGCACCAGCGGTGGCACGAGGAGTACGGCCAGGACGGTGGCGGTGACCAGGGCCACCGAGACGCGGACACGCACGGCCCTGGTGGGGCGGTGTCTCGTGCCGTACGACCGCCAGACGGGCTCGGCCGTCGACTCACCCGTCACGTCACCGGTGGCTTCACATGTCACTGAACTTCACCCTCGGATCGAACAGGCCGTAGAGCAGGTCGGCGAGGAGATTGCCGACCAGCACTGCGGCGGTGGCCAAAGCCGTCAGGGCGGCGAGGAGCGGGAAGTCGACGGCGGTGGCCGCCTCCACGGTGGCCGCCGCGATACCGGGCCAGCTGAAGACGCTCTCCACCAGCAGCGCGCCGGTGATGAGTTCGGGCACTCTCGAGCCGACCAGGGTGAGCACCGGCAGCAGACCGGAGCGCAGGGCATGGCCGAGCACGACGGTGCGCTCACTCAAGCCTCGCGCGCGGGCGCCGCGTACCGGGTCCTCGGCGAGCGCGTCGCCGACACCCTGGCGGACGTACAGGGTGAACCAGGGCAGCTGGGAGACGGCGAGCACCCCGGCCGGCAGCACGAGGTGGCTCGTCACCTGCCCAGGCGTGACCTGCTCGATGGCAGTGTCCGTCAGACCGCCGGCCGGGAGCACGCCGAGCTGGAGGGCAAACAGCCAGACGGCCAGCAGGGCGAGCCAGAAGACGGGCGCCGCCTCCAGCGAGTAGGCCAGCGACGTCACAGCTCGATCGAACACCGATCCCGGCCGCCGGGCCGCCAGCACACCCAGAACCGTCCCCGACAGCACGGCCACCACGAAAGCCACCGCGCACAACAGCGTGGACCAGACGAGGCGTTCACCGATGACCTGGGCGACCGGCTGCCGCATCACGCTGGACTGCCCGAGATCGCCCGTGACGGCTGCGGTCAGCCAGTTCCACCAGCGAGAGGTGAACGCCTGGTCCACGCCCAGGTTCTCCCGTAGCCGCTCCAGCGTCTCGGCGTCGGCGCCGAGGGCTGCTGTGCCGGCGTACGCCTTGACGGGGTCGAAGGGGGAGGCGGCGGCGATCGCGAAGACGCCGAAGGTGACGACGAGGAGGACGGGGGCGGCGAACAGCAGCCGTCGCCCCGCCAGTCGTGCCATCGCTCCCCAGGGCAGGGAGTGCCTCACTTCTTCGGCTGCCAGGCTTCGAGGTTCCACCACGGGCCCGAGGCAAAGCCGTGCTCGTGCGGTTCGACCTGCGTGGCCAGACCGGTCCAGCGGTCGACGAGGACATAGACGTGGTCGATGTGGGTGAGGAAGGTGTAGCCGGGGTTCTTCACCAGTTCGCGTTGGAGGCTGTCGTAGGAGGCCTTGCGGATCGCCGTGTCCGAGCTGCGGCGGCCGGTGTCGAGAGCCTCGTCCACGGCTGGGTCCTCGTAGCGGGCCATGTTGTTGAAGCCGTTGCCGGCAAGGGAGGAGTGCAGCAGCGTGTAGAGGCCGTAGTCGGGGTCGCCGCTGCTGCCGAAGCCGGCCAGGACCGCGTCGTTCTTCATGCGCGGCTCGATGACCTCCCAGGTGGCGCTCTCCACCTTTACCTCGATGCCGGCCCTTTTGGCGTCGGAGGCGTAGGCGAGGGCGTGGTCCTGGCGGACCTTGTCGCCGGAGGGATAGAGGAGGGTGAACGAGGCCCGCTGCCCGTCCTTGGCGCGGATACCGCCCTCGCCGCTCTTCCAGCTCGCCTGGTCCAGGACGCGCCTGGCCTTGGTGAGGTCCTGCCCTCGCTCGATGCCCTTGGCGAACCAGGGGGCGTCGACCGGCAGCGGCCCGTAGGCCGGACGCCCGGCGCCGTCGAGGATCTTGTCGACCATGGCCTGCCGGTTCACGGCGGCGTCCAGGGCCTGGCGGATGGCGCGGTCGCCGGTGACCTTGTTCTCCTGGGGGAGGGTGACCGC
Organism: Streptomyces sp. NPDC006372; assembly: GCF_040612515.1. NCBI lineage: Bacteria > Bacillati > Actinomycetota > Actinomycetes > Kitasatosporales > Streptomycetaceae > Streptomyces > Streptomyces sp. NPDC006372. Next base: position 69,417 of record NZ_JBEXQJ010000018.1, on the reverse strand, counting down.
GCGGAAGTCGTACGTCTTCGCGTCGTACGTCTTCTTCGCCTGGTCGCTTTTGAAGGTGGCGGCGAGGTTGGGCGGCAGGATCGCGCCGTCGAGGTCGCCGGAACGCAGCCGGGTGGCCCGCACGTCGTCGTCCTCGATGATCGCCATGGTCACCTTCTTCACCTTCGGCGCACCGCCCCAGTAGCCGGGGTTGGCCTTGAAGGTGAGCTTCTCCCCCTTGCTCCAGGAGGCGAGCAGGTAAGGGCCGGTGCCGATCGGCTTGGTGTTGAAGGTGCCGGTGTTGGGGTCCTGCTTGCCCGCGACATGCTCGGGGACGATGGGCAGCACCGTGCGACCGGCGAAGGGCGCGTACGGGTACTTGAGAGTGAAGACCACCTTGTCGTCGCCGTCGGCCCGCACGTCCTTGATGGAGTCCAGTTCGCTGCGGTTGGTGTTGTTGGTCTTCGCGTCGAGGATCGTGTCGTACGTGAAGACGACGTCGGCGGAGGTCAGCGGCTCGCCGTCGCTGAACTTCACGCCGTCGCGCAGGGTGTAGGTGTAGGTGAGGCCGTCTGCGGCGACCTCGGGCAGGGCCTTCGCCAGTGCCGGTCTCAGTCGCAAGCCGGCGTCGCGGGCGAGCAGGCCGTCGAAAATCTTCGAGTTGCCGTCCTTGCCGTAACCGAGCAGTGGGCTGAGCGTGTCCGGCTCGGAGGCCACCCCGATCACGACGGAGTCGGCTGCGCCGCCGCTGTCTGTGCTGCTGCCAGGGGCCGAGCAGGCGGCGACAGCCGTGAGTATCGCCGCCGTGGCGGCGGCCGTCCGTATCCGTCGGACCGTCATGGACCTCACACCCTTATTGATAAACGTAAGCTGTTGCAGATTCATCGCAATAAGGGTTACCCGGATCGATTGAAGGACAGTCCGCCGCCCTCTGTCAGCCACGAAGGGCCCTGCGTGTCGAGCGAATCCACACCACCCGGGGGCCACCCGTACGACGAGGTGGCGTGGGAGCGCCATGACGTCGTCATGACCAGCTGGCGCGACGGCTCGGTCGACTTCGAGCAGCGCGCCTGGAGTTCACCGACTTCTGGTCGAACGTGGCCAACGTCGTCGCTGGCAAGTACGTCCGGGGGATGCCGTATGCCTCGGGGGTGACGGCGTTGCGTCGGCGGGCCGGGGCAGGCCCACACCGCCACAGTCCAGCCGACGTCGACCGGCGCCTGGAGCTTGTGCGCGCTGAGCTTGGCGTGCCTACCAGTGGGCCACGCTTGCCCTGTGGAGTAGCTACCAGTGGGAGGCAGGAACAGCCCAGCCGGCCGCGGGTGCCCGCTCGGCAGAACCAGACCGGTCGGCGCCGAGCCAATAGCTTGAGAGAAGTCGACTAAGCCGCCGGTGAACCTCGCCGCACCGAGGTTGACGGTGCTGCCTGAGAACCTCGCCTCGCGGAAGCAGACCATGCCGCCGGAGAACGTCGCTTCGCTAGAGATGACAGTGCCGTCGGAGAACGTCGCCCTGCGAAAGTCGACGGTGCCGTCGGAGAACGTAGCCCAGCGGAAGTCGACGGTGCCGATGAACTTTGCTCCGCCGAAGAAGACCGTGCCGCCGGAGAACTCAGCCCCGCTGAAGTCTGTCCTGCCGCCGGAGAAGCTTGCCCCCCGGAAGCTGACCCTGCTGCCGGAGAAAGTCGCCTGGGAGAGGTCACCACCGTCGAACGTGACTTCTGTGAGGTCGAAGTCGTGTCCCTGCCAGGAGTGCGGGTGCTCGGGTTCCAGACGGAGGTGGTCTCGGATGAGCCGGATGACGGTGTGTCGGACTTCCCGCAGTGCCAAATAGGTGTGCCGGGCTTCCGCGTCACCTGCTGGCAGGTCAGTCTCTGCGGTGTATGGCAGGCGGAGGTAGGCGCACAGGACGTCGATGCAGGTTTGGCGGAGTTCTCGGGAGGGGGCGTCGTCAGCGAGTCCGGCCAGGGCGTGCACGCCGCCGAGTCGGACTGCGGCCGAGTTGTCGCCGAGTTGGGATACAGCCGTCGTGAAGCGTTCGGTGTGCAGACGCGTCGCTTCCCGCAGTGCGCCGTCCTCGTCGACCCGCTGGCGTCGGTAGGCAACGATCAGGGCAACCAGAGCGCCGGCTCCCGCCACGACACCGAAGGAGAGCTTCACCAGGTCGAAGAGCGTGCTGTCCGGCATCACACGCCAGGCACGACCGATGAGGAGGACCTCTTCAGGGGAGGGCGGGCGGCCCGGTCGACCTCATAGCAGCAAGAAGGCCAACCCATCCAATAATTAGGCTACTTGGTGCTGACGTCGCGGTGCTAGCCGTAACATTCCCCTTGTGGCGATGCAGGCCCGGTGCGCGAACCTACGGCGGTGTCATGACGAGTACCAACCAAGCTCCACAGCCGCAAGACGACTCAGCCGCTGGCGAGAAAAAACAATGGCGAACATTACTCTTCTCGCTGCCGGCACTGATCGTGACTACGGTTGTTGTCGGCGTCGCCTCCTGGGTCGTCACCTACCTCACCACCGCAGTTGAGACCTGGGGCAAGGATGACGGGCCAGTCGTCACCATCTCCGTCGAGACAAACCCGGCGAAGATCGGGGGATTCAGTGACCAAAGCATCGTCGGTGTCGTGCCGATCGGCACACGGCCGGCAACCGGGCCGGGCCGGGGATGCTCCACCTTTCACGACTGGATGACGAGGAATGGTGGGGTGGACGCTGGGAAGAGTAAATTGCAAGTCGCGGTGCAGGGAAGCGCGTCACAGCAGGTCCAGATCAACAATCTCCGGGTCATCGTCGTAAAGCGAGACAAGCCGCCGCCATCTGTCGGGCTGACGTGCCCCTCCGCCGGTAACGCGAACCTCCGCCCCATCGACATCGACCTTGACCAAGCCCTGCCGCGCGCCAAGTACAAGGCGACAGACGGCCGCCCATTCGGCTTCACGGTCAACAAAGGGGAGATCGAGACCTTCTTGGTGACCGCCCTGGCCAAACACGCCCGCTACGCCTGGTACCTGGAACTCGACGTCACCTCGGAGGGCAGAACGTCCAGCCTGCGTGTGGACAACGAAGGGAAGCCCTTCCGGACCGCCCCGCTACCGAAGCCACCCATGTGGTCGTGGGACTACAACAGCTCCTGGACAGGTTCCGACCGGCGCCTCCGCGTAGGTGAAGCGTTTACCCAACCCAAGCCGTCGAAGGGGAGCACAGGGTGAAACGTGCGCTAGGAATCGCCGCCCGTCTCCACCTCCACTCCCGACGGTTGCGCATCCTGGCTGTGGCCCTGGTGCTGCTCGCGGCGATCGGGGTCGGTGTTGGGGTTGCCCTTTGGAAACCCCACAAAGAGCCCGGTGGCCATAGCCAACGCTCCGAGCAGGCTGAGCCAAGGCCGCGCTTCTTCCTGAGTGAGTTGCCGACCGCTGGCCAGGACCGAGTGACGGCCGTCGCGGCCATCAGCCAACGGCTGTTCGTCCTGGGCACGTCGGCGGGAAAGGTGCATCTCGTTTCCCTGAACGACGCCGCTGTCCCGCAGTTGTTGACCTCCGTCCCCGGAGGCGTGGAGGATCTACACGTCTCACGTGACAGCAGCACGGTGGCCGCAGTCTCGGATACCGGATTCATACGCGCCGTAAAGGTTCGTGGCGGTGCCCCGAAGGACTTCAAAATCGACCCCTACGAAGCCGCTGGCAACCTAAGCCGGTCCGGACAGACATTTGTCTACGGCCAATTCGACATCCACTTGGTGAACGTCGCGACGGGCCTATCGATTGCCTACCCGGACAAACCGCCCCCGGACGGTGGGCGTACAGCGTACGAAGACTGGGCTGTCACGGACGACGGTCGACTTCTCGCCGCCAGTTTGGAGGGCGTTGAGACCTGGCACACCGGCAATCCCCGTTACACAGCCAAGCCTGCGACCTGCCAGTGCGCGGCCAACGGTGTAAGACTCAGCGATGACGGGCAACTCGCGATTTTCGGCACAGCTGATGGGCACGCGGTGACAGTCGATGTGGAAACACGTACTGTCCTGCACGACAAGACGGTATCCGCACTCCCCAATGATCACATTTTCGAAGTGGCTGTGCTCGGATCGGGTCGGTACTACGCGGCTGGCACATCGTTTAGCCGCGCTGTCATCTGGGAGGCGGAGAAGCAACAGACCGTCTGGGATCACACCTTCCCCCAGCAAGACGTCAGTGCTGTCTCCGCCGTTCCGGGTAGCGACTCCTTGCTCGTCGTGACCACCCCACACGAGGCAGAGGGCGAGATCCGCGCCTGGATCGTCAGTCCGGTACGCTCGAAACGCGCCCCTGGGTAGTAGGAAGATCCGGGTCAAGTGGGGCTCCAAGGACGCTACTCATCCGCGGGTCGGTGAAGGACACCGTCGAGGTGGTCCGCCGTAACCACGATGCAGACATGAGCTGTGAGCCGTGCTCGGTGCGGGCCAACACGCGTATAAACGCGGTCGTCACCACGTCTTCGGGATCCGCCGACGACGTCGGGACATCGAAGTCGCGCAGCCGCCTGCGGGCGTAACCGACAAGCTGCCCGTACCGCTCGTCGAACAAGGCGGACCGTGCCTCGGCCTGCTCCGTCATCACCTGATAAGTCATGCCGGCCCGCTTTCCCGTGCGGTGTTCCCCGGCCGCCGTGTGGCCCGACTCCGTCTTGGCACGCACGATGTCCGCCTTCCCAGCCACCCGGACACGGAATGCAATCGCGGACCGGCGTGCAGAGCACGCCGTGGCGGTCGACAGCGCGCTCAGCACGCGCAACTGCTGATGACGGTGCGGGCCTTCTATCTCGACATCGCCCGCTGGGCGGCCGAGGAGCCTGCCCGATGAGGGCCTTGGGCAGCCCCCTGCCTGATCAAGGAGGCGGAGACCTCCAACCGCAAGAACGTCAAGCGGACCAAGGCCCGCATGGACCAGCGCACCCGGGAGCGGCTTCCGGCCCTGCAGACCTTCGCGAAGGCCGCGGCCGATCACCTGCGTCATCACACCGTCCGGCTCCAGACCCTCCTGGCCGTGGAGCCCGGCGCCACCTTCACGCTCGGCGAGGTCTTCGTCCGCACCAGGAACGCGACCACCGCGACCGCCCGTACGCCCAGGGCAACCTTGTTCGATTGACTTCGCCGAGCATCGCGCGTTCTGGGCCTGGGCCGCGGTGGAGTTCCTGCGCCACACCGGCGCCCGCATCGAGGAGATGCTGGAGACCAGTCATCACGCCATGATCCAGTACCGGCTTCCCACCACCGGCGAGGTCGTCCCCTTGCTGCAGATCGCTCCGTCCAAGAGCGACCAGGAGCGGGTGCTGCTCGTCAGTCCCGAACTGGCCGACGTCCTGGCCACGATCATCCGGCGGGTCCGTGACCGCAAGACCGGCACTATCCCCTCCTGGCCGCCTACGACTACGAGGAACGCGCCTGGAATCCGCCAGCACCGCTGCTGTTCCAGTGGGACCGGGGTTGGGAGATGTCCCGTATGAGCGGCGAGTTCATCCGCAAGGCGCTGGGTGATGTACTTGCCTTCACCGGGCTGACTGACTCAACCGGTCAGCCCCTGCACTTCGCCCCGCACGACTTCCGGCGCATGTTCATCACCGATGCCATTCGTTCCGGTCTGCCGCCACACATCGCGCAGGTCATCGCAGGCCACGCCAACATCACCACCCCCATGGGCTACTACGCCGTCTACTCTGCCGAAACCATCGAAGCCCACCGCGCCTTCATCATCCGACGCCGCTCACTGCGCCCCGCCGAGGAATACCGCACGCCGACCGAGGCCGAGTGGGAGGACTTCCTCGGCCACTTCGAGCGCCGCAAGCTCTCCGTCGGCACCTGTGTCCGCGCCTACGGCACCGCCTGCGCCCACGAGCATGCCTGCATCCGCTGCTCGATGCTCCGCCCCGAGCCCGGCCAACGTGGCCGCCTGGCGGAGATCCGCGACAACCTCATCGCCCGCATCAGCGAAGCCGAACGTGAAGGCTGGCTGGGCGAGCTGGAAGGACTTGAAGTCAGCCTCGCCGGAGCCCAGGACAAGCTCGGCCAGTTGGATGCCGAACAAGCCCGCCGCAGCACCGCTGTGGACCTCGGCATCCCCACCTTCCGCGACGTCACTGGTCATCACGGCACCTCACACCTGCGGCCTGGGTAGAAGCGTCCCGTCACTTCGGTGGTGGCATCGTCGCGAGGAGCACAGGACCCGTTCCCGCCGTGGAGGCTCCCCGACGGGCCGGTGGCGGTACCGGCCTGTCGGGGGCATTTCCGGTCAGGCGATGTTCTTGGTGAAGAACTCGTCGAGCTTGTCGAAGGGGATGAGGTCCTTGCGGTCGTACAGGTCGACGTGGTCCGCGCCCGGGACGATGACGAGGTCGACGGTGTCGGGGGCCATCGTCTGGACGTCCTCGGAGTAGTAGCGGGAGTGCGCCTCGGCGCCGGCTACCAGGAGGGCCTTGCGGGGCGCGAGCAGGTCGATGTTCGCCATCTGCTGGAAGGCGAAGAACGACATCGGTGTGGTCGCGGTCCATGCGGTGGTGGAGTTGATCGAGCGCGGGTGGTAGCCGCGCTTGGTGCGGTAGTAGTCGAAGAAGACCTTCGTGATCGGGTCGGCGTCCGCCGGGAGGGTCTTGGGCAGGACGCGGTTGGAGGGGGCGGGGCTGCCGTTCTCGTCGAAGGGGATCTCGTGGGACCCGCGCGTGAAGGTACCGTTCTCGGCGTCGATCCAGCGCTGCCGGCTGAGGTGGTCCACGATCTTCTGGCGCTGCCCACGCGTGTAGTAGTCCTCGTGGCCGCGGGACATGGCGCGGGACATGTCGTACATCGCGGCCGTGGCGACCGCCTTGATACGGCTGTCCGCAGCCGCCGCGGTGAGCGCCATACCGCTCAGTCCGCAGATGCCCTGCGCGCCGATCCGTTCACGGTCGACGATCTTCTGCAGGCCGAGGAAGTCGACGGCGGCGCTCCAGTCCTCGGTGTAGATGTCGGGCGAGGCCACGTCGCGCACGGTGCCGCCGCTCTGTCCGGTGAAGGAGGGGTCGAAGGCGAGGGTGACGTAGCCGAGGCGGGCGAACTCGTTGGCGTAGAGCCCCGAGGCCTGTTCCTTGACCGCGCCGAACGGGCCGCTGACCGCCAGGGCGGGCAGCTTGCCCCTGGCGTTCTTCGGCACGTAGAGGTCCGCGGCGACCTCGATGCCGTAGCGGTTCTTGAACCGCACAGAGGTCCGTTTGACGTTCTTGTCCAGTGCGAAGGTGTAGCCGCCCTTGGCCATGGCCTCGCCCTGTCCTGTGGCACCGGCGGCGCGGCCGGTCTCCTCACCGAAGGAGGGCACAGCAGTGAAGGCGGTGGCGGTGGCGGCGCCGGTGGCGGCGATCAGTCCGAGCGCTTTGCGACGTTCCATGGAGTGGACCTCATATTCGATCGGTGGGGGAAAATGGCGCGACGGTCGGTGGTGTCGTGACCGAGGCGCGATTCCAGGAAACTGCTTCTGCACCGGGCGTGGCAGGTCGGGTTTATGGGGGGTACGAGCTCGACCCCTCACCCCGCGGGCAAACGAACTCCTGCTGCAACGGGTGGAGTCGGTCGCCTTCGGCCAGGTCCTCGATCGTGGTGACCTCGACGCGGTCCAGGCGGACCGCGAGGGTCAGGCAGGCGTTCTGCCGGCGTCCGTCGACCAGCACCATGCACGCCCCGCAGGCCCGGCGTCGCAGCCCTTCTTCGAACCGGTCAGATCGAGTGCTCGCGCAGCAGGTCAAGCAGCGAGGTGCTGTTGTCGACGGTCATGGCGTGGCGTGTTCCGTTGACCGTCAGGGACACAGGTGTCGTTGCTGATGCTCATGGGGGTGCCTCTCGTGGGGTTGGTGCGTTGTCCGCCATCCCGTGCGGGCGGCGGGGGCGGGGGCGGTGGTGGCATGGCGCGGGGTTGTTGTGTCCGGCGGGGCCGGGCCGGTGCGTGGCCGTCAGTTCACTCGGGCAGGGGTTCGGCGTAGTGCCGGAACCCGTCGCGTTCGGTGTGCATCGCGTACAGGCGTTCGGCCAGGACGTCGGGGCTGGAATGCTCGGCGTCGGGGCGGATGGCCCCGGGGATGATCAACTGGGCTGCGTGGATGTTCTCCGGGGCGAGCACGTCGTGGAGCATGGCCGCGTAGGCGCTCTCCGCGGCGAAGGCGATGGAGGTGCCGGCCACGGTGGGGTTCGGGCGCACTGCGCTGGAGCCGTTGACGAACAGCAGCGTGCCGCGGCCCAGCGCCCGCATCCCCGGCAGGACGGCGTTCACAGCGGCGATCGGGCCCTTGACCGAAAAGGCCAGGGGGGCGTCCAGATCGGGGGCGGTGGTGTCGAGGACCGGCTTCATGAAGTCCGCGCGGGGCACGGGGCTGTACTGCAGGATTTCCACGGGCCCCAGGGCGGAGGCGGCTGCGTCGAGTGCCGTGGTGAGGGAGGCGGCGTCCAGGACATTGGACGTGAAGCCGCGCGCGGTGATGTTGTCCCGGTCCAGTTCGGCGCACAGCTGGTCCAGGTGCTGGCTGCTGCGCGAGATCAGGGCGACGCTGTGGCCGGCGGCGCCGAAGCGGCGGGCGGTGGCCAGGCCCAGGCCGGGGCCGGCGCCGATGAGGGCGTACGTGGTCATGATCAGCTCCAGGAGGGTTGCGAGGGCGGGCTGCCCGGCCCTGCAGCGGGCCGGGCAGCCCGAACGGGGGTGGCGGTCAGAGGGTGAGCATGGCCTTGATGGCGCGGCGCTCGTCCATGGCCTTGTACGCCTCTGCGGCCTCGTCGAGGGGGAGGGTGAGGTCGAAGACCTTGCCGGGGCTGATCTTCCGCTGCCAGATCAGGTCGATCAGCTCGGGCAGGAACCGGCGTACCGGGGCGGGGCCGCCGACCAGGTGGACCTGGGAGAAGAACAGTTCTTCGCCGCTGAGGGTGACGTCGTGGTTGACGCCGACGAAGCTGACGTGCCCGCCGCCGCGGGCGGAGCGGATGGCCTGGTTCATGGATTCCTGGGTGCCGACCGCTTCGACGACGGAGTGGGCGCCCATGCCGCCGGTCAGCTCCTTGATCTTCGCCACGCCGTCGTCGCCGCGTTCGGTGACTATGTCCGTGGCGCCGAATTCGCGGGCGAGCTTCTGTCGGGGCTCGTGGCGGCTCATCGCGATGACGCGCTCGGCGCCGAGCTGCTTGGCGGCCAGGACCGCGAGCAGGCCGACCGCGCCGTCACCGACGACCGCGACCGTCTTGCCGGGACCGGCCTCGGCGGCGACCGCGCCGAACCAGCCGGTGCCCAGTACGTCGGAGGCGGCCAGCAGGCTCGGGATCAGATCCGCGTCGGGCATGCCGGGGGTGGCCACCAGGTTGGCGTCGGCACGGGCGATCAGGACACGCTCGGCCTGCGTGCCCGCCTGGAAGGTGCGGTGGATGCAGGAGGACGGCCAGCCAGAGCGGCATGCCTCGCAGGTACCGCAGGCGATGACGAACGAGCCGACAACGAACTGGCCGGGCTTGATGGTCGTCACCTCGCTGCCGACCTCTTCCACGACGCCGACGTACTCGTGCCCCATGTGCACTGGGTTGTCGACGGCGTCGATGCCGCGGTAGGGCCACAGGTCCGACCCGCAGACACAGGCTGCGGCGAGCCGGATGATCGCGTCGGTCGGGGCGGTGATCTTCGGCTCGGCGATGTCTTCCACCCGGACGTCGCCGGGAGCGTGCAGTATTGCAGCGCGCATCAGATGTACTCCTGAACTTCCTTCTGGGCCGGCCGTGGAGTCGGCCGGATTTATGGGGGATTGGCAGGGAGCAGAGCAGACTGACGAGGCTGGCGATACGTGCGAGCATCACCGCTGCACTTCCTATTCGCCTGAACCGTCTGCTCTGGGTGGGCTCCCTTTCCGGTCGGCTACGCGGCTGACCGGAAAGGTCTCAGCCTTCGGCTGTGCGCTCGAGGCCGCCTGCGACGACGGTCGAGGCCGTGCGGCGGCGCTGGATGAGGGCGATGACGATCGTGGGGATCAGGGTCAGCGCGGCGATGACGGTCCCGATCACGGCCGGGCCCGTGGCTCCGAGTGGGGAGTCCAGAGCGCGGCCGGCGAACCAGGAGCCGATGGCGGTGCCGAGGTTGAAAGCCGAGACGGTGAGCGCCGAGCCCAGCGTGGGGGCCTCGCCTGCGAACCGGACGCCCAGAGCGATCAGCACCGGATTGGCGCCGAGCCCGAACAGCCCCAGCAGGACGACCAACGCGGTCGTGAGCGCGGCCTGGCCCGACAGCAGGCAGATCGCCATCAGCAGGACCGTCGTCACCACAGGGGCCACGATCGTCGTCAGGTAAGGACGCTTGTCTCCCAGACGGCCTCCGGCGAGAAAGCCCGCCAGAGCACCGATACCGAACCCGGCCAGGATCAGCGGCACCAGGCCGGCGGCCAGGTGGGCCCGGCCGGTCAGCAGGGGCGAGATGTAGGTGTAGGTCGAGATCACGCCGCCGGTCGTGGTCGCGCACGCCGCCAGGACCAGCCACAGGCGCCCCGAACGCAGAGCGGACAGCTCGGAGCGGATCGACACCGCCTCACCGCCGCGGCCCTCGCGCGGGACATGGCGTGCGATCAGCGCCGTGGCGGCCGCTCCGAGGACGGCGAGGGCCCAGAACGGTCCGCGCCAGCCCATGAGCTGGCCGGCGAAGGCGCCCAGCGGCACACCGACGACGTTGGCGAGCATCGCACCAGCGCCCACAACGCCCAGCGCGCGGGAACTTGCGGCAGGGCCGACGGTGCGAGAGGCCACCACGTTGGCCACAGCCCAGAACGCCCCGGTGGCCAGCGCCGTCAGGAACCTCGCCGCCAGCAGCAGCGCGAAACTGGACCCCAGGGCCACGATGACGTGCCCGGCCGCGAAAATGCCCAGGGCGATCATCAACGTCAGACGACTGGGCAGGCGCAGCGTGAGCATCGCCATCAGCGGCGCCCCCACGATCATCCCGACCGCGAACACCGTGATCAACAGTCCGGCCTGGGCCACGCTGACCTGCAGATCTCCCGCGATCTCCGGCAGCAGGCCCGCCACCACGAACTCGGTCGTGCCCATCAGAAACGTGCCCAGGGCCAGCACGTAGACGACGAGCGGAAGACGGGAGCGTGAACGCTCACCGCCTTCGGCCCGCGCAGCGGCGGGGGCCTGAAGGGTCCCTCCTCGCGTACTCATTACTTTCGAACTCCACAACGGCTTGACTTCGAGGTGCACACACCAGGAAACCGCCACCGCCGAAGTCGAGGAAGGCTGCGTTTATCGGGGGTACAAGCTCAACCCCCCCTCCCGCCGGATCCCGGCCGTAGCGTGGACGGCATGGAAAGCAGCCCCGACCACCGCACCGACATCCGCGACTTCCTCGCCAGCCGCCGCGCGAAGATCACCCCCGAACAGGTTGGCCTGCCCACCAGCGGACGGCGCAGGGTCCCGGGGCTGCGGCGTGAGGAAGTCGCCGTGCTCGCCGGAGTGAGCACCGAGTGGTACACCCGCCTTGAGAAGGGCCACATCAGCGGCGTCTCCGAGGACGTCCTGGCCGCGGTCGCTCAAGCCCTGCAGCTGAACGAGGACGAACGCACCTACCTGTTCGACCTGGCCCGCGCCGCGAGGCCCGCCCGGCGTAAGTCGTCCCGCCGCAAAGACGTCGAGGTCCCGCCCCGCACCCAGTGGCTGCTCGACTCCATCACGATGTCCGCTGCCTTCGTACGCAATGGCCGCCTGGACGTCATCGCCCACAACGCGCTCGGCAGGGCCTTGCACGCGTCGATGTTCGACAGCCGCACCATCGACAAGCACGGCCGGCCCAACTTCGCCCGCTACCACTTCCTCGACACCGGCTCACAGGACTTCTTCGTCGATTGGGAGGCCGGCGCCACCGCCACCGTGGCGTTGCTGCGTGCCGAGGCCGGGCGCGAACCGCATGATCGGGCCCTGCGCGAGCTGATCGGCGAACTGTCCACCGTCAGCGCCGACTTCCGCACCATGTGGGCCGCGCACGACGTCCGTATCCGTCACGAGGGCATCAAACGGCTTCAGCACCCCGAGGTCGGCCTCCTGGAGCTGACCTACCAGTCTCTGGACCTGCCCGTGTCGCAGCGAGCGGTGCACGACCTGAGTCTCTACACCGCCGAACCGGGCAGCACGTCCGAAGAGCGCCTCAAACTCCTCGCCAGCCTGGCGTCCACCCACGCCGGGGCGACCGACCAGTTGCACTACGGCTGATCAGGGCGTCGCTTGCAGGCCTTGAGCCCTCATCGGCCGCCGCGTACTGTCCGCGGGCATCGCGCCCAGCTCGGTGGCGGGTCCATGTGCATGGGTCAGGCGTCACATCTACGCAGTAGGGCTGGGCCTCGCGCGCCGAGCACCACGAAAGAACCATCGGATTCGATTCCGCGTAGTTCAGAGAAGTGACGAGCCCAAAGCTGATCGCACCTGACCACACGGTTCGGGGCATGACGGACCTCCGCAGTGACCCCGAGCACCCCCCAGCTGTGGGATCTCAGACTCCGTGGCCAAACCTCACGACTGCTGACCACCCGGTGGCCAGTCGGCCACGAACCTGAGACGGGCTGGTCAGCCTGTTCACTCTTTCGAGTGCGTCAGACGTTGCAGACCCTCCATGGACAGTCTCCTAGCGGCGCGCCGTGTCAGCCACTCGCGCCGTTGGAGGTCTGCCGCGCACCTGCCGGGAAGGCCCCGGCAGGTGCGGTGGAAGGAATTCGTGCCCCGTTGTGTAACCGCGTGGGAAATCTGCTCAGATGACCACGACTCGGCGGCCGCGACGGTGGCCGGCCTGGCTGTCGGTGTGCGTCGCCGCGGCATCGGCGAGCGCGTACGACGTCTCGCCCGGAATGTGGAGCTTGCCTCGCGAGATGAGGTCGACCTCGGCGAGCGCGTCCTCGTCCCGGCCGAAGAAGAGATCCGCATCGGCCACGTCGAACCGGGCCAGGCCACGGTAGGGGGAAGGGACGGTCTCGTCCGCCACGAGGTCGGCCGCCCGGGCCTGCTCCGTGACCGCCTCGCGCCAGCGCTGCTCCCACGCCTTATCCTCGCCGCCGCACGCCCGCACATAGGCCAAGGCCACCGGCAGGGAGGGCAGTTGCTCTCCTTTGGCCGCTCTCGACAGGGTGGTGACCGAGACCTCCACCTGCCGGGCCATCTGGCGATAGGTAATGCCGCCCGCTTCCTGACGAAGCTTGCGCAACTCGAACGCAAACCGCTGAACCGGGCCCAGCCCCGGATCGAGGTCCGTCTCCGGATGCCCCATATCGCTTCCTTCCCCCGTGCCGCCCCTGTGACCAGCAGCGGCGTCTCATCCCAACACGCGCCCCACCACCGCGAAAGACACCATCTCGCCAACCCCAGCCCGTGACCTGCTTTGTTTCGCGCCCGGGACACGGCTGTGCAACAACCTCGAACCCGGTGAACTCGATCCAGGACGCCCCAGTGGCTGCCCTGACGGAGAAACAGGTGATTGAACCGCCACGGTTCACATAGCCCGTGGACACACGGCCCCAATCGCAAAACACCGCAGATCAGATAGGAACGACATGCAGATCCAGAGGAAGCTCGCCGTCACCACGACGGCCCTTGCCCTCGTCACCGGACTCGGCGGAGTAACCGCCTCGACCGTGACCGCAGCCCCGAAATCGGCATCGGCAGCAACGTGCAACACCCAGTCGGGCCGCAATGTCGACACGGGCCACGGGATCATGGCAGGCACCTACAACCTCAAGAACATGTGGTACTCGTACTGCGACAACGTCGCCCGCGTCGAGAAGGGCACCAAGCTGTACTTCCACTGCTGGGTGCAGAACTCCAGCGGCAACTGGTGGGTGTACGCGCGCATTGCGCGTACCGAAACGTACGGCTGGATGTCCATGGACAACTTCGACTGGGAGAAGTCCACCACCAACGGCGGCACCTGCTGGTGAGAGTCGCCTTGTGAGAGCGGCCTGATGAGTCCCGGCCGTCGTGCGGCCGGTCACCGAACTTGAACGGGAATGCGTCGCTGCCTGCGTCGTGCCTTTTCTCAGGACGACTGCCCGGTCGTCCGTGCAGTCGCGGACGGACAGCGGCTCCAATCACTGGAGGAAACCAATCGTGCAGTTGAAGACCCGATTTCCACTATGCGCCGCTGCTGCAGCGCTCGGGGCAGGACTTCTCGTCGCGCCCACGACGGCCGCCGACTCCTCGGCCGTAGCCACCGCTCGGCCCGCACAGATGGCCCTGACAGAAGCGACCGCAGCACGCCTGCCCTTCTGCGAGTACGCAATTGAACAGCGCTCTATAGACAGTGAGCGCCACGTCACCCGGCCAGGCGTTCGGCCTGGCAACTTCACCTGCACGCTCAGGCAGGGCGATCGGGCTCCCGGCGTAACGGCGCTGCAAGTTGGGCTGATCCGCTGCTACGGGGCGAGGATCAGCGTGGACATGAGCTTCGGCCCCGCTACCAAGCGGGCCCTACGCGCCGCGCAGAGGAGGGCCGGGATCACCGCCGACGGCATCTTCGGGCCGACCTCGAGTTACTCCCTGCGCTGGCCGGAGTACCACAACGACAACGGACAGTTCACCGGTCGCTGCATACGACGCAACTGAATCGCACGCTCGGAGCAGCGGCCGTTGCTGGAGGGGAGAGGGGGCGAGTCATCGGTCGCTGTTGCGCTTCTTCAGGGCCAGGTTCTCGTGGTAGAGGGTCGCGGTCACCGTCGCGAGGGCGGCGAGCTTGCCGTTGAGCTGCGTGATCTCGGCTCTCGCCTTACGAAGCTGCCTGCGGAGCTCGGTGTTCATCTCGTCCCGGGCGACCTCGCCAGGGTGCGGAGGACGGGTCGGGCGACCTTGGCGTTCCACTCGGCGAGGATGTCGGACCTGCGACTACTCGCCCGTCTGATGGAATTCCCGAGGGTCTGCGTACCCGCCGCTGACCGCGGTGCGCATGTGCCCGTACTGAATGGCCAGCGCCACCAGGCCGCCCGGGCGGCGCGTGATGTGCCAGGTCAGGGTCCGGCGGAACCGGGCCAGACCGATCGCGCCATGCGGATCGTCGGGGATGACCTCGCCCTCCCGTCCCAGGCGCCGGGCCAGGCCGGAGGCCCATGCGACGAAGGCCTCGATGCGCGAGCGCAGCCCCGAATACCGCAAGGAGGCCGTGCTGGGCGTGGGGGCGTTCACGCAGGTGTACGTGGCCGCGTCGAACAGCCTCGGCACTCCTGACTATGGCGGCTCGCGCCATCTTGGATCTCAGCAGGCGGGAACCGCCGCCGTGGTGCGGTGGTTCCGCTTCCTGCGGTAGGCAGGCCGGCCACTGGGTGTTCCAGCGTCGGAGGCATCACGATCACTCGCCCGGGTGCAGAATCACCGGTGCACGCCCCTCGGGCGTGAGGGCGCCCAGGGGGCATCGGAACACGTGGCCGTGTTGGTCAAGCTGCGAGCAGTTTATGCAGGCGCTCGGCTGGGTTTCCCAGCCGAGCGTTTTGCGCGGACGGCCGTTGAGTTCGGCGGCGACGGCGTCCAGGTCCTCGCGGGTGTGGACGGACAGGTCAGTGTTTTTGGGGAAGTACTGCCGCAACAGGCCATTGGTGTTCTCGTTGGAGCCGCGCTGCCAGGGGCTGGCCGGGGCGCAGAAGTAGACAGGGATGTCGGTCGCGACGGTGAACTCGTGATGGCGTCCCATTTCGCTGCCCTGGTCCCAAGTCAGGGACCGCTTCAGATGGGCCGGCAGCGTCTGGACTGTCTCAACCAGGGCGTCGCGGACCAGCTCGGTGCCACGGCCGTCAGGCAGGTGCAGGAGCATCACGTGGCGGGTGGAACGGTTGACCAGCGTGCCGATGGCGGAGGCGCCGTCCTTGCCGATGATCAGGTCGCCTTCCCAGTGGCCGGGCACGGCCCGGTCCTCGGCCTCTCTGCGGGGCGTTCACTGATCATCACCATGGGGTCGCGGAAACGGAGCTGACGCTGCTGGGCCTGCCGTCGGGGCTGGCGCCGTGCCCGTCCGGTCCGCAGTGCCTTGGCGAGGTCACGGCGCAACTCGCCCCGGCCCTGGACGTAGAGGGCCTGGTAGACGGTCTCATGGACCACGTGCATCTCCGGCCGGTCGGGAAAGCGGGCGCGCAGGGCCCGGCAGATCTGCTCCGGGCTCCACCGTAGGTCCAGACGGTCCTGGAGGAAGGCACGCAGCTCAGGGTTCTGACCGATCTTTCCGGGCTTGGGACGGGGGCGGCGCGCATCGGCCCGGGCCCGGGCGGCGTGTGGACTGTAGTGCCACTGACCGCGGGTCCCCACCGTCCGGTTCCGCCGTATCTCCCTGCTGATGGTGGACGGGCTACGGCCCAGTTCAGCGGCCATCGCCCGGATGGTGACCTTCTCCCGCAGCCGGTCGGCGATGTAGATCCGCTCGTCCTCCTGCAGATACCGGGACGAGCCGGAAGGTTGCACCGCTGGTCGAACCGGTGGTGCCACCTTCTGCTTGCGGTCGGCATTGCGACCGTCGCGCCATCGTCGGCCGGTCTTCGGGTTGATGCCAACGACCTGGCATGCCTTGTTGTTGCTCAGGCCTTGCTGCATGAGCTGGAAGTATGCCTCCCGCTCACGCAGCAGCTTCTTGCGTCCTTGAGCTACGGTCCGCAACTCCCGGATCTTGAAGTCCATCGCATCCCCTGAACTGGGGTGTTGCGACGACCACCAGAACGGAAGGATGCTGCTGGGGGTGCGGGCCTTTTCGCGTTTCAGGATATTTGTCGCCGTTATCGGGCGCGGCACCGCACGTCCGGCAGGGGATGCGGCGGGCGGTGCGGGCACCGGGCCTCCCCACGACCGGGGCAGCTCTCGATCTCGTGTTGTCAGTTCTCGATGGAGATACTTTCGTGCGCGTCATCGAACATGCGGGCCACCACACTCGCGAGAGCTTTGAGCTGCGCGACCAATGCATCGATGAGCCTTGCGGTCGAGGCATCGATCCAGCCGTGGCCGGTTCGCAGGGGTTCTGCGGCAAGATCTTCCAGAACCTTCAGGTATCCCTCGGCCTCGGCGAGAAGCTTCTTGGCCTCATTGCGCGTTACAGACCGTTCCTCCAGACCAAGCGTCAGTTCTTCCATAACGTCGGCACAGTCGGTGCAGGCCACTGCACCGTCCACCGGCATGCCTGGCGACGTCCGTACCTCCTCCAAACCCACGAGGAAGTCATCGACCAGCTCGATCGCCGGGTAGGGGTTCTCCTCGACGGACAGAGTCTCGACTTCGCGCGCCCTGGGGGCGTCCAGGGGATGTGTGGATGGTGTCGTCGCTTGGCCGGCTCCGCCTTCGATCTCTGCCAGCGGACCGGTATGCATGGTTGCCAGAGCTCGCAGGCCCGCATCGGTGTCCAGGGTCCTGGTCATCGTGGCCCGCAGTTCATCGCGGTTGATGACCAGCAGGGCGTCGAGCAGGTCCTCGGGAGTGTGGCTCTCGCCCACGCGGGGTGTGTGGTCAAGCATGTGCAACCCCCTTGTCGAGGCCGAGGAGGGCGATCAGGTCTTTGCGGGCTCGGCAAATGTTCTGCCGCACGGCTGCGGGCGTCATGCCGAGCATCTGAGCGATCTCGTTGTAGTCGAAGCCATCGAGATACCAGGCCATGACAGTGCGTCGGCCGGGCGAGAGCTGATGTAGCGCGTCCACGATCCGCTGCTGAGTGTCGGTGAGCACCACTTCAGTGACCGGGCAGGTCCCACCTGTGCGGTCGGGCACCGGGTCCGTCGGGGACGTACGGGAGTCGTTCTGACGCCAGTAGCAGCGCTGCGCAGTCACGCGAAGCCAGGCTCCGACGTGTTCCAGGGTGCGCCACTGGTCGGGCAGGAGCTTGGCGATGGCTTCGTGGGCGGCGTCGGCGGCTTCGTAGGGCGTGGCGCCTTGGTGCATCAGGAAGACCGACACGGCCCGCATCTCGCTGATGTAGAAGGCCTCGAAGTCCTCGCGTCGTGCGGCCGGTTGGCCCAGTACCACTTGACGGTGCTGGGCGTCGGTCCCGGCCGCCACCGGGGGCTCGGTCACGGAGTCATACCTCCTGGTTCCCGGCGGCCGGGTGACTGCTGCCGACGGTGATGTCAACCTCACGATCGGCGCTCTTCTCCGTCAGTCGGCTGCCGGGCGGCAAGGAGCGAATGCGCTCTGACAAACCTTGCTGTTCGAGTTCCGTGCGACGCACCTCTGCGCGGGCTTTGATCCACTGGTAGCCGAGGCGCAGCAGGTATCCCCCGGCTGCCGCCCCCGCCGTGACTGCGATCGTCACCGGACCCATGAGTGCTCCACCGTTCAGACGGCGCCCGCTGCGCCGTGTCTGCTCCCTTAAGCAGAAAGCATGCCGATGTGTGACAGGGCAAAGCGTAGACCGCTCCTTGTTGCTGGGGCCGGACGCTCGGGAGCCGCTTCGTCTGCCATGCCGAATCGACGGCGCTGCATCTGCCTTGCTGCGGGAGGGCCGAGGTCGTGCTCCGACAGCGGCCGGCTGCTGATACGCCGTAATAGGGAGGGCGCTTTCTGCATCGTGATGCACGCCGGGTTCCGTGACACGGCGGGAGTGCGCACCACGAACGTGAGGGCAGTGCAGGTCTGGCTATTACCCCGAAATAGCTCCCAGGCAGACGCGAGTGGCTCCTGATGGCCCTCTTCCGCTGTCCCTAGCGAAACCCTCACGCACCCCCTCCACAGCTGCTCACCGCGGGCAGAGGAGCCCCCCATTCGCTCATGCCTAACTGAAGTTGAGGATGAGGGAGCGGCGCGACGAACGGCGAGGACGCTAATGGGGCGCGGGCAGGTCAGCGCCCATATGTACTGGTCAAGGCCACGGATCCAGCCTGACATAAGCGCGAACTGGAAGGCCGTGAGGACGTGCGCCAGGCCGTCAGGGAGTTGCAGGCTGCTCCAGCCGACATTCCAACGGACCACCCCGCGCCGCCTGGAGCCCGGGCGCGCATCGCGCCCCTTCGCCAAGCCTTTCTTGATGCGGCCAGGCAGGCGATTCACTGATTCCGGGCCCAGTGGCGCGCGTCATCCGGCTCAGCCGATGCTCTGACCAGCGCGATCAATCTTCGATGACACAAGCTCGCGCCCGTCAATCTCCGATGGCACGCGCTCAAGGTTAGGCCGTCTCGGCAGTGATGGAGCTGAGCAGTGGGCGCCCGGGGGCGAGTTCCGCTTAGCGGGTCGCTTGGCGCCCGCGACAGGCAGCACGAATGGGGTCATGCGACGCCGGCTGGCACCTGGCGCGCAGTCAGCAGCTAGGCCAGCGCGTCGGTCTCTGCCTCGGGCCGGCCAATGGCAGCCAGGCGGCGGCCGTGGGTGAGCGATGTACCAGATGCATAGCCCCTCTCACGGCGGCGTGGCCTGGAGGGGGACGTCGGCGGGGGAGAAGTCGGTGCGGGGCGGTGCAGCCGGCTGACCCCGTCACGGGACGGCGGCTTCGGAGGTGTCGGTGCCATGACGTCCGGAGCAGCCGCCCATCTCCGGCCCAGTTCAACCGGACAGGGGCGCAGCCCTTGCAGTGGTTGCCGGGAAGCTTGGCGGGCCCCCGGCACATGTGCACGGTGTTGTGTCACCCGGTCCACGATCCGGGCGCTGACAGGGACACGCAGCCCGAACCCTCGCCGTGCATCCGGTCGCACGCGGTCGCCGGCTAAGACCGGGTAACTCGGTGCGCGCCAACAGGGTTGGCGACAAGGCGTCGTGGGTTGCCGCGGTCGGCGGTTTGTCAGCCCTGCGGGGTTCGGGCGTGGCTGGTTGCCCATTCGAGCGCATAATCGGCCACCTGTTCCCAGCCGGGCTCGACACCGTTGAAGTGTGAGCGGTCCGGGAACTCGTAGGTCTCGGTCAGCGCCTCGGAGTTGCGGTACTTCTTCGCGTTTGAGCGGATCACCGAGGGCGGCATCAGGTGGTCCTTGCCGCCCATGATGAACAGCAGCGGCGCCCGGTCATCCAGGTCGTAGTCGACCCAGGTCTCCTGGTGGCCCGGCTTCCAGTTGGCTATCAGGCCGTAGGCCCACACCCAGCTGCCGGGCGCCGGGATGTGGAGGAGGTCGTACGCCGCGTCGGACTCCTCCCGGCTGCACGTGTTGGCGAACGCGTAGTGGAACTGCTCCCGGGTGAAGCCCACCGCGCGGTGCCGGTTGGCCGGGTTGGCGAGGACCGGGAACAGGGACTTGATCTGGGACGGCGGGTTCACCCTCACGCCCTCGGGTGGCGCCGAGTCGATCGTCACGGCGGCGGCGCCCAACCCTCGGTTGACCAGGAGCTGGGTGAAGGTCCCGCCGAAGGAGTGGCCCATGATGATCGGCGGACGGTCCAGCCTCTCGACCACGTCGCTGAGATGGTCGAGGGTTTCGGGGACGGATGCTGCGGCGATGATCTCGGGCTTTTCGCGCAGCGCCTCCACCTCGATCTCGAACCCTGGGTATGTCGGTACGATCACCTCGTAGCCCTTCGCCCGGTAGTACTGCGCCCAGCGATCCCAGCTTCTGGCGGTCATCCAAAGCCCGTGGATCAGCACGATCGGTGGGGCATTGGTCGTCGACTCGCTCATGATGCTCCTTCCGATTGCGGGCTGTAACAATCGTCGAACTCGAACAGCGGTCGTACAACCGCAGCGATGAAGTGGCGGCCCACCGGCGCACGCTCTGCAACGCCGCCCCATACGGTGGCCGCCGATCGCTTCCGAGACTTCCTGGCTCTCCGCACATCGACACGACGGACGCCCAGTGTCGCGAAGGTCGGTTACGGTGCGTGTCGCTGGGTCCGCGGCAGATGCGGGCGAAACAGAACCGATCCCAGACCGCACGACGTGGACCTGGACCGTTGTTGCCAACCAGTCGCTTCGACCACGAGGCGTACCCAGGCTGAGCCCGTGAGTGAGGCAGATCCGCGGAAGGGGCCGTCTGGTGAATGGCGGCCGGAAGACTCGCATCCGATGATTTGCCCGTGATCGCGACCGAGGCGCCTGACCGATCAGTGGTGGTACGGACATGGTTGTGCGACTGCACAGATGCGATCAAGACTGGAAGGGGCAACGCTGTTGCTTGTGGCAATGCTGCGCTGCCTGCCCAGTGGCGGGAACGCATTTGGAGCCCGCAGCCCAACAGTTCGCAGATGCCACCTCCCAGCCGCCGTTCTTGTACGAACTGGGGCCCGAGAAGGCCCGCAGGGTGCTGGACGACCTTCAAGCGGAACCGATCGAGAAGCTCGATGCCGACTCGGAGTGGATCACCGTTCCTGCCGATGTCGGTGATGTACGTGTCCGCATCATCCGGCCATGAGGCGCCGCGCCGCCCCTCCCAGTGATTCTCTACATGCACGGCGGTGGATGGATTCTGGGCAACGCCGACACCCATGATCGACTGGTGCGTGAGCTCGCGGACGGGGCGCAGGCTGCGGTCGTGTTCGTCGAGTACACCCGCTCTCCCGAGGCGCACTACCCGGTGGCGATCGAGCAGGGTTACGCCACCGCGCAGTGGATCGTCCGGGAAGGCGCTGCCCATGGCCTCGATCCGGACCGCATGGCGGTGGCGGGCGACTCGGTCGGCGGAAACATGACGGCTGCTCTCGCCCTGATGGCCAAGGAGCGCGGCGACGTCCGCTTCGTGCATCAGTCCATGTACTACCCAGTCACCGACGCCGGCATGAACACCAAGTCCTACGCCGATCTCGCCACCGGCTACTTCCTCACCGCCAAGGCCATGGAGTGGTTCTGGAACGCCTACGTTCCCGACCGCGCGCAGCGCAGCGAGATCACCGCCTCTCCCCTGAAGGCCGACCTCGATCAGCTCGCCGACCTCCCACCGGCCTTCCTCCTTGTCGACGAGGCAGATGTGCTACGCGACGAGGGCGAGGCGTACGCGGCCAAGCTCCGCGCGGCGGGCGTCGACATCACCACGGTCCGTTACGACGGCATCACCCACGACTTCATGATGCTCAACCCCCTCAGCGACACCCATGCCACCCGTGCGGCCGTTGCCCAGGCCGTCGCAGTGCTGGGCGACGCGCTGAGAAGTGGTGTCGCTCCGCCCTGATCTGTGACGTTCCGTGACTCGGTCGGTGCTTCGTAGGCCCGACGGTCGTTCTGGCAGGAGCCAACTGCCCACTTGGGAGGCTCGGCATGGCATCCGATTCCATCTGGCGATCCGCAGCGCGGCAGTTGCCGCTCAGGCTCCCCGTCGGCACGTTCTTCCTCAACTCCGCGCTGTCGAAACGCGGCGCGGATCAGGCCACCGCTGAGGGACTGCAGCAGTTCGCCACCACCGCCTACCCCTTCCTCGGCAAACTCGATGCCCAGCAGTTCGTCCGGTTGCTCTCTGCCGGAGAGGCCGCCGCTGCCGCCGCGTTGCTCTTGCCGGTGGTCCCTGCCGCAGTTGCCGGAGCCGCGCTGACCGCGTTCTCTGCCGGCACGCTCGGGCTGTACCTGCGCGCGCCGGGCATGCGCAAGGAGGGCAGCCTGCGACCCACTCAGCAGGGAACCGCGCTGGCCAAGGACGTCTGGACGCTGGGCATCGGAATCTCCCTCATCGTCGAGGGCTTCAGCGATCACCGCTAGTAACGAGGCGCATACGGTCTGATGTTGTGACTGCATAGGTTCGCCAGGTTGCGTGAGGCGCCGGCTTCGGAGAGGGCGTCCGTCCCAGCTGATAGCCAGCTTCCCGCCCGCCGGCAGGATGAGGCGGAACCGCTCGTCGTCCACGTCACTCACCTTCCCACCCGCCCTAGTTCCTCAAGGAACTGCGTCGGCGGCGCGCGCAGCGTCGGCGGCGTGGCGAGGAAGCACTCGCGGCATCGGTCCAGCCAGCGGGTCCCATGGTCCGGGTCGTGGATGACGCCGCTGGTGCGCGACGGCCGGCCGCAGGCCGAGCAGGGCGGCTCCTGCTGCATCCGTGCCCAAGTCTGGGCGAAGCGGGGCGCGGGAGGGGCAGAGGTGAGGGAGGCCGGGGCTACGCCCAGCCTTGCGGGCGGCCTCCTCCCAACTAAGCGCTGCGCGGCCGGACCCGGACGTCTTCTTGGCCGCGGCCTTCTTCGTGGTCTTCTTCGCCGACGTCTTCTTGGCCGGCTGCTTCTTCGCGGCCTTCTGCCTCGGCACTCGTGCACGTCGGCGTCCTCGCCGCGCGAGGCCCTGGCCTGCTGCACGGACTCGTTCAGGGCCGCCATCAGGTCGACGATCTGCCCCGGCTGCGACTCAGGCTCCTCCACCTGCGATGGCTCGCGGTGCTCCCGCTTCGCCTCGATGATCTGCGAGAGCGCCTCGGTGCAGGCGTCCTGGAACTCGTCTCCCTCAAGGTCCTCACGGGTCATGCTGTCCAATGGCTCCAGCGCACCGTCGATCCCGTCATCGCTCAGCTCGACCGGCTCCGGCACGAGCTCAGCGGGGTCACGAATCTCGTCGGGCCAGCGCATCGCGTGCAGCACGATCGCCTCCTCGCGCACCCGCAGCAGGCCCAGCCACTCGCGGCCGGACCACGCGTACTTGGCCACGGCGGCCTTCGCAGACCGCTTGAGGGCCTCGCGGAGTACTGGCGAACGTGGTTATGCGAACCTGCGGAATGGTTGAGCGTTCGGTGAGGCTGCCGAGCGGACCCGACCGCGGTCAAGGCCAGTCGGGGTGTGACACCGGTAGGAGTCCGTGATCGATTGGTCGGAGTTTCTGTAGCTGCCATGTGCCTCCAGGCGGCGGCTGAAGTACCACCGTCTGCAGGCGGCGAGGCGTTCGGCGACTGACCGTGAAGTTCAAGCCCGGCGACACCGCGCATGCGGTGGAGCAACTCGACTGGATGCGGGCGCAGTTCTTCGCCAACCGCCCAGACGACCGCCCGGCGGCGGGCAAACCTTCGGGCCGTGCCTGCGCGGCGGCGAAGTGGGCCGACCGCATCAGATGCCTGTGCAACGAGGCCGGCCGTGCCGTTGTCAGCGGTGGCGCGGGCGAGGCAGCAAGGCGAACGCGCTCTCCGCAATCGAGGTCAGGCGGGCGGGACTGTGGCCGGCCGCGCCTACGACATCGATTCCGCGGATGACGGTCAGCAGAAGGTACGCAAGGTCGTCGGGGTCCGCGTCGGGGTCGATGTCCCCGTTGCGCTGCGCCGCTCGCACACACTCGGCCACGGCCGTCGCGACCGCGGAGAAGCAGTCTTTGGCCAGGCGTTCCACCTCGGGGTCGGAGGCGCCGATCTCCAGGGCCATCTTGGCGGCGAAGCAGGCCGACGCCGCCCGGTCAGGGGCGGGGGGTACGTCGGCGGCGAGTGGCACTCCGTGGACGGCGCGGAGCAAGTACGCGTGCAGTCGTTCCAGGGCGCCCTCGTCCGGTCCGGCGAGCGCCTTCGGCGCAAAGTGCCCCAGCCGGGCGAAGTAGTCGGCCATCGCCTGCAGCAGCACGCCGTGCTTGCCGTCGAACGCGGCATAGAGGCTGCCGCGGCCCAGACCGGTGGCGGCGCTGATGTCGTCGACGCTCGTGCCGTTGTAGCCCGAGGTGCGGAACTGCCGCTCGGCGGCATGGAGGACGTGGTCGGGGTCGAAGCTTCGTGGTCTCGCCATACACAGAAGGTAAAGCCGACCCGCCCTTCTTGACAACTCAGTACAGAACCGCCTAGGTTTCCGACTATTCAGTACACAACCTTCCTGGGCTTGCCGGACCGGCTTGGTCCGGGCTTGCAGGACCAGTGCGGACCGTGTCGGTCATGGCCACAACCGAAGGAACCACCATGCAGACAGCTTCCCCAGTGGCCCTCGTGCCGGGCGCCTCCTCCGGGATCGGGCGGGCGGCAGCGCTCGCTCTCGTGGGTGCCGGCTTCGCGGTGGTCGGCACGAGCCGCAACGCGGCGAACGCCGAGCCGCTCGCCGGGGTGACGTTCCTCGATCTCGACGTGGCCAGCGACGAGTCGGTCCGCTCGCTGGTCGGGGAGGTGCTCGATCGGTTCGGCCGGATCGACGTCCTGGTCAACAACGCAGGCGTGGGCGCGGTCGGCGCCGGAGAGGAGAGCTCGATCGACCAGGCCAAGGAGGTCTTCGACATCAACGTCTTCGGCCTGATTCGGATGACAAACGCAGTGATGCCCCACATGCGCGCCCAGGCAAGTGGCCGCGTGGTCAACGTCTCCTCGGTACTCGGTCTGATCCCAGCCCCCTTCATGGCCGTCTACGCCGCCACCAAGCATGCGGTCGAGGGCTACTCCGAGTCCGTCGACCACGAGCTTCGTGAGCACGGCGTCCGGGTGCTGGTCGAGCCGGCCTACACAAGCACGAGTTTCGAGGCGAGCAGCATGGCACCCGACTCGCCCCTGCCGATCTACGCCGCACAGCGGGAGGTCTCCCGAGACGTGCTGGCCACGGCCGTGCGCAACGCCGACCACCCGGACGTTGTCGCGAAGGTGATCGTCGCGGCCGCCACCGATTCCAAGCCCAAGCTCCGGTACACCGCCGGCCCGATGGCCAAGCGCGTCAGCGCCCTGCGCCGGATCGTGCCCTCGCGCGCCTTCGACAGACAAGTCCGCAAGCTCAACCGACTGGCCGGCTGACCCCGCAGTACACCCGGCGCCCGAGGAGACGCACATGTCCAAAACCAGAGACACCGAAGCCGGCATCAGCATCTGTCGTCCGACCGCGCTTGGAAAAGGCTGACGCACATGGAGTTCGAACACGTCACCTTCGACCTGCCACGCGGCACCCTTCACGCGCTGCAGGGTGGTGATCCCGATGGTCAACCGACGCTCGTCCTGCACGGCTTCCCGGACCATCCGCCGACCGCGAAGCCCTTCCTCGCCGAGCTCGGCCGCCGCGGACGTCACGTCGTCGCACCCTGGCTTCGCGGTTACGCGCCGTCCCCGACCGCGGGGCCGTTCGACTTCGCATCCCTCACCAGCGACGTGCTCGCGCTGGTCGACCGCTGGTCTCCGGGGCGAGCCGTGGAGTTGGTCGGCCACGACTGGGGCGCCCTGCTCACCTACGATGCCTGCGTCACCGCGCCGGAGCGGATCGAACGCGCGGTCACGCTCGCAATCCCCCACCCACTCACGTTCCTGAGGCCGCGCCCCGCTCAGCTACGCCGGAGCTGGTACATGGGGCTCTTTCAACTGCCGGGAAGCGGCTGGATGGCCACCGCCCGCGATCTCGCCCTCATCGACCACCTCTGGCGTCAGTGGTCGCCCAGCCTCTCGCTCGATCCAGCTCTCCAGGCGGAGCTGCACGAGCACCTGCGGGCGAGCATGCCCGCGCCTCTGAAGTACTACCGGCAGATGCTGCGACCCGGCATGCTGGGGGTGACGCGCCGCCTGTCTCAGCCGATCACGGTGCCCCTGCTGCAGCTCCACGGTGCCGACGACGGCGGCATCCTCCCCCCGCAGGTCGACGACCGACATCGGTTCGCCGCCCCGCACGCGCTGGAGATCTTCCCCGACGCCGGTCACTTCCTGCACATCGAGGCCCCCGAGGCGATCGCGGAAAGGATCGCGGCATGGACCGAGTAGCGGATCACATCACTCGGGGTGGGAGAGGTATGGCACAGACCGCGGACGCTGCGCGGACCGTCATCATGACCGTGGACGACGATCCCGGGGTGTCCCGGGCCGTCGCCCGTGACCTGCGGCGGCGCTACGGCGGGTCGTACCGTATCGTGCGCGCGGAGTCCGGCGAGTCCGCGCTGGAGGCGCTGCGGGAGCTGAAGCTGCGCGGTGATCTGGTCGCGGTGATCCTGGCCGACTACCGGATGCCCCAGATGAACGGCATCGAGTTCCTCGAACAGGCGCTGGACGTGTATCCAGGCGCCCGGCGCGTGCTGCTGACCGCGTACGCGGACACGAACGCGGCGATCGACGCGATCAACGTCGTCGACCTCGACCACTACCTCCTCAAGCCGTGGGACCCGCCGGAGGAGAAGCTCTACCCGGTGCTCGACGACCTGCTGGAGGCGTGGCGGTGCAGTGACTTCCGGCCGGTGCCCGCCACCAAGGTGATCGGACACCGCTGGTCGGCCCGCTCGTCGGCCGTACGGGAGTTCCTGGCCCGCAACCAGGTGCCGTACCGCTGGTACTCCTCGGACGAGCCCGAGGGGCAGCGGTTGCTGGCTGCGGCGGGCCAGGACGGGCAGCGGCTGCCGGTGGTGATCACCCCAGACGGCGATCCCCTGGTCGAGCCAGAGGCGCCCGACCTCGCCGCCCGCGTGGGCCTCGCCACGACCCCGACCGCCGACTTCTACGACCTCGTCGTCATCGGCGGCGGCCCCGCCGGGCTCGGCGCGGCCGTGTACGGGGCCTCGGAGGGCCTGCGTACGGTGCTCGTGGAGCGGTCGGCGACCGGCGGGCAGGCCGGGCAGAGCTCGCGGATCGAGAACTACCTGGGCTTCCCTGACGGCGTGTCCGGCGGGCAGCTCACCGACCGGGCTCGTCGGCAGGCGACGAAGTTCGGGGCCGAGATCCTCACCGCCCGTGAGGTGGCGGGCCTGGAGGTCAACGGCGCGGCCCGCACCGTGCGGTTCTCGGACGGGTCGGCGGTCGCCGCGCACAGCGTCATCCTGGCGACCGGTGTGTCCTACCGGCAGCTGGAGGCGCCGGGTGCCGACGAGTTGTCGGGCCGCGGGGTGTTCTACGGGTCCGCGCTCACCGAGGCCGCCGCCTGCCAGGGCCACGACGTGTACATCGTCGGCGGCGCCAACTCCGCCGGGCAAGCCGCCATGTACCTGTCCAGGGGCGCCAAGTCGGTCACCCTGCTGGTGCGCGGAGCGGACCTCACCGCGTCGATGTCGCACTACCTGATCCAGCAGATCGCCGAGTCGCCGAACATCTCGGTACGGGCCCACACGGTCGTCGAGGCCGCGCACGGCGACGGCCACCTGGAACAGCTGACCCTGCGCGACACGACGAGCGGGCAGACCGAACTCGTCGACGTGCAGTGGGTGTTCGTGTTCATCGGCGCGGCCCCGCTGACCGACTGGCTGGACGGCACGGTGCTGCGGGACGAGCGCGGGTTCATCCTCGCCGGGCCCGATCTGACCGCCGACGGGCGGCCACCGGCCAACTGGGAGCTGGACCGGCCGCCGTACCACCTGGAGACCAACATCCCCGGCGTGTTCGTCGCCGGGGACGCGCGCGCGGAGTCCGCCAAGCGGGTCGCGTCCGCCGTCGGAGAGGGAGCCATGGCCGTGATGCTCGTACACCGGTATCTGGAGCAGTCGTGAGCGGGCGGCTGATGCCGTGCAGCGCGGCGGAGATCAGCTCGCTGTTCCTCTTCGAGAAGCTCAGCGCCGAGCAGCTCGACAGGCTGTGCAGCGAGGGACGGCTCGAACTGTTCGACCCCGGGCCGGTGTTCACCGAAGGCGACCCGGCGACCGACTTCTACGTGATGATCGAGGGCACGCTCGTCATGTCGCGCCGGGTGGGCAGCGACGACATCGAGGTGAGCCGCACGTCCCAGCCAGGGGTGTACGCGGGGGCCGTGATGGCGTACCTCTGGGACGGAAAACCGCAGCGGTACATGAACTCGGTGCGGGTATCGGAGCCGACACGGTTCTTCGTCCTGCCCGCCGAATCGTTCGCGAACTTCATCCACGAGTGGTTTCCGATGGCGGTCCATCTCCTGGAGGGGCTCACCCTCGGTTCGCAGACCTTTCAGCGGGCCGTCGGGCAGCGCGAACGGCTGCTGGCGCTGGGCTCGTTGTCCGCAGGCCTCACCCATGAGCTCAACAACCCCGCCGCGGCGGCCGCACGGGCCACCTCGTCGCTCAGGGACCGGGTCGCGCACATGCGCAACAAGCTCGGCGTCATCGCCTCGGGCCCCTACCACCGCGACGCCCTGAAGGCCCTGGTCGACCTCCAGGAGCGTACGGCCGAGCGGGTCTCCAAGGCGCCGGCACTGAGCCCGCTCGAAGCCTCCGACCGGGAGGACGAACTCGCCGACTGGCTCGACGACCACGGTGTCCCAAACGGCTGGCAGATCGCGCCGACCTTCGTGCAGGGCGGTCTCGACGTCGACTGGCTGGAGCAGATCGCGGCGGCCGTCGGCGAGCAGGCAATCCTGCAGAGTGCCTTCGAGTGCCTCAACTACACGGTCGAGGCCGAGCTGTTGATGTCCGAGATCGAGGACTCCACCACCCGAATCTCGCACCTCGTCGACGCCGCCAAGCAGTACTCGCAACTGGACCGCGCGCCCTACCAGGTCGCCGACGTGCACGAACTCCTCGACAGCACGCTGCTGATGCTGTCGGGCAAGATCGGTCCACAGGTCAAGGTCGTGAAGGAGTACGACCGTTCGGTGCCGAGCATTCCGGCCTACCCGGCCGAACTGAACCAGGTGTGGACCAACCTGATCGACAACGCGGTCTCCGCCATCAAGGGCGCGGGCGGCGAAGGGACCTTGACCGTACGCACCGCTCTGGTGCACGACCGGCTGCTGGTGGAGTTCCGCGATACGGGCCCGGGAGTGCCGGCCGAGATCCGCGGCCGGATCTTCGACCCGTTCTTCACCACCAAGCCGGTGGGCGAGGGCACGGGGCTGGGGCTCGACATCTCCTGGCGGATCGTCGTCAACAAGCACCACGGTGACCTGAAAGTCGAGTCCGTACCCGGCGACACCCGCTTCCAGGTGCTGCTTCCCCTCACCGCCACCGACCCCGACACCGAGCCCGATACCGTCCCCGCCCCGGTCCAGGAGCCCTCATGACCAAGGACACCGGAATCGACCCCAGCGGCCCGCCCAGCGGTGCCGGATGCGTCGAGTGCGACGCCGACGGCGGCTGGTGGTTAAATCTGCGGCGCTGCGCCCAGTGCGGTCACATCGGCTGCTGCGACGACTCACCCGCCAAGCACGCCACCGGCCACTTCCGGGACACCGGCCATCCGGTGATCCGCAGTTACGAGCCGGGCGAGGCCTGGTTTTGGAACTTCGAGACGTCCGAGCTCTACGAGTCCGGTCCGGCCCTGGCTCCCCCGGCCGCCCACCCTGCCGACCAGCCCACGCCGGGACCGGCGGGGCGTGTGCCGGCGGACTGGGCGGACACGCTGCGCTGAGCCTGGCCGACCAGAGCTGTCAGTGGTGGATCAGGATTCATCTGTGCCGCAGAACCTGTTCGGCACTCCCGTCAGAACCGTGAGGTGAACGCTGCTCGTCGATGACGGCGACCATCAACCGTTGCGGGGGTCGAGCTCCCCGACGAAGAGAGTTGTGGCCGTCTTCCGGATCGCCACGTCCTCGCGTAGCCGACGGTTCTCCGAACGCAGCCGGCGGATCTCCTCGTTCTCCTCGATCGTGACCCCGGGCGCCTCGCCGCCGTCATTCTCGGCCTGGACGCCCCAGCGCCACAACGACATCTGCCTACACCGACCTGCTTGGACACTGTCAGCACCGCCGCGGTATTTGGTCGGGTACTCGGCACGGTGCTACAGCACCAGCCGGACGGCTCGGGCCCTCAGCTCGGGATCCACCTTCTTCGGCCCGCGCAGGCGGCGTTCACGTACATCACCCACCGCCACGACGTGCCCCGCCCTGATCGGCGCCTTGCTGCTGGCCAAGCCCGTGATCACTCAGAAGCCCAAACTCGACATTCCGGGCATCGTCGTGGTGAGCGAGGGCCCACCTGTCGTACTTGACAATCCAGTACAGAACCGCCTAGGTTTCTGACTGTCCAGTACACAACCCTCCTGAGCTCACCGGACAGGCTGCGTGCACGCCTGGCGCGATCGAGGGCAACCCATGCCTTTGAACTCCTCCGCGCCGCCCGGTGTTTCGATGCCTTCCGGGCCGACAAGGCCCGGTCCGATCCTCGCGATCCTGGCTATGGCGAGTTTGATCGCCGTACGGGATCTGTACATCACGAACATCCCGAGCAAACCGGGGCCGGACTCTCCACAACAGCCCAAGACGGTCGCCGACCACTTCCTGGGCTTTCTGAACAGCTGACCCCCTCCAACCACCCAGAACTCGAAGGGCTGACCGAACCATGACTGACAAGGAAAGGCAGGAGGTCATGGCTGTGACGACTCCTCCGTACGCGAGCGACGCACTGGCCGAGGGGACCGTCGACTCGGCGGTGATCGGCGGGGGCGCCGCGGGGCTGAACGGTGCACTGATCCTCGCCCGCTCCCGCCGCTCGGTCGTCGTGATCGACAGCGGCTCCCCGCGCAACGCGCCCGCGGAGGCCGTGCACGGCCTCATCGCCCTGGACGGCACCCCGCCGTCCGAGATCCTTCGACGGGGCCGGGAGCAGGTGCGCCAGTACGGCGGACGCGTCGTGTTCGGCGAGGTGGTCTCGGCCGAGCCTGCCGCCGCGTCGGCGGACGGGGACCTGCGGTTCACCGTCACCCTGGCCGACGGCCGCAGCATCACCGCCCGCCGCATCCTGGTGGCCACCGGCCTCACGGACGTGCTGCCGGAGGTGCCCGGGCTCGCCGAGCACTGGGGACACAGTGTGGTGCACTGCCCGTACTGCCACGGCTGGGAGGTGCGCGACGAGCCCATCGGTATCCTCGCCACCGGCCCCGCCTCCGTCGGCCACGCGTTTCTGTTCCGTCAGCTGACCGAGGACCTGACCTACTTCACCCACGGCACTGACCTGGACGAGGACAGCCGCGCCCGCTTCGCCGCCCGCGGCATCCGCATCATCGACACCCCGGTCACCGAGGTCGTCAACGACGCCGACGGCGCCCTCGCCGGGGTGCGCCTGGCCGACGGCCAGGTCGTGGCCCGCCGCGTCCTCGCGGTCGGCCCGCAGATGCAGGCCCGCACCCAGGGCCTGGAAGGTCTGAACCTGCCGGTGCAGGACCTGCCGAACATGGGCCACGCTTTCGCCTCCGGTGCGGCCGGCACCACCGAGGTGCCGGGTGTGTGGGTGGCCGGCAACGTCACCGATCCGGTCGCCCAGGTCGGGGCCTCCGCAGCGGCCGGTGCACTGGCCGGCGCCGAAATCAACAAGACGCTGGCCATCGCGGACACCGACGCGGCCCTCCAGGAGATCGCCGAGGGAAGCCCCGAAGCGGCCACACGATGATCTCGAAGCCCTGAGATCTCAGTTTCCAGACGGTTTTCAATCATGCCCAGCAAGCAAGGGAAACAATGAGTATCAGCATCGACCGCGGGGCGCCCGCCTCCGGAAAGAAAGACTCGGGCCTTCGCGGCTCACATGCCGTGCGCTGGTGGGTGCTGGTCGTCATAGGCACGGCACAGCTCATGGTCATGCTTGATGCGACCGTCGTGAACATCGCGCTGCCCGAGGCGCAGCAGGACCTCGGCTTCAGTGACGGCAGTCGGCAGTGGGTCATCACGGGTTACGCGCTGGCGTTCGGCAGCCTGCTGCTGCTCGGCGGCCGGCTCGGTGACCTGTTGGGCCGACGTACCCTCTTCGTGATCGGCTTGGCAGGTTTCGGGGCCGCGTCCGTCGTCGGCGGCGCGGCCTCCAGCTTCGAGATCCTCGTCGCGGCACGCGTGGCCCAAGGCCTCTTCGCCGCGCTGCTCGCGCCCGCGGCACTCTCCCTGCTCAGCGTGACCTTCACCGAACCGTCTGAAAGGGCGAAGGCCTTCGGTGTCTTCAGTGCGTTGGGTGGTGCGGGCGGCGCGATCGGGCTGCTGGTCGGCGGCATGCTCACCGAATGGGCGTCGTGGCGGTGGGTGTTGTACGTGAACGTCGCCTTCGCGGCCCCCGCCCTGATCGGTGCATTGCTGCTGCTGGCCAAGCCCGTGATCACCAAGAAGCCCAAACTCGATACTCCGGGCATCGTCGTGGTGAGCGCCGCGCTGTTCGCCGTCGTCTACGGGTTCGCGCACGTCGAGTCCACCAGCTGGACCGACCCGGTCGCCCTCGGCTCCATGATCGTCGGCGCGGTGCTGCTCGCGGTGTTCGTCTGGCTGGAGACCAGGGTCGCGCATCCGCTGCTGCCGCTGCGAGTCGTGCTGGACCGGACCCGCGGTGGTTCGTTCACCGCGGTGTTCGTCATCGGCATGGGGATGTTCTCGATCTTCCTGTTCCTGACCTACTACTTCGCGGCCGGCCTCGGCTACTCGCCGATCAAGACCGGTCTGGCGTACCTGCCGATGGTCGCGGCCGTCGTCGCTTCGTCGACCACGATGCCTTCGCTGGTGCTGCCCAGGGTCGGCCCGAAGATCGTCGTCAGCGCCGGCTTCCTGGTCGCCGCAGCCGGTATGGCCCTGCTGAGCCGGCTCGAGCTGGACAGCACCTACGCCACCCACATCATGCCCGGCCTGATCCTGCTGGGCCTCGGCCTCGGCGCGGTGATGACCACCGCGTTCCAGGGGGCGACCTCAGGCCTGCACCACGAGGACGCGGGCGTCGCCTCGGCGCTGATCAACACCGGTCAGCAGGTGGGCGGTTCGATCAGTACGGCGCTACTGACCACCGTTGCCTCGTCGGCCGCGGCCGACTACCTGTCTTCGCACAAGCCCAGCGCGCTGGCCGCGGCGCAGGCCGGGGTCGAGGGCTACACGGCCACCCTGGCGTGGGGCTCCGGGTTCTTCGTGGTCGGTGCGGTGATCGCGGCGTTCCTGATTCCGAATCGGGCTCTGGAGCCGTCCGA
Source organism: Streptomyces sp. NPDC006372 (assembly GCF_040612515.1). Lineage (NCBI taxonomy): Bacteria > Bacillati > Actinomycetota > Actinomycetes > Kitasatosporales > Streptomycetaceae > Streptomyces > Streptomyces sp. NPDC006372. The sequence goes on along the minus strand of NZ_JBEXQJ010000018.1, from coordinate 35,920 downwards.
GGGCGAGCCCGTGATGGCCCACTGAGTGGTGGACACGCCGTCACTGCGCGCCCGGCACTTCGAGAAGCAACTGGGCTGGCAGGAGATGTTGGTCCCGGAGCTCGCACGGCGACTGGGGGCCGACCCCGGCCGGCCGGCGAGGGAACTGCGACAAGTACTGGCCGCCGTGGGCAGGGACGGCATGTTGCGTCGGGGGTTCACCCCACTGGGCGATCGGTGAGCTGGCGGGCCTGGCCCTCGCCGGGGGGTCCCGCGATCCGTCAGTGCGGGAACCCCCGGCCGACTGGGGTCAGGGGACGGGGTTGATGGTGATGTCGGTGCCGGGGCACTCGGCGGCGCCGAGGGCCAGCGTGTCCTGCTCGACCGGGTCCACGGTCAGACCCCACTGGAGTTTCACAGCCGTGCAGTTGGCGAGGTAGTGGCAGCGTTCGGCGGGTTCTCGGGCACGAGCCAGGTGGCCGGGTCCTGGTCGTCCTTCCGGTTGGAGCGGGCGCTGACGGCTTCGAGGTGGCGTGGGTCGTCGAGGTTGCTGGCGTAGGTGACGCGGCGCTGCCGGATCCAGGCGGAGGCGCCGGAGGCCCAGGCTGGAGGATCGTGCCCGAGGACGTGTGCTGAACGCAGAAGCCGGCGAGGGGATACGGAGCGCGGGCCCAGGTCGGCCGGCTACAGCACTGCGCGTCTGCAGCCGGATCACGCCCTGGTTGGGGACCTGTTAAGCGGCCGGATGTGCCGGAGCCCCGGCGGAGAAAGGGAACCTTCCGCCGGGGCTCGGTAGGTGGGCGCCTATGGTCCGTCGCCCTAGTCCTCTTCGTCGTAGAAGCTCGGTAGGACGTCCGTGTCCATGCCGTACTTGCCGAAGAGGTCGGCCAGGGCTCTGGTCATGGCGTCCAGGCCGCCTTCACGGACGATCATGAGGTCGGGGATGTGGACGTACAGACCGCCGGCGTACCCGCCGGTGGTGGAGCAGCGGTCCATCACCTCGACGATCTTCCGGGGGGTCATGAGGGTGACGGTCCAACTCTTGCCCCCCGGGGGCGCGGATGATCGCGTCGATATCCTCGACCGTTTCGGCGTCATCCTCCAGAGCGAGTATGAATGTGACGGAGAAGTCGGCCGTCTCTACGACAACCAGAGGATCATGAGCCATAAATCTTCATCAACTCCGCGATGACCTTCGACTCGTGCTTCTTTGTCGGACTTTCCGACGATCTCCCAGCCGCCGTCGACCAGACGGAAGAACAGACGTGCGCGCTCGTGGCCCCGAAGGTACCGGATGCCGCCTGACAGCCCGGAGGAGCCTTTCCCCGGCTGGTCGTTGCCGTCCATCAGCTTGTTGATCAGAGCGTTCATCTCACGCTGGACGGCCTGGTTCTTGGTGGACTCCTCGGCGAGCTTGGCGAGCCTGCTGTTCTTGCCGAGCGCCGAGGTCACGCAGATCTTCGGCTTGTCGGCGGAGACGGCAGCGGGGACGGCCTTTCGGAGGCACCGTGGAACGTGGCCCGTGGGGTGGCGGCGCCTTGGGCGATCGGCAAGAGGCACGCGACGGCGCTCTCACCCTTCTTGACCCGGTCCGCGACCGTACGGAGCCGGTCCAGGGGGTCCTTGGCCCTGTCCAGGCCCTGCCAGTAGGAGTGGATGCCGTTGCCGACCCGCTAGATCGCCTTGGCGACCGCCGGAACCTTGGTGGTGGCCTTCGCCGCCGCCTGGGCAACGGCGTACGAGGCCTTAGCGACCTGCACCGACTGCTGCGCGTGCAACAGCCCCCGCCCTCGGGGCGTCTTGGCAGCGTCCGCAATGGCGTACGCGCTGTTCTGCGCGGTGTCGGCCGTGCTGGACGCCGTCTTGGCAGCGGCCACCGCCTTGTTGGCCAGGACGAGCTGGTCGGCGGCCCGCTTCTGTGCGTTGGTCAGATCGGTCTTGGCCTGGGTGAAGACGGCGGCCTTGGGCCGGTGGATGTTGTCCTTGGGCTCGGCGGCCCAGTACTTCTGCCAGAGCAGGATCTGCTCGGCCAGCCACGCCTGCCCGATGGACTCGATCATCGCCTCGGTGGCCTTGCGGGCCTCGGCGGAGGCGGTCACCTCAGCGGCCATGATGTCGGCGCGGGGCTTGGCCTGGGCCGCGTACTCCTGCTCCCACTCCGCGTAGGCGGTGGCCGTCATCGAGGCGAGGACGCGGCGGGGGTCGACGGGGTTCCAGCTGTCGCAGTTGGCCCAGGAGACCTACTCACAGGACATCGTTGATCAACATCACCATCTGCACTGGGCGCCGGTTATCACATGCACTGGGCGCCGGTTACTTCACAGGCTCTAACGGTGGTCTCAGGTTCGCTCGTTAGGAAGTTGGCGTCAGATGAGCGATGTAACCCGTGTGTAGGAGGCTAGTGATGGCAGTCGACGCAGCGCCGTCCGGGCGAGCGCCGGCCGGTTGGTTGGCAGGCCGCTGGGTGCCGTGGTTGGTGATTGGCTTGTGGTTGGTGCTGGCGGTGTTCATGGTGCCGCTGAGTGGAAAGTTGAGTTCGGTCACCACCGACAGCGCCGTAGACACCCTGCCGGCCAGTGCCGAGTCCACCAAGGTGGCGGTTCTGGAGGACAGTCTCCCCGAGGGTGACGACAACGAGTTCGTCTTCGTGTACCACCGCGCCGGCGGCATGACCGACGCCGACCGCGCGACGGTCGAGCGCCACTACAACACCCTTGCCAAGCGGTACCCGCCGAAGGCGAGGGCGGCGGCCGGCGAGGACGACGAGGGCTCACCGACGAGCCCCTCCACCGACCGCAAGGCGATGATGTTCACCCTCGAGGTGAGCACGACCTACGGCGCACCGGAGGACATCGTCGGCCCGTTACGTGACGCCGCGAAGGACCGCCCCGCCGGCCTGGAACTCGACGTGACCGGCCCGGGCGCGATCGACGGCGACATGGACGCCGTCTTCGACGGCATCGACGTGCAGGTCCTCCTCACCACCATCGTCGTCGTCACGCTCCTGCTCATCCTCACCTACCGCAGCCCGGTGTTGTGGATCATCCCGCTGGTGGCCGTTGGCGCGGCCGCACTGACCTCGATGGGGACCGTCTACCTGCTCGTCAAGGGCTTCGGCATCGTGGTCAACGACCAGAACTCGGCGCTGCTGACGATCCTGGTGTTCGGCGTCGGCACGGACTATGCGCTGTTACTGATCGCTCGATATCGGGAGGCACTGCACCACCATGAGAACGTTCGGGTTGCGATGGTCCATGCGCTGCGCAGCGCGGCGCCGGCCATCGTCGCGTCCGCGGCCACCGTGGTCGCCGGCCTGCTCTGCCTGCTCGTCGCGGACCTGAACAGCACCAGCGGGTTGGGCCCGATCGGCGCGGCCGGCATCCTGTGCGCGCTGGTGGCCATGCTGACGCTGTTCCCGGCGGTGCTCGTGGTGCTCGGCAGGCGGATCTTCTGGCCGGCCATTCCGCGGTTCAGCACGGCCGTGGAGCAGAAGCCGGGGCTGTGGGGGCGGCTTGGCGCCGCCATCAGCCGCCGCCGGTGGGTGGCGGCGCTCGGCTCGCTCGGGGTCCTCGGCGTGCTCGCCATCGGGCTGGCGGGCAACACCGGCAACCTGCGGGAGCAGGACCAGTTCCTGACCGCGCCGGAGTCGGTCACCGGCTTCACGGTTCTGCGCCAGCACTTCCCGGAGCTCGGCGGCCAGCCGATGACGATCTTCACGCGGCCGGCGCACCAGGAGCGGGTGCTCGACATCGTCAAGGACACTCGCGGTGTGGCCCTGGCCATCCCGGAGCAGACCAGCGGTGGCTGGGCCAGCATCTCCGTGTTCCCGACGGACGCGCCGGACACCGTCGCAGAGTACGACACGATCAAGCGGGTGCGCACCGCCGTGCACGCGGTGAGCGGGGCGGAGGCGATCGTCGGCGGGCCGAGCGCGGAGAACCTCGACACCGAGGTGACCACCAGCCGCGACGAGAAGCTGGTGATCCCGCTGGTGCTCGCCGTCGTCCTGATCGTCCTGGGGCTGCTGCTGCGCGCGATCCTGGCCCCGCTGGTCCTGATGGCCACCGTGATCGTCTCATTCGCGGCGGCCTTCGGCGGCAGCATGTTCGTCTTCGACACGATCCTCGGGTTCAAGGGCGTCGACTATTCGGTGCCGCTGCTGGCATTCCTGTTCCTGGTGGCGCTCGGCGTCGACTACAACATCTTCCTGGCCAGCCGGGCCCGGGAGGAGAGCGTGCGCCTCGGCACCAGAGAGGGCATGCTCAAAGCCCTCTCCGCTACCGGTGGCGTCATCACCTCGGCAGGCCTGGTCCTGGCGGCCACGTTCGCGGTCCTCGCCACACTTCCGCTGGTGATGCTGATCGAGGTCGGGTTCCTGGTCGCCTTCGGCGTGCTGCTCGACGCCCTGCTGGTGCGGTCGGTCCTGGTGCCCGCACTCACCCTGCTGATCGGCCGGCGGATCTGGTGGCCGAGCCGACTGTCCCGGCCGGCGGCGGAGCTGCCGGACGGTCAACAGCCGCTCGCCGACGACGAGGAGCCCGCGCTGCAACGGTGAGCGCGGCGGCACGGACGAGATCCGGGACGGGGAGCAGGGCCCGTCCCGGATCTTTTCATGGGCCCGACGGTCGCCGCCCTTTGGCCCTGCGCCACGCGCCGGGGCTGGGGCCGGCGCACCGCGGTGTCCTGCCCCGACGGTGAGCCGCGCGGGGCCATGCCCGAGGGTCGCCCGCCGTCCCTTGTCCTGCGCCGCGCCGCCGGGGCGGGTCAGCGCACCGCGGTGTCCTCACCGGCGGCGCGCGGCGCGATCGGGTCGGGCGGGGCCGCGGCCGGAAGGTCGACCCGAAGCAGCGCGCCACCGCGTGCGGAGCGGGCGACGGTTGCCCGGCCGCCGTGGGCGTCGACGACCCGCTGCACGATCGACAGCCCCAGACCGGATCCCGGCAACGCCCGGGCGCTGTCGGCACGGTAGAACCGGTCGAACACCCGCGGTACATCGGCGGCGTCGATGCCCGGCCCGGCGTCGTCGACCTCGAGCACCGCCGACGCGCCCTCGGCACGGAGCCGGACCTTAACCGGCTGGTCCGCGGGGGACCACTTGCCGGCGTTGTCGATGAGGTTGAGCACCGCCCGCTGGAGCGCAGCGGGACGCCCGCTCACCCACACGGAGGTCACGTCGAGCGCCACCTCGATGTCGGGCACACGAGAACGCGCCCGGGCCGCGGCGGCCACCACCACGTCGGCGAGGTCGAGCAGCTCGGTGTTCTCGTCGCTGACGTCACCGCGCGCCAGGTCGGTCAGCTCGGCGACCAGGGTGCTCAACTCGGCCACCTGGGCGCCGAGATCGTTGAGCAGCCGGGTCCGGCTCTCCGCCGGCAGTGCGCTGTCCAGCGTGCCGCGCCGATCGAGCCGGATCAGCAGCTCGGCGTTGAGGCGCAGGCTGGTGAGCGGGGTCTTGAGCTCGTGGGCGGCGTCCTCGGCGAGCAGCCGCTGGGCCCGCCGGGAGTCCCGCAGCGCGGCGAGCATGTCGTTGATCGACCGGATCAGCCGCCGGATCTCCCCTCCGCCCTCGTCCGGGATGTCGGCGTCGAGATCCCGGGTGTCCGCGACACGTACCGCGGCGGCGGTCAGCCGGTCGATCGGCGCCAGCCCGGTCCGCGCCACGGTCCGCCCGACAAGGGCGCCGCCGGCCACGCAGAACAACCCGATCAGCAGCATGCCGAACCCGAACCGGTTGATCGGGCTGTCGTCGGCGAGGCGGGCCACCTGGACCGCGCCGTCGCCCGCCCGCAGCGTGTAGATGAGGTAGCCCTCCTCGCTGTCGTTCGACTCCATCAGGTCGGCCGACGCGCCCTGCGCGACGCGCTCGGCGTGCTCGCTGACGGGGGGCAGCGCGGGTTGGCCGGCCGGCGTCCGGGTCGAGCCGTCGGGCAGGATGACCCGCACCAGCCGACCCGATCCGGGATACGGCGGTAGCTCGACCTGCGCCAGACCGGCGCGCTCCGCGTTCGTCGCCAGGACGCGGGAGTCGGCGCGTAGCTGATCCTCGGCGGTGTCCCGCAGCTCCCAGTCCATCAGCTCGCTGGCCACCTGGAAGGCCACGAACACGCTGACCGCGATGGCCGTCGCCGCGATCACCGTCAGCCTGGTCCGCAGGGACCGCCGGCGCCACCATCGGGTCAGCCGGCGCGTTTCCCGGCCGGCGGGCCCGCTCACGGAGGAGTCTCCCGCAACGTGTATCCCAGGCCGCGCAGCGTGTAGATCAATCGCGGCTCACCCTCGGCCTCCATCTTGCGGCGCAGGTAGCTCACATATACCTGGAGGTTGTTGGCGGTGGCGCTCATGTCGAAGCCCCAGATCGCCTCGAACAGCGCGTCGCGGGTCAAGACCCGGGTCGCGTTGCGCATCAGGACTTGCAGGAGGGAGAACTCGGTCCGGGTCAGGCGTAGCGGCCGCACGCCCCGCCAGGCCTCGAACCTGTCGGGATCGAGCCGGACGTCGGCGAACGACAGGATCTGCGACTCCCCGTCGGTCGGCGTGCGCCGGCGCAGCAGGGCCCGCACCCGTGCCAGCAACTCCTCGGTGGCGAACGGCTTGGGCAGGTAGTCGTCGGCGCCCGCGTCCAGCCCCGTGACCCGGTCGGAGACCTGGTCACGGGCGGTCAGCATCAGCACCGGCAGATCCCGACCCGCGGCCCGCAATCGCCGGCAGGTCTCCAACCCGCCGAGGCGGGGCATCATCACGTCGAGGATCAGCAGATCCAGCGTGTCACCGCCGGCCCCACCGACCCCGTCGAGCACGGCGAGACCGTTGGCGACGGTGCTGGTGTCGTAACCCTCGACCTGGAGCACCCGCTCCAGCGACTCACGGATGGCCACCTCATCATCCGCGATCATGATCCGCACGCCAGCCCGCCCCCGTCCAGTCGATGCTTTTTCCGCTCATTGTCCCCGATCAACCTGAGGCCAGGCTTAGAGCGTCGCTGGGGACCGCGCTCTTAGCTTAGAGATCAGAAGCTGTCCCGCTTCCCTGTTTCGGCCGGGTCCGTGGGCATCGGACTCACCATGGAGGGCATGGAGCCGGATGCGGTGGGGAGTGTCCATCTGCCGTTCTCAGGCGTGGTGGTGTCGAGTCCGCTGGTGGCGACGCGGGCGTCACGCAGCGCGGTGGGGAGCAGCGTGAACGCCTCACGTGCCCGATGCAGCGCACTGTCGGCACTGCGCAGCCGGCCGTCTGTGTGTCCCGGGCCGTCGACGGAGGTCAGTAGCCCGGCAGCCCTGAGGTGGTCGAGGAACTGGGCGGTCTGCTGGATGACTTGATCCAGGCTGTCGGCGGCGGCCCACACGGAGCCAAGCAGGGCGTGGGCGACCAACACCCCCGCGCATCGCCACGCCAGCCCCCTGACCAGACATTTCAAGGTGACGCAGGCTCAGTCATCGATCCTTACCGGGGGTTATCCCCACTGCCGTTCCGGATGATCTCCCCATCGCATCGGCCGGCACCGCTCGGGCATCGTGAACTGGCGACGAGAGGGCGGGGTGTGAAGAGTGCTCCGTCGCAGCGGTCTTGCCACGACGACGGAGGATGGACACGTGATCAAGCACAAGCGTGCACTGGGTGGGGCACTCACGCTGGCCGTGGCAGTCGGTGTGATGGGAAGCAGCCTTCCGAGTAACGCCGCCACCGCGGCGACCGCGGCAAAAATCACCACCGCACCATCCACCCACACTGCCGAGGACACTCATCTGCGCGCGCTCATGCACCGGTTGACCACCGCTGACGGTGCGCCCGGAGCACTCGCCGCGACGCGGGACAGACGCGGCAGCACGGTGCTGACCAGCGGCGTCGCGGACGTGGACAGCCAGGCGCCGGTACGCGGCGACAGCAGGTTCCGGATCGGCAGCATGACCAAGCCCTTCGTGGCCACGGTCGTGCTCCAGCTGGTGGGAGAGCACCGCGTCGATCTCGACGCCCCGGTGGAGCGCTACCTGCCCGGCGTCGTCCGCGGCCACGGAAACGACGGCCGGGTGACCACGGTCCGTATGCTCCTCCAGCACACCAGCGGCCTGCCCGACTACCTCGACTACCTCAACCCACAGGACATCCTCAAGGACCCGCTGGCCCACCACGACACCCGCGACCTGGTGAACCTCGCGCTCGCCCACCCGCCGACCTTTGACAAGCCCGGTGCGAAGCCCGGCTCCGAGTGGCACTACTCCAACACCAACTACCTGCTGGCGGGCATGCTCATCGAGAAGGTGACCGGACACTCGTATGGCGAAGAGATCCGTCGGCGCATCATCGAGCCTCTCGGCCTGCACGATACGTCCGTGCCAGGCGATGCCACGTCGATCCCCGGACCGCACCCGCGCGGGTACGTACGCCCAGCCGAGGACGCGCCGCTCGTGGACATCACCGCATTCAACCCCTCCGTCGCGGGCGCGTCCGGCGAGATGATCTCCAGCATTGCCGACCTCAACCGCTTCCTGGGCGCCCTCGTTCGCGGCAAGCTGCTGCGCCCGGCCCAGCTCAGGGCGATGATGAAGACCCGGTCGACCGGCAGTGACGACGGCCGGGAGTACGGCCTGGGCCTGGAGAGCCGGGCGCTGCCCTGCGGCGGCCTTTACTGGGGCCACGGCGGCGACATCTTCGGCTATCAGACCGCGGGCGGCGCCACAGCCGACGGCAGGCAGGCGACGGTCATGACGAACGTCGACCCGGGTGGAACGGACGCGCAGGACGACGACATGAAAGCCGTCGTCCAGGCAGGGCTGTGCGAGGGGCGACACGCACACTCCCAGTAGCGGTTCGGCGCCGCTTTCGCCGCCTCCGCCCTCCTCATCGTCCTCCTTGCCGGGCACACAGCGTCGTCCCTGGCATGAAGAGAGCCGGGCCGCCGTGATCGGTGCCGCCCGCCGTGGCGACGGGCGGCCGGTCGTCACCGGGCCTGCGGAGTGCCGCACGGCGACAAGGATGCGCTGATACTCCGGTGGCAGCGCATCCTCGGCCACACCCGGTGCGCGGTTCGGGACCAGCGGAGTTCCCGGTGGGGGCGCCATCAGCGAGTCCGGCCAGGGCGTGACGCGCCACTCGAAGCGGATGGAGTCGTGGCGCTCTTTGGAGTCACTCAGTTCAACGAGGCCGCACCGCCGCTTCACGCGCGTCACCAGGGCGGTGCTGTCGACGGCCCCGGTGAGCATCGGCTCGGGCAAGGGCCACGTCATGCACGGGTGCCTTCCACGCTGCGTACTGCCGAACCGGTCGGGAAGGGCACGGTCACTCGGCAGCCTTCAGTGTCGACTCCGGTTCCGCTCTACCGGACTCGCCTTACTGGCGAAGAGGCAGTGTTTCAACCTTGCGCTATTCCGCGGCGGGCACAGCTTGATCTTTGACCGCGTAGGGCAGCGGGACGGCAGTAACCCCTGTGGTGTATCAGGCGTTCCAGGCGCCCTGTGCGGCGGCCGATCGAGCGTACTGGGCGAAAGTGCGGGGCGGGCGGCCCAGCACCTTCGCCACGTCATCGGTGACCGAGGCGAGAGCGCCGGCGCGGACCTGGGCGTATAGGTCGACAGTCAGCTGCACCCATTGCTCGGGCACGCCGTGCGCGCGCTGCTCAGCGGCGTACTCCTCGGGCGTCAGCGGGGTGTAGCGGATGTCGCGGCCGGTGGCGTCGGCGATATGTGCGACGGCGTCGGCGAATGACATCGCCTGCGGGCCGCTCAGTTCGTAGGTCTCTCCGGCGTGCCCGGTCTCGGTCAGGGTGATTGCGGCGACGGCGGCGATGTCCTCGGCGTCGACGAACGCCTCCGTGCCTGCCCCGGCCGGCAGCCGCACATCACCGGACAGGACGGCGTCGTGCAGGAAGTCCTCGCTGAAGTTCTGGGAGAACCACCGCAGCCGGAGCACCGTGCTCTCCAGGCCCGCCTCGCCCAGCGACTGCTCGGCCGCCACAGCGTGCTCCAGACCCGGAGCACCGGTGTCGGGGAAGGAGACCAGCACCGCACGCCGCACCCCGGTCGCGGCGGCCTGACGGGCGAAGGCGGTGATGTCGTCTGCCGCCTGCGGGCTGCCGAGATCAGGGGCGACCAGGTACATCCCGTCCACCCCGTGCAGGGCCGACTCCCAGCTGGTGCGATCCGCCCAGTCGAAGCGCACCTCGCCGGAGCGGGATGCCGCCCGCGCTGCAACTCCGCGGTCCGTCAGCTGCTGCATCACGCGGCGGCCGGTCTTGCCGGTGGCGCCGGTCACCAGAATCGTCTCGTTGCTCATGTCTGCCAAGCCAAGCGGACGACTGCGCTCCGAGCCATGGCGGGCCCGCTCACATACATACGCGTTCGTCTACGCTGACCAGCATGGACGCCCTGACGCCGGCCGGTACGGATCCGCTGACGGACCTGCTCGATGGCGTGCGGACCACCGGCGCGGTCTTCAACCGCTCCGCCCTGTCCGGTACCTGGGCGGTCCGTTTCGAGGACGGCTCCCCGCTCGCCCTGGCCGTGCCCATGACCGGACCTGCCTGGGTTGTCCTTGAAAACGAGGAGCCGGTCCGTCTCGACCCGGGCGACGTCGCGGTACTCAGCGGCGGCACCCCGTACACGATCGCGGGCGACCCGTCCGCCGCCCCGGACGTGACCATCCGCCCCGGCGGACGCTGCACCGTGCCCGACGGCACCGAGCACCTCACCCACGACTTGGGCCCTGCGCGTGTCACCAACACGGGCGGCACTGTCCTGCTGAACGGTCTCTACACCCTGCCGAGTGTCACCCCCGGCCGTCTGCTCGCAGCTCTGCCCCCGCTCGCCGTCGTCCCCTCGCACCAGGGCACCTGCCCAGTGAACCCAGAAGCCTTCGAGGACATGTTCTGTCTGGCTCCCGGCCGGCAGGTGCTCTTGGACCGGATGCTCGATTTGATGCTGATCACCGCACTGCGCGCCTGGTTCACCCGCCCCGGCGCCCCGCTTCCCGCCTGGTACCGCGCCCACAGCGACCCGGTGATCGGATCGGCCCTGCGGCTGCTGCACACCGACCTCGCCCACCCGTGGACAGTCACCTCTCTGGCCGCCGCGACGGGCGTCTCCCGTGCGGCCCTGGCTCGGATGTTCACCGAACTGGTCGGACAACCTCCCATGACCTACCTGCGCGAGCAGCGGCTCGCCCTGGCGGCCGACCTGCTGCGCGAGCCCGAGACGACGATCGGTACGGTCGCCGCGCGCGTGGGCTTCTCCAGCGCCTTCTCCCTGAGCACCGCGTTCAAGAAGGCGCGGGGCATCAGCCCGAGCCAACACCGCACAGGCACTGCGTCGGACAAGGACTGACGCCTCGCCCGACCCGGCTCAGCTATCGGTTACGGCGTGGCCCTCCCACCGGTGCAGGGCGCCCCCGGCTCAGGTGTCTGCGGGCCCTGGACATAGGTGGTGAGGAACTCCGCGATCCGCGGGTCATGGGCGGTGTCGAGGCTCAGCTGGTGGCCCCAGGCGGTCAGCATGATCCTGCCGGGCTGTGTGCTGACCGGGCTCATCAGCGTGTACGGCATGGAGGCGACCTTGCCTGCCAGGGCTCGCACCGAGGCGGCGTCGGCCTGGGCGTTGTAGGTGATCCAGACGGCGCCGTGCTCCAGGGAGTGGACAGCGTTCTCCTTGCGGATGGCCTCGGTGTAGACGTCGCCGTCGCAGTTCATCCACAGCGCACTGTGATCGCCGCCGACCGGCGGGTTCACCCGGTAGGCGACCTTCCCCTTGACGTGCCGGTAGGTGAGTTCTTCGGCGTCCCAGGTCTGCTCGCCGCGTACGTGCTTCTTTGCCCCGGCCGCTCTGCGTTCCTGTTCGGCCTGATGCTGCTGCCGGTCCTCGAAGACTCCGTAGCCAAGGAGCCCGGCCAGGAAGACGGCCGCCCCGGTGAGGAAGAGCCAGCGGCCGCGCGGCGTGCCGGCCGTCCCCGCGGGCGGTGTCTGCGGCGGCCTGCCGGTACGGGCCTTTGACCGTGTTGCCTTTGCACCGGTGTCGTTCATGCCTTCGTCCTTCCTCACCCCATTGGCGTGCAGTGACGTGCAGGTGGCACCGCCGGCGCAGGACGGCGGCAGGTGCGGTGGCAATTCGTGGTGTGGCTGTGGCCCGACGCGCTGGTGCGCGCCGGGCACGAGAGCCGGCCGGGGGCGGCCGTTAGCCCATGTGGACGAGGGCGGTGGCCTCGGTGTTGTCCTGCCTGCGGGCATTGACGGCGATCACTGTGATGAGCAGGGCGGCCAGGAACATGACCCCGGCGGCGACGAAGGCCATGGTGTAGCCGTGCGTCAGCGCTGAACTGGCCTTGTCGATCAAGGCGGCGTCCTTGGTGCCCAGACCCCGGTACAGGGACTGCGCGGCGTCGGGCAGCTTGTCGTCGGCGAAGGACGTGGAGATCGTCGCCAGGACGGCCAGGCCCAGCGCGGCGCCGACCTGCTGCGCGGTGTTCAACAGCGCCGCGGTGATGCCCGTCTCCTGGTCCTGTACACCGCTGACCGCTCCCAGCGTCATCGGGACGAAACACATCCCCAACCCCAGAGCGGTCAGGAACATGGCCGGCATGAGGTGCCCGGCGTAGGAGGAGTCGGGCTCAAGGGTGGCGAACCAGAACATGCCCGCCGCGGCGACCACCAGTCCGGGACCGGCGATCAGGCGGGGAGCGAACCGGGCGATCAGCTTGGAACTGCCCGCGGCCGCAACACCCATGCCCACACTGAAAGGGAGGTAGGCGAAGCCGGTGCTGACCGCTCCGTAGCCCAGGACCAGCTGCATGTACAGCGTCAGGAAGTAGAACGTGGCGATCATGCCCGCGCCGATGAACAGCATCGTGGCGTAGGACCCCGACCGGTTACGGTCCCGGAACAGGTTCAGCGGCAGCATCGGGTCATCGCTTCGGCTCTGGATGAGCAGGAACACGCTGAGCAGCACCGCGGAGACGGCGAACGAGGCGAGGGTGAGGCTGTTGTCCCAGCCATGCTCACCGCCGCGAGTGATGGCGTAGACCAGGGCGAGTAGACCGCCCGTGCCGGTGACCGCACCGGGAACGTCCAGCCGCCCGGCGTGCCGTTCGGCCTCCACGAGGATGCGGGTCCCGGCCAGGATGGCGATGCCGATGGGGATGTTGACGAAGAACACCCACCGCCAGTCCAGTGCCTCGGTCAGGATCCCGCCCAGCAGGAGACCAACCGTCGAGCCGATGCCGGCCATCGCCGCGTACACGCCCATCGCGGTATTGCGCGGCTTGCCCTCCGGGAACGTCGTCGTGATCAACGCCAGCGCGCTGGGGGCGGTCAGTGCCGCACCGATGCCCTGCAGCACCCGCGCACCGATCAGCAGTTCCTCGTTCGGGGCCAGACCCCCCAGCAGGGAAGCGAGCGTGAAGAGTGCGATGCCCGCCTGGAACATCCGCCGGCGCCCGAACAGGTCACCGGCCCGCCCGCCGAGCAGCAGCAGCCCGCCGAAGGCCAGCGCGTAGGCATTCACGATCCACGCGAGATTCGCATCGGACACACCCAGGTCCGTCTGGATGCTCGGAAGCGCGATGTTCGTGATCGTGCCGTCCAGGATCAGCATCAACTGCGCCGAGGCGATCACGATCAGCGCCAGGCCCAGGTGACGTCCCCCCGAGGGCGCCCCCCGGGGCATGGAATCGGCGACAGACGTACCCGCAGTGGACATGAATACAACTCCAGGAAAAGAAATGAGGAGCCCGGGCATCGAGAATAAAACAAGGAGTTCAATTTCCTTGAAATTGTTTTCCGAATAGGCCCGAGACTGAAAGGAATGGGGCTGGGAGGGCGTCAACGCCGTGCATCGCACACTAGTTGAGAGGGTCGGCCAGCGCGATACGAATCGGAACTCTAGCACCACTGCGACGCCTGAACCGATGCCCTCCTGGACGGCAGCCATGTGGCGTTTTCGCACTTGACAGGCGTACGTCGCCTGTGTGCCTCCAGAATTCTGGTTTTTCTCAAAGACGCTTGCTTTCCGGCTGTGTGCGTGTCTCGCGAAGTGTCAAAGGAGCGATTGCCTACACTTTTCCCAAAAAAGCAAATCCGCATCGTGAGTGACACGGGAAGCCAGGACAGATTGCGACCGGCGCTGTCAAGTCAGAGGCGCAAGACGTCATGCGCTGGAGGACCGACGCATCTCGCCGCCACACGCCTCTTGCGTCTCGACGCCCCCGACGGGCGGACCACCGTGTTCACCGGCGCGACCCGCAACTCCCTCGTCGTCCTTGCCCGGCCTTCGCCCTGCCCCGTGCACTGGCTGTTGCCGCAGTCGCTTTTGATCACCCGGACCCCTCGTCGAGGGGATCGACCTGGTCGTCTACCGGACGATCCCGCGTCTGCTTCCGGCTCCCAGTAGGCGGACAGCCCAAGCCCCGCCTTCGTGACTCACTGTTCTGTGGCTGCACAGGCGGCGAGGTAGTCCGCCCAGCTGTCCTGCGCGAAGCGGGTCCATCGGTGTGCAGTGTCGGGGTGGATGCCGAAGAGGTCGCTCGCGACGATCGGTGGAAGGTCGGCGACTGCTTCGATCATGGCCGTGTTGCGTGCGCTGAGGCCCGGAAGACCGTGCCGGCGCATGAGCGAGTGAATTCCGTCAGCAGATCGCGGACGGCTGGGTGGGCGTCCGGGCAGCAAATACCTCGGGTGGTCTCCACCTGGCTGTTCGAGGATCGAGACGTGGCCGACGGGGCGGGCGGCCTGTTCCTCGATGAGCCGGGCCAGCCTGGGGGGCAGCAGAACAGGGTTCTGGTCGACGGTGAGGGAAGCACCGTCATCTTCGCGCTGGAACCGGTCTGTCGTGAGCTGGAGGATGCGAGCGGTGGGCAGCCCGTAGAGCCTGGTCAGGGCTCCGACGATGCGGACTTCGAGGGGCAGTTCACTGTCGTTGAGGCATCGTCGCAGCTGTCCGTGCTGTTCTTCGCTGCTGAGGAACCGGGTCGGCAGGCCGCTGTGCTTGCGCACGGCCGTGAGTTTCCCAGTGAGGCGACGGGCGACGCTCCACCGGATGAATGCCCCGATGCGCCGGGTCGGGTGGGAGGTCAGCCAGAGATCGAGTTCGCCTTGGGTGAGCGAGCCGAGATCGAGGTCTTCCGTCTCCAGCCAGGCGGTGAAGTCCATGGCGGCGCGCAACTCCATGCGGTCGACGGAGGCGGCACCGGGGGTGTACCTGCCGCGCTCGGACCGGCGTCGGGCATCGCGGAGGATGCACCACTCCGCGAAGGGACGAAGGACCCGCACACGCGTGGTCGGCAGGCTGTCGAGGGCCGCGTCGAGCCAGAGCCGAAGCCGGGCGAAGTTCTCGTCGCGCCGCGGCAGGACGCCGGTGGTGACGAGGAGTTCGCGAAGGTAGCGGGTGCTGGCGTCCTGTTCCAGTCCGTCGAGGACGTCGTGGGTGATCTCCGCCTTCTGGGCGGCGAGATCGGCCAGGAGGCGGGCGCCTCTGCTGGTGGTGAGCCAGTTGCCCACCGCCCAGGGGTTCGCGGCCGTGAGCTTGTCCTTGAGCGGGCGCAGCTGCGGTACCACGCTGCCGTCCTCGCTGCTGAGGAGGTCCTGCACTCGATCGCTGACGACGCACCGACCGCAGCACCCGTCGGCATAGATGTTCCCGGGAAAGCCACAACGGCGACAGACGTAGTCGATCTCCGTGCCTGAGCACGGACCGCAGAGATCTTGTCCCATCTCGGAGCGGCCCACCAGAACCCGCAGAGTGCCACAGCCGGAGCAGGGCCCGGGGGCGCGGGTGCGGCGCCGGTAGCAGGTGTCGCACAGGGCCCCGACCGGCCAGGTGGCCTTCAACGGCCGTCTCCTGCCGCAGTCGACGCAAGTCGCTATGGATCGGGGACGGCAGGCATCGCAGTACAGGGCGCCGTCTGGTCCCTTCCGGCGCCGGACGGGACGCTGACGGCCGCAGGCGCTGCACTCGCCGAGCGGGGAGCGGTAGCAGCTCCGGCATGTGCCCGGCTGCCCGTCAACGGCTCGTTTGGCCATCGGCCGGGATTCTCCGCAGACCCCACAGAGCCGAAGCGGCAGCGTGTAGCAGGAATGACAGATGGGTTCGTCGCCGGTCACCGCGGCAGGCGCCAGCCGGCCGCAGCGCGAGCACTCGCGCTCCGGCTTGGGAGCACACGGCTTGCAAATGGCCGCCCCGTCCTGGCGGCGGGCGGCAGGCTCGCGCCGCTGACCACACCTCGCGCACTCAGTCTTCCGTGCCGGGTCCGTGCGGTAGCAGGTGCGGCAGATTGGTCCCTCTTCCCGGCGGGTGACGATGTGGCCGTCAATGCCGCAGCGGGCGCATGCGCGCAGTTCGGTGCGCGCTCCGCACCATCCGCAGCAGCGGCCTTCGGGCATCGGACGAACCAGCGGCTTGTCGGTACGTCCGCATCGAGGACACGCGAGTTGGGTGACGGCGAAGCCGTAGCCCTGGGCATCGAGCTGCTGCAGCAGCCGCGGCAGCGCAGCCGGGCAGTGCGGCGAAGGGGCCGTCGGGGCATCAAGGCGTTCTTCAAGGTGGCCGGTCATCTCTCGCGCG
This sequence comes from Streptomyces sp. NPDC006372, assembly GCF_040612515.1. Taxonomy (NCBI): domain Bacteria; kingdom Bacillati; phylum Actinomycetota; class Actinomycetes; order Kitasatosporales; family Streptomycetaceae; genus Streptomyces; species Streptomyces sp. NPDC006372. Next base: position 19,406 of record NZ_JBEXQJ010000018.1, on the reverse strand, counting down.
ACGGCCGGACTCCATGCCTTGGCCTGTACGAGAATCGCCTCGGCGCCCTCCACGGAGAGCGCCGGGCCGACGACCTCCTGGAGGCGGCCGATGAGCCAGGACCGGACTTCGGTAACCTCGCGCCGCCGTATTTGTGGGGCGCTCGTCACGACTGGCCGGGCCGGCGCACTACGGTCCGGCGCGGAGCTGCCGGAGCAGGACCGGGCGTCCCGTCGGCGGCCTTGCGGACTTGCGCGTTGACGGCTTCCGGCTTGATCAGGTCATTAGGGGTGCACTCCAGGATGTCGCAGAGCGCGACGAGAGTGTCCATGCTCAGCCGCTGCGGGGGCTGGGTGACGAGCCGATAGACCTGCTCGCGGGACAACGCCACCCCGCGTTCGGCCAGCAGCGGAACCAGGTCCGAGGTCTGGAACATCTCCCGCTCGGCCATCAGCTGCCGCAGTTTCCACTGATACCCCATCTTCCGGATCACGCCGTCACTCCCAGTCCTCGCCCAGCCGTGCCTTCATCGAGGCCTCCAGCAGCTTGTTCCTGTACTCGTTCGAGACGCCCATGTAGATCGCTGTGGTCGATGCGTGGGAATGACCGACCTGCTCCTGAACGAACCTGGCGGGATAGCCGAACTCGGTCAGATGGGTGATGTAGCTGTGCCTGAGACAGTGCAGGTCCAGGTCCTCGTCCAAGCCTGCGGCCTCGCGGGCGTTCACAAAAGCCTCGTTGATCGACCTCGGGGACAGGCGGCTCACCCGCTCGGTCACCCAGAGCGCGGGGTGCCGGCCCGGGGAGAAGTGCGGGCGTATCTCGGTCAGCCATTCCTGGAGGACTTCGACCACCCAGTCCATCTCCGGGACCGTCAGCACGGTCCGGCGCTTGGACGGGGCCCCCGCCGACGCCTTGCCGAAGCGGACCATCACGCTTCCGAAGTTGCCGAACCGTGGCGCCTTGCGGTTGCGTCTGAAGTCGACCAGGTCCACCCGGGAGGATTCCGTGCGTCGGGTCCCGTAGGCGTAGATCGTCTTCAGGACAGCGGCGTCGCGCAGCGCGGCAAGGACACCCTTGCGGCCCTGCCCTCGGATGCTGGCAGGCCGGGCGTCTGCGGCGTCGAAGCCCACCGGCGAGAGGGTGGACCTGCGCCGGCACTACGCGCGCCCTCTGCCGATCCGCGTCATCAGCGAGCTTTTCGGCCTCGAGGACCCCCATGACCGGGAGCGGTTGGCGGACGCTTGCGACGCCCTCCTGGACAGCCACGTCACCGAGGAGCAGGCCGGCACTGCCCAGGCGGTGATTCACGAAGTGATCACCGGACTGATCGAGCGAAAGCGGCACCAGCAGGGCGACGACCTCACCAGCGCGCTGATCAGGGCTCGAGATGACGAGGACCGCCTGAGCCACCAGGAGCTGCACGAGGTGCTGTTCCTGCTGCTCATAGCCGGTATGGAGACGACGCAGAACCTCATCGTCAACAGTGCGTTGGCCTTGCTGGACCACCCCGCGGAACTCGGCCTGTTGCTCGCCGGCGTCGCCACTTACGCCACGGCGGTCAGCGAGACGCTGCGCTACGACAGCCCGCTGAGCACGCTGATGTTCTACTTCGCCCTGCGCGACGCGACGATCGGTGAAGTGACCGTCCGCAGGGGCGAGGCGGTCCTGTTCTGCCTGACGGCGATCGGCCGGGACCCGCGTACCGCACCCGACCCGGACGTCTTCCGGCTCGACCGTCCGCCGGCGCAGATGCGCCACCTGTCCTTCAGCTACGGACCGCATTACTGCCTGGGGGCGCAGCTCGCGCAAATGGGAGCCGAGATCGCCCTGCGGGTGCTGTTCACCCAGCGGAAGGTGACCGCGCCGGAGAGCCGGGCCTCTCTGCCACGGATGGCGTCCCTTTCGTCGCAGAGCGCGGCATGCCTGCCCGTGCAACTGGCTGACCGGCTCGCCGCATAGCGGCGGGTTCCGTAAAGCGTGCCGGCGGACAACCAATCCAGGGGTCGTCCGCCGGCATCCTCCTCACGGAGTTGCACCCGGTCGAGAGCCTGACCAGCAAAACAGACCGATTGGTTGGGTGTTAAACGGGCCGGGCAGACCGGTTCCCCTCCCGCTGCACCGCACAGAAATAGCCATGTAAGCCCTTCCGACCAGGGTTTCTTTCCTGATCACACATCGTCTGCCCCGCCGCCCCACCAACGAACTGCTGTCGCTGATAGCCTCACGGTGACCACGCAAAACAGACCATGCGGTAGGGGAGGCCAGGGAGCGTGGGTGGCGACGTTCAGTACCTCCATTCTGACGAGACAGCGCTCCTTCGATCATGAGTAAGCGCCGACGAGGACTCATACAGACCCTGCGCGCCGAGCTCACCGTGGCATGGGCTCGCGCCAGCGCCAGACGTCTCCTGCGGCAAGGCCGCCTGAAACCGCACGAGGGACTGCAATCCCTCGTCGAGGCCGTCGCCCGTATGCGCGGCAAGCCCTTGATCGTCCAGTACGAGCCCCTGCTCAATGATGTGTCCGGGCTGTGCATCGAGACGAACCAAGCGGACATCATCCTGATCGACACGGCGGCTACACCCCTGTTGGGGCTGCAGGTCCTCGGGCATGAGGTGCGGCACCTGCTCAAGGACTGCGGGAGCCGCGCCCAACGTCTACGGCGCCGGCTGGTCCGGCTCCTTGAGCGCTGCCACCTGCGGACGCCCCGTCCTACGGCGTGCGACGACCCAAACCGTTCGCTGCTCTCCCCAGAGCTGCTTGCCGGCCTGCTGCCGGCACTGCCGGACAGCCTCGTGCTGGATGTTCAAGAACGACGTGTCAGGGTGCACATGCGCGCGGGGGAACACGAGGATCTCGATGCGGCAGAGACCTTCGGAACGGAGCTGCTTGGGCTCCTGCCGTTGAACGCGGATACCGGGTCCGGCGCCATCATCTCCTCTCTGGAGCGGGGGACCGGAATCTGATGCTCGACGCCGTGCTCACCGGCGTGAACCTGTTCGTCGCGGTCGTGTGCGCAGGCGCGGGCATCGGGAAGGCCGTGAACGCGCGCAGCAGGCCGGGCCTGCCTTTGAAGATCACCGCATCGGTCCTGCTTTTCGCCTCGGCCGTCTACCTGCTGTCGGCACCGGCGGTGTACCGGGCGGTGGGGGAGGCGCTCAGCTGGCCGAACCTGGCCTCGTTGCCGGTCAGCGTCTTCATATTGCTGTGCATGGGGCACGCCCACCTGTTGACCATGCTGTGGCATCCTCGGCGCCGGACCCACGACGCTTTGCGACGGTCGATAGCCACGTGGGCCCCGATGTACACGGTCGCGGTGGCCGCCATGATCATCTCGTTCGTGGCTGCCGGCCCGGTCGGGCCAGCCCGTCCGCTCACCTTCGCAGTAGCGTTTGCACACCTGCCGTGGGTGCTTGCCTTTGAGCTGATCTTTCTCACTGCACTGGTCGTCGGGATCATCGCTACGGTACGACAGTGCCGCGGACCGGACGGCGTGATCGCCCTGCCCGAGCGACCCGACCTCGCGCACAGCCTCAAACTCTTTGCCGCCGCCGTCGCCCTGGACCTCGCCTACGTCGCGGGAACAGCGCTCGCCGTCATCGCAGCCTCCCAAGATGATCACCGTTTCGACGGGCTTGCCGCGGCAGCCTGGGTGTTCGCCGGAGGCAGCGCTCTCGTCGCCAGCTACGGACTGGCCAAGCCAGCGCTGACCGCTCGTGCTGCCGACCGCCGCGACCACCAGGCGCTGATCCCCCTGTGGGAGGTCGTGGCGCTTCCTGGGCAGTCCGACCCTCTGCCCCCGAGCTGGCTCAACAGCCAGTTCGCGCTCACCCACATCGTGATCAAGATCCTCGACAACATCAGACTGCTTCGCCCCTGGACCCACCGCGCAGTCCACGACCAGGTCGAAGCCGAGTACAGGACGATCAACGACGCCACCGCTGATGATCTCGAACACCTCAGGGCGCTCAAGACCGCTGCCGCCCTACGTTACGACCGCCGCCTGCGGAGTGCCTCGGACGCACACCGCGGTGGGGAGGCGACACCGAGTCGTGCCTCGACGGACGCCGCCAATGGCCTTCCTACCGACGAGCGTGGCTACCTCCTGCGGGTAGCGGCTTGTGTGCATGACCCTGTCGTCACCACCGTCGTGGACCGCCTTGCCCCACCTCCGGCGCCGGTCCCCACCTTCTCCGAGTCGCTGTAGCTGCATTCCAAAGTCGGAGTTGAGCAACCGCCCTGTCGAGCTCGGGTTCGTTCAACGGCATGGGCCTCGTTCGGTGGACAGGGCGGGCGACGTAGGACTGCGCCGCGGTTCTCCGTCGTCACCCCTCTGGGCTTTAGAGCCTGTGTCTGACCCTGACCTGCCAAAGCCGAGGGAGACTGACCCGGCATCGATTTCACCTCCCCGAGGGTGGGGGGGGAGCCGGCCGATGTGCTGGCGGCGCTGATCCTTGGAGACGTCCGCATCGGTGGAGATCAGGTTCAGGTCGGGCGCCGTGGACGTGGTAGCGCGCTCGGGGGACTGCGTACGCTCAGGTTCGGCACAACTGCCTGTAGGGGACGTCGGGGAGGAACCGGTTCCAAGCGGCTGGGGACAGCGGCGCTCCGGCGCGTGCACACACGGTGTCGACGGCTCGGTCCGGATCGATGTCGTACTTCTGCCACGGCACGTGTTCACTTGCCGCGTACAGTGTGCCGCCGTCTGGGCTGAAGGCCAGGGATAGGAGGGCGTCGCCCGGGGTGGGCAGGGCGGGGCCGAGGGGCTGCTGGGAGGCCATGTCCCACAGTTGCAGGGTGCCCTGGTTCCCGGCGAGGGCGAGGGTGGTGCCGTCTGGGGAGAATGCCATCGCAGTTGCTTCCTCCGGTTCGCCGGGTGTGGTGCGGGAGAGGGTGCCGGGCAGTGTGCCCAGCGGCGTCTGCAGGGTGCCGTCCCACATGGACACCTTTCCCCGGTATGTCGCCACTGCGATCCGGTACGCGTCCGGGCTGAACGCGAAGAGGCATAAATCGCACTGGCCGAGTTCGTCGGGCAGGGTCTTGCCGTCGGATATCCTCATCAGGGCACCGGTGTCCGTCAGAAGCTTCGTGCCGTCGGCGTTGAGCCCGCTGATTTCCTGGACGTGCTCATCGTGGTTGCCACGGTTCGGCTTGGGCAGGGTGCGCAGCCGCTTTCCACTGCGGGTGTCCCAGACCTTGATTCCGCTTTCCGATCCGGTGGTCATCACCTCCCGACCGTCCGGGCTGACGACCACTGCCATGAACTCAAAGTCCGCGTCCCCGAGGGTGAGCTCCGTGACTTGCCGGTTTCTCCTCGTATCCCACACGCGGATCCGGTCTGCGCCGTACGGGATGGGCGACTCATCAAGGCCGTAGGCGAAGCGGTCCCCGTCGGCGCTCAGCGACATCGGAAGGAACGGGTTGTCGTTGTCGGCCGAGGCGGACCGCTTCAGCCCGGGAACCTCCGCCGTGGCCTTGCCGCTGCGCGCGTCGAGCAGGGTGAAGCGGTCCGCCCGGGAGCCCGCGCGGGCCAGGGCCAGTGTGCTGCCGTCCGCGCTGAACGTGGCGTTGTCGACGGTTTGCGCACGCCAGGAGGAGGTGACGGACCGGCCCAGATCGAGCGTGTGCACCACGGGTCGGGTACCGGTCCCGCTTCCCACGTAGCGGATCGCACGGGACCTCATGTCGATTGCGATGCCGCCGGGGCCCGCGTAGTCGTTGTACTCGTCGGCCAGTGCGTGGCGGAAGACCGGGACCTGCGGTCGGTCAAGGCGCCAGAGCAGAATCTCGTTCCTGCCCGCTCCCGCCACGAACTCCCCGTCGTCGCTGAAAACATACTGCTCCGGGGAGGTCTGGCGGAGCCTGGGCAGTTCCGTACCGGAGGAGATCCGCCAGCGCCGCAGTCCCTGCCCATCCGTTACCGCCAGGGTGCGTCCGTCGGGGGAGAACTGTGTGCCCGGCAGGTCCGGGCAGGGCACCTTCATAAGCCACTCGGCAGCCGATCGGCGGTCCTGGCGCATGTCCCACAGCTCGAGGTGACCGTCCTTGCCGCAGCGCGCCAGCAGGCGGCCGTCCGGGCTGACGTCCACCGTTTCCGGTACGGAGGCATCCGGGGCGGAGAACAGCCGCCGCCCGGTGCGCGTGTCCCACACCTCTATGCCGCGGTCGTCGGTGCTGAAGAACATTGCCCGCCCGCTGCTGCTGAATCCCACGGAGAACGGGGTGGTTGCTGCATAGGTAGGGCCGAGGGCGGGGCTACGGTACCGTCCGGCGCGGATGTCCCACAGCCGCACCTGCATGCCGGCGCCCGTGGGGATGGCGAGCGCTGCGCCGTCGGGAGTGTGTTGTTGGAGAGGGCGGCCTGCCTCCGCGTCCACGTTATGCGGCAATGCGCGGTAGGTGCCGGTCACCCGGCCCGTCTCCGCGTCCCGCACCGTGATGCGCGTCTTCTCGATACGGGTGAAGGTGCGGCCGTCGCCGCTCAGGAACTGCTGGGCCTGGTAGTCGAAGGCCAACGGCAGCTCGAATCGCGCCCGCTCCCGCTGCTCCAAGGCGCCCAGCAGCGCCGACTCGGTCTCCGGAGTGCGGCTCAGTTCCCAGGCGGCGACGCTGAGTTGAAGCGCCAGACGGGGGTCGGCGGAGCGCAGCCCGTTTGCCGCGACGGCGGCCTTGCGGGCAGCGGCGAGAACCTTCTGCTGGTCACTCTGCTGAGTCTGCTGCCAGGCGACGACGCCCGCCAAAAGGGCGAGCACCACCACAGCGGACAGTGAGCCGACCAGCGTGCGCAGCCGGCGTCGGGCCCGGGTCACCGCCTGCCGCTCCTGATCACGTCCTGCGGCACTGGCGGTGAGGAAGTCCGCCTCCAGCACGGTGAGAGCGGCGCCGTGTCCGGGCGGGGCGAACGTCTCCTCGGCGGTGGCCAGCCGGGTGCCGCGGTACAGGGCGCCGGGGTCGCGTCCGAGGTCGTCCCAGGCGCGGGCCGCCTCGGTCAGGCGGCGGTGGGTACGCAGATGCTCCCGGTCCTCCTCGATCCAGCCGCGCAACCGGGGCCAGGCGGGGATCAGAGCCTCGTGGGCGAGGTCGACGGTGTCGTCGTCAAGGGTAAGCAGCCGGGCGCGGGCGAGCCGGTCCAGGACGAGGGCGATGTCGTCCTGGGAGGCGGTGCCGATGTCGAGCTCGCTCCGGTTGACTGGGCGCCGGGTGTCCTGGGAGCCCTCGCCGGGGGCGATCAGCCGCAGCAGGATCAGCCGGGCCAGCTCCGCGTGGTTGGACGCCAGCCGGGTGTAGATCTCCTCGGCGGTCTGCGCGATCGCGCCGTGCACACCGCCCGCCGCCTCGTACGCCTCCATGGTGAGCGCCCTGCCGCGCCGCCGCCGCCAGGTCTCGTGCAGGGCGTGCGAAAGCAGCGGCAGACCGCCCGGCTCTCCGTCCACCTCCTCCACGAGGCGCGCGGTCAGCTCGCGTTCGACGATCAGTCCGGCCGACTGCGCGGGCCTGACGACCGCCTCGCGAAGCTCGGCCGGGCTCATCGGGCCCACCAGCAGGTTGGCCTCCCGCAGGGCGTCGGCGAGCTCGCGGTGCTCGGCGCAGCGTCCGTAGAAGTCGGCGCGTACGCCGAGGACGACGCGCAGCCGGCTTGCTGGCTCGGCGGCGGCCAACAGGCGGGCCAGGAAGCCGGCCCGCTCACCGGTGTCGTGGCAGAGGGTGAAGACCTCCTCGAACTGGTCCACGACCAGCCAGGTGACCCCCTTGCCCGGTGCTGGGTCGCACACGGTGGCGTGGGTGCGCAGCGGGTGCTCACCCGGGGTGAGGATCCGCACCGCGGCCGGCCGGTGTGGTCCGTCGAGGCTGCGCAGGCGGGGAATCAGCCCCGCCCGCAGAAGGGATGACTTGCCGCTGCCGGACGGCCCGAAGACTGCGAACACGCGGTGCTCCGCCACTGCGCGGACGAGCGCGTCGGTCATCTCGTCCCGGCCGAAGAAGAGCTCCGCATCTCCCACCTCGAACCGGGCCAGGCCACGGTAGGGGGAAGGGCTGGTCTCCTCCGCCACCAGGTCGGCCGCCCGGGCCTGCTCCGTCACCGCCTCGCGCCAGCGCCGCTCCCACGCCCGCTCCTCGCCGCCGCACGCCCGCACGTAGGCCAAAACCACCGGCAGGGAGGGCAGCTGCTCACCTTTGGCCGCTCTCGACAGGGTGGAGACCGAGACCTCCACCTGCCGGGCCATCTGCCGGTAGGTGATGCCGCCCGCTTCCTGACGCAGCTGGCGCAACTCGAACGCAAACCGCTGAACCGGCCCCAGCCCCGGATCGAGGTCCGACTCCGGACGCCCCATATCAATCCCTTCCCCCGTGACCAGTAGCGGCGTCTCATCCCAACACCCGCCCCACCGCCACGAGAAGACACCATCTCGCCAACTCAGGCCGGTGACCTGCTTTGTTTCACGCCCGGGACACGGCTGTGCAACAACCCCCAGCCCGGTGAACTCGATCCAGGACGACCCCAGCGGTCGCCCTGGCCACGGGCCGGCGTCCCCCTACTTGGGCCCGTCGTTTGGGCCCAGCCTGGACTTGCAGTCGAGGAAACATGCGCGGAGACCTCGAATACGCGGTGCGGCAAAGGACGTCCAACGACCACGAAGGAGAATGATGCTCACACGTACCAAGATCAGCACGGTTCTCGCTGCAGGTATCGCCGCGGCTGGACTGCTGACCGGGACTGGCGGCACGGCAACAGCGGATGTCCGCCCGGCTTCCGCCGCAGTCGACTGCACGCCCCCGTACCACGAGAACAACTCCACTGGCTGGGGCAAGTTGAAGGGGACGTACAACCTCAAGAAGGCTCCTTACGCGTCCTGCGGAAACGTGACAAGCCTCGGCTCCGGCACCAAGCTGTACTTCCACTGCTATGTCATCAACTCTTACGGGAACGTGTGGGTTTACGTCCGTAAGGCAGGCACCGAGACCCACGGCTGGATGTCGTACGCCAACTTCGGCGAAATATCCGAAGACGCTGGCTTTCTGCCCTGCTCTGTGTGACCTGCCTCGCATAGCTCGTGTGCTCGGCGTACGGCCACAGTCTCCAAGGAAAAGTGCGCTCGCGCTCGAACTGATCGCCACCGCCACCTGCGCGCAGCCGCGTCAGGTGACGTCCCACGACCCGAGGGGAAGCGAATGCAACCGAATGTTGTGACGAGGACACTCGTCAGTGTCACTGCCGTCGTCGGGATTGCTGCCGGGAGCCTGGCGGGCGCAAATGCCGGCTTCGCGGCGCCCCAGCCGGCCGCTAAACCCGCGGTGAGCACCCAGGACGTCTCCATCCTCGCCGTGAACAACCTCGGCCTGAACACCAAGCAAGCCAAGCACTGGCAGTGCTGGGTGAAATCCAGGGGCTTCAACCCTGGCACCATCGACGGACATCTGGGCTCCAACAGCTGGAAGGCGACCCAGAGGTATTTCAACCACTATGGCTTGAACGTCGGCAGCAGGCTCGTCGCGGACGGCGTCGTCGGAAACAACACGATCAAGGCGCTGCAGAACTTCCTGGGCGCCGACATCGACGGAGTCGCCGGACCGCAGACCAGGAGTCTGTTCGCGTCCTGGAACAACACGGACTGGTGTTCCGTGTAGCTCGCGAGCAACGGCTGGGCGGCCATCGGCACTCGTCTTACGGTGGCCGCCTGGGCAGGGGCAGGGTGCGCCGCTGAGGCCCTTGAGCCCATCGCCAGGTGGTTGAGCGCCGACCGCTCCTGTCAAGCTCGGCTCGTCGGTACCAGTGCTTCGCTCATCTCGGGCAGGCGTTCGTGGCCGCGGCAGTGGCGGCGGGCCCTCGTGATCCACGACCCGGATCGTTCCACTTCCCACCTGCGGGGGAGGACGACGAAGCCCTTGGCGTCCGTGGGGCGCCGGGCCGTCTTGATGGCGATGTCGAGATCTTTCTTCGCCCAGGGCACCAGCCCGTTCTTGGCGTAGGCGGAGTCGGCCCAGACGATGGCGATCTCCGGGTGCAGCAGGGCAGGACGGAACAGCAACTCCCGTGCCACGAGGGAGCTGGGCGTCGGCGGGAGTCACCATGACGAGCAGAACAAGACTGCGATGGTCGCAGATCACTGGGAATCCACGATCACCGAGGCGGTCTGGGGTGTCTTGCCCGCAGCGAGTCGGATGCGGCGGCGCAGTTGGTCCCGGATGAGGCCGAGGACACCAGTGACGGCCCACCTCCTGGCGAACCCGTAGATCGTGCGCCACGGCGGGTAGTCGGAAGGCCCGCAGACCGCGTGTACGACGGCGCCTGCGTCCCGGAAGAGCGCATCTGCACCGCGCCGGCGGCCAGCAGCCCCCGCGGCGCCGGGCCGTCCGTCACCGTCCGCGCCGCCGGTGACCAGGTACAGCCGGCCCACGTGCGGATCCCCGCCAAGCACCTCGTCCAGGACCCGCACCAGCGTCGACACCGGCACCCGCGCACCCAGCAGAGACGCGGCGACCTCGGCGAGACTGCCGGGCAGCGGCCGCGGCGGGCGGGAATCCGACCTCGTTCCTTGGCCGGTTCACCGCCTTCTGCTCGGGACGGGCTGCCTGGCTGCCTGGGCCGGGCAGGACGGCGCTCGGCAGTCACGCTTCCGTTCCCTCCCAGTCCGCCGGGCGCACGCTGCCTGGGCCGAGGCCACAGACGGACCGTTCACCACCGGCTCGGGGGATCTGCTTCGGGGGCCGACCCTCTCGCTGGTGATGGGGATGGCAGGCCGATCAGCAGCTCGCGGGGACCTTGAGGGGGACTGTGCGGCAGTCCTGCGCGCCCGACTGCGCTCTGATTAAGAGCAAGCTGAGCGAGTGCACCGGTTGCCTCAGCGTGGCCGACACCACGCCTGCAGCGGGCATGCCGCCGGTCACCCAATGGGCAGTGATCAGGAGTCATCCTCGTGGAAGGACTGTCGTGACCGCTGAGTCTCCCCCCATACCCAGGGCCGCGGGTTCCCTGCCGCTCCTGGGTCACATGATTCCGCTCATCCGCGACAACCTCGGTTTCATCGCCTCCCTCCGCCGCGACTACGGACCTGTCGTCGAGATCACCCTCCAGCCCGGCACCCGGACCGTCATCGTCCAAGACCCGGAACTCATCCAAGTCATGCTCAAAGACCTCAGCCCCCACCTTGACAAGGGCCGGTTCTTCGAGAAGATGGGGCAGCTCCTCGGCGACTCCGTCGTCACGGCCGCCGGGAAAGTACACCGCGACAAGCGCCATCAGCTGCAGCCCGCCTTCGCCCGCGACGAGATCGCCCGGTACGTCGACAAAATGCGCGACGAGGTCACTGCGGCCGTTGATAGCTGGAAGCCGGGCCAGGCCTTCGACGTGCGGGAGGCAATGGTCAAGCTCTCCCTTGACATGCTCGCAAAGACCGTGTTGTCCGACAGTCTCGACGACAGCGCCTTTCGCCGCGTGCGCCAGGACCTGTCGGTCGTGATGGCCGGCGTCGGTGCCCGCGTGATGATGCCCGACTGGGTCGAGAAGCTGCCTCTGCCCGCCAACCGCCGCTTCAACAGGGCCCGGGACGCCGTACGCGCCACCATCGAGGGTGCCGTCGACAAGTTGCAGGCCGAACGGCGCGTCTCGGGCGACCACGGCGCTGACGACATGCTGTCCATGCTCCTGCGGGCGAACATGACTAGGCATCAGATCTGCTCTGAGATCCTCACCCTGGCAGTGGCCGGCACCGAAACCACCGCGTCCGTGCTCTCCTGGACCCTCTACGAGCTCACCCGCCACCCCGACATCGAGGCCCGCGTCCTGGCCGAACTCGACCAGGTCCTGGCCGGCCGCCCGGTCACCTTCGCAGACGTCGTCAGGGTCAAGGGCGAGGCCCGCCTGCCGTACCTGCAGCGCGTCCTCGACGAAGTGCTGAGACTTCACCACACCGGTCTCCTGGTGACTCGGCGCACCCTCACCGAGACCCGCCTGGGGGAGTGGACACTGCCTGCCGGCACCGAACTCGCCTACTGCCAGCACGCCCTGCACCGTGATCCGGCGCTCTTCCCTGACCCGCTGTCCTTCAACCCCGACCGCTGGCTGGACACGGAGCAGCCGCCGCCGTCCGGTGCGTACCTCCCGTTCGGGCACGGCAAGCACAAGTGCATCGGTGACTTCTACGCCCGCGCCGAGCTGATCACCGCAGTCGCCACGATCCTGCGGCGCCTGCGCTTCGATCTGGCCCCTGGGCAGACAGTTCGGCCGGTGGGAGGGGCGACGGTGCGGCCGGGGAAGATGGTGATGACCGTTCAGGCGCGTGAGGCGCCCGCACCAGTCTGACACCGCAGGCAGCAGGTTCCAGCCAGAGCATGGGCCTTTCGGTGTTCTGGCCACCTTGGTGGGGGAGGAGCCTCCCCGATCCGTTGATCAGAAAGGACGCTGATGTTCCCACATCTCGCGTTGCTCCCTCGGTGGGCCCTGCGGGCTGCCGCTGTCGGCCGCGTACTGGACAGGCTGAGGCGGCCGTTGAGGCGCCGCTAAGACCCAGCGGATGCCGCCGTCAAGGATGGCGGCATCCCTGTCCGTCACGCGTGCTCGCGTGGCGTGGTCATTCTCCGTCGCGAGAGGTCCGGGGCTCCCAGGGGTTGTCGACGACAGCCAGCAGCGTGGGCAGCAGGTCTGCGAGCAGCCCGGGCTGCTTTGCGAGGTCGCCGGTGCGGCGCGCCGAAACGGAGGTGACGCCCTGAGTCTGCAGGGCCTGCAGTGTGTCCTGGGCAGCCCGAAGAGGCGTCAGGCGGGCCCCGACGTACGCGGCGAGTGCCTCGCCCTCGCTCAGGGAACACCACCCCACGGGCACCTTGAAATACTTCTCTAGCCAGGCCGCAGTCTGCCGGGTGGGCTCGTTGCGGCCGTGGAGGAGGTGATGCACCGCCGAGGCCGTGAGCTTGACCTTCTGCTCGCTTGCGATGGTCTCCGCGATGACCCGCAGCACGTGCTTTTTGCCGTTTGCGTCCCTGCGGGTCTCGTGCAGGAAACTCAGCCGCTCAGCGAAGGTCGCCGGGTCAGTTCTGGGAGGAGCCCCCTCGAGCCGGGCCCTGATGCGCTCAGGGGTAACTCCTGTCGCATAGCTCACCCGATCGAGGTCTGAGAGCACGTCGGCCCAGGACAGGCCGAGCTGCGAGAGAATCTGGTTGCCCTCTTTCAGCCAGGGTGTGAACTGGTCCTCCACCGCGGCCGGCTCTGGGGCGGCATCTGTCACCTGTAGCTCTCCATCGGTGGCCCGGTATTTCAGTGGGGGTGCCACGAGAGTACCGCGCACGTGGTCCGCAGATCGGCTGCTCCTTGATCGTACGGGCGGCCACCCTCTCACGCCACAGTCGTTTACAAATGTTGACAGTGAGGCTGCGTGTGCAGAAGGATCGAGCTAGCTGCGGTTCACATGCCGTGGCCGAAATGACGCTGGCTGTCCTCTGCTTCCGCAAGGACGGCCGCCACAACTCCACCATCAGAACCAGGACCCACCTCACTGGGGTGCTCACTGGTGCGAGCGATCGTGCCAGGAACCAGGTTGGCAGCGGCGACTACCGAGAGCTCCTCGAACACTGCGGCTGGCTTGACCACGGGGGAGCACCCTGGGCGACTCAGGAGCTGTTGACCGTGCATACCTCCGCCGCGACCGGAGTAGGACCAGGGCCGCGACTAAGCAGGCCGCATCATCCTGCTCTTGGGCGGAGCGCCCCGTACAGCCCGTGACCTGAGTGTGGGCGTCCCCCGTTGGCCCAGGAGACGGCCACCACACCTGACTCAGCCAGAGTCATCGCACCACAGACCGAATCCAAACCCGAAACCCTGGGGCGCTCCGGCAGCGTGCTGCGACCACGCCGCCAAGACCCGAGTAGACCTGCCTGTACGAACCAAGGGATCGTTTCCTCGGCAACCACAGGTTCTGGCCGGAGCTCCCCTCACCCAAGGGGATCCCGCATGACTCGTCCCTCCCTCCGCGATCGGCCGGTACCGGAGCAAAGGTCCGCTTGCTGGCCACATCCAATTCGACACGCCTCCGCGTCGCCCGGGGCCACCGCCGGGCAGAACGCGAAAGCGTCCACGACGAGCACGCGGGGATTTGTCGATCCGGCGGCTGCCATGAGCTCCGGACTCCTACGACGTCGACCACCCGCTCTTCGACGCTAAAGGTCGACCGAGTGCTGAGCTCCGGCTCCATCCGCCGCGTTTCCTCCACGCCCGCGGTCTCGGCCATCTCCCTCCCAGACTCACGTCCGGTCTGCCTCGAGTCCTTCGACCTGGAGCCCTGTCCCCATGGCCATCCCCCCAGCGGCGTCTGAGGCCCGAACTCGGTCCGCTGCTGCCGTCGGCACGGCGGCAGTGGTCGCGCCAGACAGCGAATGCCGCTACGCGGCGGCCATCGTCCGTCAGGGCTGGCAGCCCGTCGCCGTCGATCTGGCCCCCAGTCGGCGGCCGCCCGCCTTCACAGCGCCGAACGCACCCGGACCTTACACACAACGGCTGGAACACACCGGCTCTCTAAACCACACGGTGAAGTCCCTGCGGGCACTGGGAGTGTCCGCGGTGGTTGCCGGCAGCGCGGCAGGCATCCCCCTGGCCGAACTGATAGCAAGGCAGTTGCACCTGGCTGGAGCCGACCCCGAAACTTCGCTGCTGCGCCATGACCGCGGCGCACAGGCCACCGCCCTGGAACAGACAGGCCTCCCAGCGCTGCGCAGCATGCGAACCACGAGCCTGGCCGAAGCGCTCACCTGGGCCGAGAAGCACCGCCTGCCCGCCTACATGCTGGCTCCGGCCGCGGCCGGAGCGCCCGTCGAGCCCGTGGTGTGCGAGCACGAACTCCAGATCAGTGCCACCTGGCCCAGCATGAAGCGCGAAGCCGCACACCCCTCCGGCGACGAGCACCTGGTCCTCGCCGAGCATCTGCCCGGACGCCGCTACCTTGTGAACAGCGTGACCCGGATGGTCGACGGTCAGGCTGACCACGTCATCACCGACACCTGGGCCGAGACACACGCGTCCAGCGGACGGCTGGCCCGAACCGACCTGCTGAGCCGGCATCAACTGCTCACCCGCGCGCTGCACATGTACGTACTCCGCGCACTCGACGCCCTGAGGGTGGTCTGCGGGCCGGTCACCAGCCGAATCGCCTACGCCGCAGCCCGGGGACCGGTACTCATATCCGCCGTGGCCCTCCCAGCCACCTCAGCGGCGGACAGAGCACTGCGTGAGGCCACCGGCCACGACCGGCTCACCGCGGCACTCGACGCGGTAATTCCACCCGCTCCCGGCCAGCTCATCCCCGCACCGACCGGCCACCGAGTCACCCGCGTGCACCTCCACCCCCGCCTCAGCGGCCGGATCGACCCGTGTACCGCGCGCATCCTGCGCGGACTGCCCACCGTGGCTGCCGTGAGCCCCAACCTCCAGGCGACCGTGCCCGCCGCCCCACCGGCCAGGACGGAAGTCGTGCTCAGCAGCAGCGACTCGAAGGCCATCGAGGGCGACTACCGCGCCATCCGCGCTCTGGAGCGCGAATGCCTTTACCTTGCGGCCGCCGACGCCCCCCACCCGTTCGAGAGGCCCACGTGATCACGTCCATGCCCCCGTCCTGGGCGGCCGCCCGTCTCGACTACGCCCTCGCGACCAGCCGCGTTGAACAGCGAGCCGCGCTGGGCCTGTACCTCCCCGTTGGCTACCCCACGCGTCGAGCGAGCGTGAAAGCGCTTCGCCAAATGGCCCAGCATGCCGATGTGCTGGAGCTCGGCATACCGCACCACCACCCCCACATGGACGGTCCGGTGATACGGCAGGCCAGCGCACAAGCAGTCACCGAGGGCTTCCAGATGGTCGACCTCTTCGAGGTGGCTACCGAGCTCACCGCATCGACCACGGCGGGCCTGGTGGTGATGTCGTACTGGAGCCCGATCGAGAATTACGGCCCCGAGGCCTTCGCGGAGCGGCTGTGCGTGGCCGGCGTCGGCGGCGTCCTGATCCCCGACCTTCCCGAGCATGCGGCCGCCACCTGGCACTGGGCTGCTCGCGAGGCAGGCTTGTACATGATCCCGCTGATCCCGCCCCACGTCTCCAACGCCCGCCTGGCCGCAATCGGCGCCGAGTCCAGCGGCATGGTCTACGCGCCCGCCACCCCAGGCCGCACCGGCGCCCAGCGGCCGCTCACTCGGTATCTGCCGCGCGTCGTGCGACGCGTGCGGGACGAGACCGGCATGCCCGTGGCCGTCGGTATCGGCATCAGCACCCCAACTCAAGCCGCCGAAGCAGCCGCCTACGCGGACGCGGTGGTGGTCGGCTCAGCCGTGATCCGCCACATGCAGACCCAGCCCGAAGCCCCCGATGTAGCCGCGGCCGAAGTTGCCCAGGCCTTCGCCGAAGGCGTGCGCCGACCCGTGCGCTGACGACCCGCTCCATCCCCCCCACATCACCGTTCCAGGAGGAGGAACACCCCATGTCCAGCTTTACCAGGCGCCCCATACGCCGCATGACCGTGCTCGCTATCGGCGTGACCACGGCGATCAGTCTCACCGGATGCGGCAGCTCCAGCAACGAGGCAGGCGGCGACTCCGCTACCCCGAGTGCGAGCCCCACACCCAAGGGCGTCGTCGACGAGACGACCGCGGCGTCCGTCGTCGACGACTACCAGAAGGCCAACAACAAGGCGAACGCGACCCGGAACGCCAAGCTTTTGGGCACGGTGGAGGCTGGCCAGGTCCATGAGCAGTCCAAGGCGGATTACAAGCTCTGGCCGACCTGGACGAAGAAGCGGCAGAAGACCTATGCCAGCCCGTTCTACTACCGCGACCGCCAGTACTACATACCGACCAAAGACAGCGGGGCGACCTGGTTCGCCGTCAAGGCCCGCTCGGTTAAGGACCCGAAGGACCCCGGCGGCCTGCTGATCTTCGACAAGGTCGACGGCCGCTACAAGATGACAGCCGCTCTCGGTCTCGAATCCGCACCGACGATCGCTCTCGACAAGAACGGCTTCGCCACACCGGCCGATCCGTCAAAGAAGGTCGGCACGCTCGCCCCCAACGAACTCGGTAAGCGTTACGAGGACTTCTTCGCCACAGGCGGCAAGCAGGCCAAGCGGCACTTCGCTTCCACCGCAGACACCCGTGAATCCACGAAGGTCTACACGGACCGCAACGCGGGCGAGGAAGGCCGCTGGTCGACCACCACCTACCGCGAGACGGCACCCGCCCACCCCAAGGTGTACGCGCTCAACCTCACCAACGGCGGCGTTCTCGCCGTCTTCCCCACCGCGCACACCGAGACGTCCGTCCTCAAACCCGCATACCTGTACAACTCCAAGATCACTCCAGGCGAGGAAGCGGCGGTGTTCAACCCGACCCCGCGCATCGCGATCACCAACAGCTACGAGGGCCAGGGCCTGGCCGAGCTCCAGCCCCAGAAGAAGGCAAAGGTGACGGAGCTCGAATACCGGATCACGGGGTCCAAGTGAGCCCCGGCGATCCCCAGCCCGCCCCGGCTGAGCCGCGATGGCCCCAACAGGCCCCGGACGACAGGTGGGAGCAGGCCCGAGATGCAGCCCTCGCTCTGTTCATCCGTCAGCGACTGGCCCACATCGACGCCACCGGGTGCCGCGAGGAGCGGCAGCTGGCCGCCGGCATCGAGCGCATCCTCGGCGAGTGGGACAGGAACCGGGACCTGGCCCGGAGGGCCGACATCGACGAGTTCGCCGCGCGAATCAGCGCTTTGGGCTGGGCCCTGCGCTGCCTCGCCGAGCCGGCGTGGCGGGGCACGCCGGGATGGGACGACGCATTCGACCCGCTGGCCGTAGCACCGGACGTCCGACCGAAGGGGGCCTGGTGACCACGCCGGACTATGGCAACACCTCTCCGGGCTCACAGGTCCGGGCGGAGTACGAGCCACCGGCCTGGTACCTGGATCCGGTGCAGCAGGGCGGACCGCCGTGGCACTCAGTCGGGCCCATGCCCGCGCCACCACGCGATGCCTGCCAGGTCTGCGGGGGGCTCCCGGCCGCCCACGTCGACATCCGGGCCCACCGAGGCCTGTTGATCCGAATGCAGTGGGAGACCATCTCCGCCTGGTGCTGCTCGATCTGTGGCATCGCGCTTATACGCCAGATGACCACCAGAACCCTCTGGCAGGGCTGGTGGAGCCCGCTGAGCCTCATCGTCGGCGCACCCCTGGCCCTCCTGCAGAACTTCCTCGCCTACCGCCGCCTGCGTCAACTACCCCCCACGTGCGGCCTCTCGGTGTGGCGTCGGTGGTGGTGAGAGTCGGTGGTGCTGGTGTCGTGGTTGGTGTTTTGGTGCTGGTCGGTGGGGTGTTGAAGGGAGGGCTGGCACTGTCATGAGGCGAGAGGCTGGTGGGTGGGGTCGCTGGCGTGGGGCTTTATCTGATGGTGGGTGATGCTGTCTCAGGCTCGTGAGTTCTTATGCGCTGAGGTGGGCTGGGCGGGTGTGATCGTGGGGTGGATCAAGGTGTAGGAGCCGGCCGGAGGGCTGTGCTGCCGAGGGCGTTGGTGGTGCGTCGTCTGCTGGAGCGGCAGCAGGCGGGGGAGTTGTCGACGCGGCATGTGCGTGCGGTCGCTGAGACGGTGGGTGTTTCGGAGCGTACGGTCTGGCGCTGGCTGGAGCAGGCGAAGGCTTCCGGGCGGGTGGAAGCGCCGGTCCGGCAGGGGTATGCGGTGTCGGACGAGGTGTGGGAGCTGCTCGGTGAGGCGGGGGGCAATGTCTCGGAGCTGAGGCGTCGGCTGGTGGCTGCCGGCGGTGAGGTGCCCGTTCCGTCGATGTCGACGTTGAGCCGGGTGATCCGCAGGGACCGACGGGCGGGGCGGGCTTTGCTGACCGGGCGGGAGCCTGAGGTGGCCGGGCCGCGCCGGCCGGATCCCCTCAGCGAGCTGGGCCTGAACGTGGTGGCCGAGAAGGGCGTGGGTGGGCAGGTGTTTCTGCGGGAGCAGAAGCACCTGGCGCAGGTCCCGGTCCTGGTCCCGGATGCCCAGGTGGTGCACACACCTGCCGTTCGGTCGGTGCTGCGGACGGTCGCGCACGCGGCCGCGGTGGGGGCGGTGGTGTGTTTGTACGGCGACGCCGGCCAGGGGAAGACCGTCGCGCTGCAGTACGCCCTGTCCCAGCTGCCGCACCCGGCCAGGGTCCGTCGGGTCCATGTCGGTGTGCACCCGACAGTCCCTGAACTGCGCCGGGTGCTCGCGGACGCTCTTGAACTGGGCAGGCGTCTGCCGCGCGGTGCGGGGGAGGCAGACCTGATGCTGGTGAACGCGCTACGGCAGCCGCGCGTGCTGGTGCTGGACGAGGC
The DNA here is from genome assembly GCF_040612515.1 of Streptomyces sp. NPDC006372. Classification (NCBI taxonomy): domain Bacteria; kingdom Bacillati; phylum Actinomycetota; class Actinomycetes; order Kitasatosporales; family Streptomycetaceae; genus Streptomyces; species Streptomyces sp. NPDC006372. The sequence goes on along the minus strand of NZ_JBEXQJ010000018.1, from coordinate 116 downwards.
ACAGCGCCTTCCGGGGCCGGCGTGTGGGTTGCGGGGTTGACCGGCTGGTGACGTTGCTTTTCTTTCGGTGTCTCGTTGATGGCTTCGGTGGCATGCGGGTTGTTCAGGTGCTGCCT
>NZ_JBEXQJ010000017.1:0-166824 GCF_040612515.1 Streptomyces sp. NPDC006372 | reverse complement strand
CGGTGGGTGCCGCGTCGGCCGACCGGGGAACCGTGGGTTACACCCGCGGCTTCTCGCGCATCTCGTACGTCGCGATGACGTCGTCGACCTTGATGTCGTTGAAGTTGCCGAGGTTGATACCGCCCTCGAACCCTTCGCGGATCTCGGTGACGTCGTCCTTGAAGCGACGCAGGCCCTCGATGTTGAGGTTCTCCGCGACGACCTTGCCGTCGCGCAGCAGGCGGGCCTTGGTGTTCCGCCTGACCTCGCCGGAGCGGATGAGAACACCCGCGATGTTGCCCAGCTTGGACGACTTGAAGACCTCGCGGATCTCCGCCGTACCGAGCTCGACCTCCTCGAACTCCGGCTTGAGCATGCCCTTGAGGGCCGCCTCGATCTCCTCGATCGCCTGGTAGATGACCGAGTAGTACCGGACGTCGACACCCTCGCGCTCGGCCATCTGCTGCGCACGCCCGGCGGCGCGCACGTTGAAGCCGATGACGATGGCGTCGGAGCCCATGGCCAGGTCGATGTCGGACTCCGTGACCGCACCGACACCACGGTGCAGGACGCGGATGTCGACCTCTTCGCCGACGTCCAGCTGGAGCAGCGAGGACTCGAGCGCCTCGACGGATCCGGAAGCGTCACCCTTGATGATCAGGTTCAGCTGCTGGACCTCGCCGGCCTTCAGCACCTTGTCCAGGTCCTCCAGCGACACGCGGCGCGTGCGCTTGGCGAACGCGGCGTTGCGCTCACGGGCGGCGCGCTTCTCGGCGATCTGACGGGCCGTACGGTCCTCGTCCACCACCAGGAAGTTGTCGCCCGCACCCGGGACGTTGGTCAGGCCGAGGACCTGAACCGGCGTCGACGGGCCGGCCTCGGCCACGCTGTTGCCGTTGTCGTCGTGCATCGCCCGGACTCGGCCGTACGCGTCGCCGACCACCATGGTGTCGCCGACCCGCAGCGTGCCGCGCTGGACGAGGACCGTCGACACGGCGCCACGGCCGCGGTCGAGGCGGGACTCGATCGAGATGCCCTGCGCGTCCTGGTTCGGGTTGGCCCGCAGGTCGAGCGAGGCGTCGGCCGTGAGGATCACGGCCTCCAGCAGGGAGTCGATGTGCAGACCCTGCTTGGCGGAGATGTCGACGAACATCGTGTCGCCGCCGTACTCCTCGGCCACCAGGCCGTACTCGGTCAGCTGACCGCGCACCTTGGTCGGGTCGGCGCCCTCGACGTCGATCTTGTTGACCGCGACGACGATCGGGACCTCGGCCGCCTTGGCGTGGTTGAGCGCCTCGACCGTCTGCGGCATGACGCCGTCGTTGGCCGCGACGACCAGGATCGCGATGTCCGTCGACCGCGCACCACGGGCACGCATGGCGGTGAACGCCTCGTGACCCGGGGTGTCGATGAAGGTGATCTTGCGCTCTTCTTCGTTGACCTCGGTCGCGACCTGGTAGGCACCGATGTGCTGGGTGATGCCGCCGGCCTCGCCCGCGATGACGTTCGTCTTGCGGATGGCGTCGAGGAGCCGGGTCTTACCGTGGTCGACGTGACCCATGACGGTGACGACCGGCGGGCGGACCATCAGGTCCTCCTCGTCGCCCTCGTCCTCGCCGAACTCGATGTCGAAGGACTCGAGGAGCTCGCGGTCCTCCTCCTCCGGGCTGACGATCTGAACCGTGTAGTTCATCTCGTCGGCGAGGAGCTGCAGCGTCTCGTCGGAGACGGACTGCGTGGCCGTGACCATCTCGCCGAGGTTCATCATGACCGCGACGAGCGACGCCGGGTTGGCGTTGATCTTCTCAGCGAAGTCGGTGAGCGAGGCACCGCGCGACAGGCGAACGGTCTCGCCGTTGCCGCGAGGCAGCATCACACCGCCGACCGACGGGGCCTGCATGGCCTCGTACTCCTGGCGCCTCTGCCGCTTCGACTTGCGGCCACGACGCGCGGGACCGCCGGGACGGCCGAACGCACCCTGCGTGCCACCACGGCCACCGGGACCGCCGGGACGACCGCCGAAGCCGGGACGGCCACCGCCGCCACCGAAGCCGCCGCCACCGCCGGGACGACCGGCGAAACCGCCGCCGCCACCCGGACGACCGGCGCCACCGCCGCCTCCGGGACGGCCGGCGAAGCCGCCGCCACCGGGACGACCGCCACCGCCGGGACGACCCGCACCACCCGGACCACGACCGCCGCCACCAGGGCCGGGACGCGGACCGGCAGCGGGACGCTGCGGCATCATGCCGGGGTTCGGACGAGGACCGGCGGAACCGCCGCCGGGACGCGGGCCGCCGCCCTGCGGACGCGGCATCGAACCCGGGTTCGGACGGTTGCCGCCCGGAGCCTGCGGACGCGGACCGCCACCCTGGGCGCCGGGCGCCTGGGGACGGGGACCGCCGCCGCCGGGACCACCGGGGCCGGGACGGCCACCCTGCGGACGGGGCGCCTGCGGGCGCGCCATACCGGTGGAGCCACCCGAGGTGAAGGGGTTGTTACCGGGACGCGGACCGGCCGGACGACCGCCCTGACGCGGCGCCGGGGCGCCGGGACGCGGGCCCTGGCCACCAGGACGCTGGCCCTGACCGCCACGGTCCTGGCCCGGACCGCCGGAGGGACGGCCACCGGGCTTGGGGGCACCGGGACGCGCGCCGGGCTTCGGCGCGGCCGGAGACGGCGTCGAGGGCGGCGCCTGGAACTCGGGCGCGGCCGGAGCCGGACGCGGCGCGGGCTTGGGGCCCGGCGTCGGACGCGGACCCGGAGCCGGCGCGGGCGCCGACGGGGCCGACGGCTGCTGGGCCGCAGGCTTGGGAGTGGGTGCGGCCGGCGGCTTGGGCGCGGCCGGACGTTCCCCCCCTGGCTTAACGCCGTGGGAGGTGCCCCCAGCCTGCGCCGGAGAAGGCGCGGCGGGACGGGGGGCGGCCTTCTTGGGGGCTGCGGGCTTCGCGGCGGACCTGCCGTTGCCACCGCCCTGCTGGAAGGCGTCAGTCAGCTTGCGTACCACGGGCGCTTCGATGGTCGAAGACGCCGAACGGACGAATTCACCGAGCTCCTGGAGCTTGGCCATGACGACCTTGCTCTCGACACCGAACTCCTTGGCGAGTTCGTAGACCCGGACCTTAGCCACTTCGCTCCTTTGAGGTCCGGGTGAAGCCGGACCGTCGCTAGTTCATGGGCGTACTCATCGCGTACTCATCGAGTGCTCATCGCAATCTCGACCTGCTTTCGACTCGCGAGGTACCTAGACCGCACGGGGTTTCGTGCGGCACGTTCTTACCGTGTTGCCTGCTCGGCAACTGTCGTCTGCTCGACGTACCGGCGCAACGCCTTTGTGTCGAGCGCTCCCGGGGCGCGCAGTGCCCTCGTGAACGCCCGGCGGCGTACCGCCTGGTCGAGACAGACCGGGGAGGGGTGTACGTACGCACCCCGGCCGGGCAGCGTACCGCGTGGATCAGGAACGCATGCGTCCTTGATCGCTACGATCCGCAACAGATCGGCCTTGACCGCTCGCTCCCGACACCCCACACAGGTGCGTTCAGGGCATGCGCGGGCGCGCGTCCGGCCAGACACAGTTAAGTCTACCTCCCCGTACGCCCCTCACCCCTTTGGGGCAGGATTCGAACAGTTGCCGCGCCCAAACCTGTCGTGATCTGAACGGCGCGCGGCTTGGATCTATTCCCCGGCCCGCTCCCCGGCCTGTTCCCCGGCCGGTTCCGTGTCCGGGCGGATGTCGATCCGCCAGCCGGTCAGACGGGCGGCGAGGCGGGCGTTCTGCCCCTCCTTGCCGATGGCCAGGGACAGCTGGTAGTCGGGGACCGTGACACGGGCCGACCGGGTCGCCATGTCCACGATCTCCACCTTGGAGACCCGGGCCGGCGACAGCGCGTTCGCCACCATCTCGGCCGGGTCCTCCGACCAGTCGACGATGTCGATCTTCTCACCGTTCAGCTCGCCCATCACGTTGCGCACCCGGCCGCCCATGGGGCCGATGCAGGCGCCCTTGGCGTTCAGGCCGGACCGGGTGGACCGTACGGCGATCTTCGTGCGGTGGCCGGCCTCACGGGCGATCGCGGAGATCTCCACCGACCCGTCGGCGATCTCCGGCACCTCCAGGGCGAAGAGCTTCTTCACCAGGTTGGGGTGCGTCCGGGAGAGCGTCACGGACGGGCCACGGACACCCTTGGCCACCCGGACGACGTACGACCGCAGCCGCATGCCGTGCCCGTACGTCTCGCCCGGCACCTGCTCCTGCACCGGCAGGATGGCCTCGAGCTTGCCGATGTCCACGAGCACGTTCTTCGGATCGCGGCCCTGCTGGACCACGCCGGTGACGATGTCGCCCTCACGGCCGGCGTACTCGCCGAGCGTCGCGTCGTCCTCGGCGTCGCGCAGGCGCTGCAGGATGACCTGCTTGGCCGTGGTGGCGGCGATACGGCCGAACCCGGTGGGGGTGTCGTCGAACTCGCGGGCCTCCTGGCCCTCCTCGAGGTCGTCGGGGTCCTCCTTCGCCCACACGGTCACATGGCCGGTCTCCCGGTTGAGCTCCACGCGCGCGTGACGGCGGCTTCCCTCGGTGCGGTGATAGGCGATGAGGAGGGCCGATTCGATCGCCTCGACCAGCAGGTCGAAGGAGATCTCCTTCTCCCGAACCAAGCCCCGCAGGGCGCTCATGTCGATGTCCACGGCTACGCCTCCTCTTCCTTCTTGTTGTCCTTGTTGTCCTTGCGGGCGAACTCGACCTGGACGCGCGCCCGGACGATGTCGTCGAAGGCGAGTCTGCGCGCGGTGGCCTTGCGCCCCTTCACCCCGGGCACCTCGGTGTCGACGCCCTCGTCGTCGACCTTCAGGATCCTGGCGACCAGCTCGCCGCCCTCGGCCAGCTGGAACTTCACCAGCCGGTCCGTGGCGCGGACGTAGTGCCGCTGTTCGGTGAGGAGGCGCTCCGCGCCCGGGGTGCCGACCTCGAGGGTGTACTCCCCCTCGCCCATCGCGTCCGTCTCGTCGAGCTTCGCCGAGAGCGCGCGGCTCACATCGGCGATCCGGTCCAGGTCGGCGCCCGTGTCCGAGTCGACGACGACGCGCAGCACACGCTTGCGTCCGACGGAGTCCACCTCGATCTCCTCGAGATCCAGGCCCTGGGAGCTGACGAGCGGTTCCAGTAGCTCTCGCAGCCTCTCGCTCTGGGTGGTGCTCATCCGGGTGACTCCTCGGCCGCGTGTGCTGTTGTGGGATGGGGCGCGTGTCTGGTCAAAGGGTATCCGGTCGCGGGGGGTGTTGCCGTCCACCCGGTGACGAACGGTGCCGCTGAGTGGTCCCGGGCCGGAGCCCGGGTACCGTGATCACGGGCGTGCAGCCCTGAGAGTCGCTTCCTTCTCGTTCGAGCACCCTGAGGACGTCTGACGTGCCGTTCCCCTCATCTCCGCGCGCCCGTTCGGGGCCGCGCAGAAGGAGTCTGCTCGCCGTCGGCTCGACGGCACTCGCCCTGGCGGGCTGCACCGCCGGATCCGAGGACCCCGGTGGCGGAAGCGACGGCCGGTCGGCCGCCGAACGCCGGGCACGCGCGCGTGCGGCGCGGGACAGCGAGGGGCTGGTGGAGCGGTACGACGCGGTGATCGCCGCCCGTCCGGCGCTGGCGGGGCTGCTGCGGCCGCTGCGTGAGGAGGCCGCGCGGCATGCGCGCGTCTTCGGAGAGGACCGCCGGAAGGCGCCGTCCTCCACAGCCCCCTCTGCCTCTTCTGCCCCGTCCTCCCCTTCCGCTTCTCCCGCTTCTCCCGCTTCCTCTTCGGCCGCTGCCGTGCCGGGGAACGACAAGGACGCACTCGCGGTGCTGGCTGCGGCGGAGCGGGAGCTGGCCGACCGGCGGGCCAGGACGCTGCTCGACGTGCCGGGCGAGCTGGCGCGGCTGCTGGCCTCGGTGTCGGCGGCCGGGGCGGCCCATGTGTATCTGCTGACGGAGGGTGGCGCGTGAGCCAGGCGAAGGACCGGGAGCTGCGGGCCCTCCAGGCGGCGCTGGCGGCCGAGCACGCCGCGGTGTACGGATACGGCGTCGTCGGCGGGCGGATCGGTGACAGGCGGCGCGCCGAGGCACGGACGGCGTACGACGCGCACCGGGCGCGCCGGGATGCGCTGGTGCGTGAGGTCAAGGACCTGGGGGGCAGGCCCGTCGCGGCGTCCGCCGGGTACGCGCTGCCGTTCCCGGTGCCGGACGCGGCGGCGGCCGTGCGGTTCGCCGCCGAACTGGAGGACCGGGTGGCCGGGGTGTACTCGGACCTGGTGCGCGCGGCGGGCGGCCCGCGGCGGGCCCTGGCCGCCGCGGCGCTGCGGGAGGCGGCGGTGCGGGCGGTGCGCTGGCGCGGCGAGAGCGTAGCCTTCCCTGGGCTCGTCGAGCGGGCGGACACGGCTCCGCCTCGGGCGGCGCCGACGGCGTGACGCGCAGGGGCGGGCACGCACCGCGGACAGCACGAAGGGAACGACTCGCGCATGGTTTTCGAACCGCCGACGCGTCTGGTCAGGGCGCTCGGTGAGACGACCCCCGACGGTGACGGCTGGCTGGAGAAGCTGCCCGAGACGGCGGGGCAGGCCGTCGCGCTGCGCGAGTTGACCGTGGAGCGGGTGCAGGTGCCCGGCGGGCGCAGCAGCCTGGTCGTGCTGGTGCGCAGGGCCGACGGGACGCCCGCCGTGCTCAAGCTGGCGCCGGGCCGGGCCCGGCCCGGGGCGGAACGGGCCGCACTCGCGCACTGGGGCGGGCGGGGCGCTGTTCAGCTGCTGGAGCCTCCCCGGCCTTCCCCGTCGGCCGAGGGGGTGCTGTTGCTGGAGCGGCTGCATCCGGATGTGTCGGTGCGGTCGCTGCCGGAGGCGAAGGCGCTGCTGGAGGCGGCGGGGACGTTGCGGCGGCTGTGGGTCGAGCCGCCCGCCGACTTCCCCTTCGAGACCGTGGCCGAGCGGACCGGGCGTCAGGCCGAGGCCATGCGGGCGAGCGCGCGGGCCGACTCGGAGGTGGCCCAGCTCGTCGACCTTGCGCTCGGGGCACGTACGGAGCTGCTGGCCGCGCCGCCCGACCACCGGCTGCTGCACGGCACGTTCCGGCAGAGCAAGGTGTTGTCCGGGGAACGTATGCCGTGGCTCGCCGTGGGCCCCGACCCGGTGGTCGGCGAGCCGGCGTTCGACCTGGCCCGCCTGGTCCGTGACCGGGTGGAGGACCTGATCGCCCAGCCGTCCGGTGCCGCGACGACCCGGCGGCGGGTCAAACGGCTCGCGGAGTCGCTCGACGTGGACCAGGAACGGCTGCGGGGGTGGACGCTGTTCCGGGCCGTGGAGTCGGGCGTGCGGGCTCGACGGGTAGGGCGGCCGCGGGACGCGGAGCTGCTCCTGGAGTTCGCGAGCTGGCTCTGAGCGCTGCGGCCGGGGTGGCACTCACGCGCGGACCGGTACGGGACACGGGCCTGGGGCCGCCGCGCGGGAGAGACCTGCCCGGGGAACGGGCCGGGCCCGCGCGGTAGCGGCCCCGGGGGCCACGCATGCGTGAGCCGGTCGCGCTCGGGCGCTATGGGCTCCTACGCCATCGCACCGCGGGCTGGACGCGCCCCGACGGCGACCCCCGAACACCACACCGGGGGCCGGACGCGCCCCGACGGCCCGCGCGGACCCCACACCGGGAGCCGGAGGGAGGGTCCCGTGACAGCCGCCCTCACCACCCCGCGAGCGGGACAGGTCCGCGGGACGGGCACCCCGCCTCACACCGACGGCCGGGCAAGCCGGGGTCCGCGGCAGCGTCCCCGCAGGGCTACGCCGTGAGGCGGGCGACGGCCTCCTCGATCGTCAGTTCCTCGCGCTCGCCGGTGCGGCGGTCCTTCAGTTCCAGCACGCCGTCGGCCGCGCGCCGCCCGGCCACCAGGATCTGCGGGACGCCGATCAGCTCGGAGTCGGTGAACTTGACGCCCGGGGAGACACCGGCCCGGTCGTCGACCAGGACGCGGACACCGGCCGCGGCCAGCTTCCCGGAGATGTCGAGGGCCAGTTCGGTCTGGAGGGCCTTGCCGGCGGCGACCACGTGGACGTCGGCCGGGGCGACCTCCTTGGGCCAGCACAGTCCCTTGTCGTCGGCGCTCTGCTCGGCCAGGGCGGCCACCGCGCGGGAGACGCCGATGCCGTAGGAGCCCATGGTGACGCGGACCGGCTTGCCGTTCTGGCCGAGGACGTCGAGCTTGAGGGCGTCGGCGTACTTGCGGCCCAGCTGGAAGATGTGGCCGATCTCGATGGCCCGGTCGAGCACGAGGCCGGTGCCGCACTTCGGGCAGGGGTCGCCCTCCTGCACGACCACGACGTCGACGTACCGGTCGACCTCGAAGTCACGGCCCGCGACGACGTTCTTGGTGTGCGTGCCCGGCTTGTTGGCGCCGGTGATCCACGCCGTGCCGGGTGCCACGCGCGGGTCGGCGATGTACGTGACCTTGTCCAGGCCCTGCGGTCCGACGTAGCCGCGGACCAGGTCGGGGCGGGCCGCGAAGTCGGTCTCGGTGACCAGCTCGACGGTGGCCGGGGCGAAGTGCGCCTCGACCTTGTCCATGTCGACCTCGCGGTCGCCGGGGACGCCGACGGCGACGATCTCGCCGTCGACCTTCACGAGGAGGTTCTTCAGCGTGGCCGAGGCCGGGACGCCGAGGTGGGCGGCGAGGGTCTCGATGGTCGGGGTGTCGGGGGTCGGGATGTCCTCGGCGGCCGGCACGCCGGAGGCGTCGACGGGCTTCAGCTCGTAGGTGATCGCCTCGGTGTTGGCCGCGAAGTCGCAGTTCGGGCAGTCGGCGAAGGTGTCCTCGCCGGCCTCGGCGGGGGCGAGGAACTCCTCGGACTTGGACCCGCCCATGGCGCCCGCGGTCGCCGCGCAGATGCGGTAGTCGAGGCCGAGGCGCGCGAAGATCTTCTGGTAGGCCTCGCGGTGCAGGGCGTAGGACTTGGCGAGGCCCTCGTCCTCGGTGTCGAAGGAGTAGGAGTCCTTCATGAGGAACTCGCGGCCGCGCAGGATGCCGGCGCGGGGGCGGGCCTCGTCACGGTACTTGTTCTGGATCTGGTAGAGGATCACCGGCAGGTCCTTGTAGGAGGACGCCTGGTCCTTCACCAGCAGGGTGAAGATCTCCTCGTGGGTGGGGCCGAGGAGGTAGTCGCCGCCCTTGCGGTCCTGGAGGCGGAACAGCTCGGGGCCGTACTCCTCCCAGCGGCCGGTGGCCTCGTAGGGCTCGCGCGGCAGGATGGCGGGGAGCAGGACCTCCTGGGCGCCGACGGCGTCCATCTCCTCGCGGACGATCCGCTCGACGTTGGCCAGAACCTTCTTGCCGAGGGGCAGCCAGCTCCAGATGCCGGCGGCGGTACGGCGGACGTACCCGGCGCGGACGAGGAGCTTGTGGCTGAGGACCTCGGCGTCCGCCGGGTCGTCGCGCAACGTCTTCGCCAACAACTGGGACATGCGCTGGACCGGTGCGTTCGCCATGGTTCTTCTGCTCCTGCTACGTGTGGGTGATGGCAGGAGGTTAGCCGGGGGGCGGGGGGCGGTGGAAATCCGTTAACGGCGCAGCAGCGGGAGCGGAGCGCCCATCACGGCGTACGGCTTCGGGGCGCTCGGGAAGAGGACCTGGCGGGCGAGGTCCTGGTAGCCGAGGGAGCGGTAGAGGGCGCGGGCGGGGCTCTCGGTGTCGATCGCGGAGAGGATCGAACGGGGTTCGGCGGCGCCGTCGGTGATCGTGGTGATCAGGGAGCGGCCGATGCCGCGGTTCTGGTGGCCGGGGTGGACGTGGAGTTCGGTGATCACGAAGGAGTCGTCCAGCCAGTCGTCGTGGCGGTTGGCTCTGAGGTACGGCTCCACGACGGTGGACCACCAGTGGGTGCGGTCGTTGGGCATGCCGTAGACGAATCCGACGAGGTTGCCGCCGGCGGTGGCGCCGAGGGCCCTCGCCCCCGGGTAGGTCATGTGGCGGAGGACGATCTGGCGGCGGACTGCGACTTCGTCGGGGCCGAGACCGAAGGCTACGGCTTGGACGGCCAGGGCCTCGTCGACGTGGGCGGGGAGGTCGAGTGGGCCGATCACGAGGTCCATGCGGGGAGCCTACAGGGGGCCCCAGTTCGTTGCCGGGCGCGGGATCAATGTGGCTGATCGCGCAGTTCCCCGCGCCCCTTCGGGGGGCGTTTCAGAACAGCACGCTCATGAACGCCCCGACCTCTTGGAAGCCCACCCTCTGGTACGCCCTGCGGGCCGCTGTGTTGAAGTCGTTGACGTACAGGCTGGCGACCGGGGCGACGTCGGCCAGGGCGTAGCGCAGCACGGCCGCCATACCGGGGGCGGCCAGGCCCGTGCCGCGGTACTCGGGGGCCACCCATACGCCCTGGATCTGGCAGGCGCGGTCCGTCGCGGCGCCGATCTCGGCCTTGAAGACGACTTTGCCGTCCGCGTCGAAGCGGGCGAAGGCCCGGCCGGAGCCGACGAGTTCGGCGACCCGGGCCTGGTAGAGGAGGCCGCCGTCACCGGCCAGTGGGGAGACGCCGACCTCTTCGGTGAACATGGCGACGCACGCCGGCATGATCTTCTCCAGCTCGTCCTTGCGGACGCGGCGGAGGTAGGGGTCGGGGGCGACGGCGTCCGGCAGCCGGTCGGCGACCATGAGCGGCTGGTGACGGCGGACTTCGCGGGCCGGGCCCCACTGGGGTTCCAGCAGCCGCCACAGGTCGGCGGTGGACTCGGCGGGGCCGACGATGGAGGAACAGCGGCGGCCGGCCCGGCGGGCGCGGTCGGCGAAGGCGCGCACGGCGCGCTCAGTGGCGCAGATCGGGACGAGGTTGGCACCGGCGTAGCACAGGGACGTCAGCATGCCGTCCTCGTACCAGCCCCACATTTCTCCGCCGAGCCGCCACGGGTCGAGACCGGCGATCTGCACCCGCGACGCCACGAAGGCGTTCGCGACCGGCTCGCGGTCGAGTATGGCGAGCGCGGCGTCCAGGTCGCCCGGTTCGAGGACCCGGGAGGTGGTCTGCGTCAACACGTGCGGGGCCTCACACACTGGGGTCGGCTGATCCCCGCACTATAGCTGCGCTGTTTGTGCGGGGCGCCTCGGAGCTCGGGCGTACTGGCCGGCGGGCGACTGCGGATGGTCTGTGGCTGATCGCGCAGTTCCCCGCGCCCCAAAAAACGCCCGCCGCCGCCCATGGCGTGGAAAAGGCGAAGGCTCAGCCCGCCACCGCGACCGAAGGTTCGCCCGAGGTCACGCCGTCCTTCTCCATCTGCTCGGCCAGCTTCATGGCCTCCTCGATGAGGGTCTCCACGATCTTCGACTCGGGGACGGTCTTGATGACCTCGCCCTTGACGAAGATCTGGCCCTTGCCGTTGCCGGAGGCGACGCCGAGGTCGGCCTCGCGGGCCTCGCCGGGGCCGTTGACGACGCAGCCCATGACGGCGACGCGGAGGGGGACGTCCATGCCGGTGAGGCCGGCGGTGACCTCTTCGGCGAGCTTGTAGACGTCGACCTGGGCGCGGCCGCAGGAGGGGCAGGAGACGATCTCGAGGCCGCGCTCCTTGAGGTTCAGGGACTCCAGGATCTGGATGCCGACCTTGACCTCCTCCGCGGGGGGCGCGGAGAGGGAGACGCGGATGGTGTCGCCGATGCCCTGGGAGAGGAGCGCGCCGAAGGCGACCGCCGACTTGATCGTGCCCTGGAAGGCCGGGCCCGCCTCCGTCACGCCGAGGTGCAGCGGGTAGTCGCACTGCGCGGCGAGCTGCTTGTAGGCCTCGATCATCACGACCGGGTCGTTGTGCTTGACGGAGATCTTGATGTCCCGGAAGTCGTGCTCCTCGAAGAGGGACGCCTCCCACAGGGCCGACTCGACCAGGGCCTCGGGGGTGGCCTTGCCGTACTTCTGGAGGAGGCGCCGGTCGAGGGAGCCGGCGTTGACGCCGATGCGGATCGGGGTGCCGTGGTCGCGGGCCGCCTTGGCGATCTCCTTGACCTTGTCGTCGAACTGCTTGATGTTGCCCGGGTTGACCCGGACCGCGGCGCAGCCCGCCTCGATCGCGGCGAAGACGTACTTGGGCTGGAAGTGGATGTCGGCGATGACCGGGATCTGCGACTTGCGGGCGATGGTCGCGAGGGCGTCGGCGTCGTCCTGCGTCGGGCAGGCGACGCGGACGATCTGGCAGCCGGAGGCGGTGAGTTCGGCGATCTGCTGGAGGGTCGCGCCGATGTCGGAGGTGCGGGTCGTCGTCATCGACTGCACCGAGACGGGGGCGTCTCCGCCGACCGCCACGGGCCCGACCTGGATCTGCCGGCTCTTCCGGCGCTCGGCGAGCTTGGTCGGTACGGACGGCATGCCGAGAGAAATCGCAGTCATCTGCTGTGCAACCCCAAGTCGTGGATCAAGGTCCGGTCCCGTGAGCAGCGGGCTCCGAGCTCCGAGATTACGGCACGTGCCTCGGCCCGGGCACATCCCGCCCGCATTCCCACCCAAGGGGAGGCGGCCCGGCACTCCCCCGCTCTCGGCTTCGCTCGAGCGGGGGGACCCCCATGGTGCCGGGCCGCCTCGGACTCCTTGTGACTAGGAGATTCTCACCGGGTTCACCACGTCCGCGATCAGCACCAGGATCGTGAAGCAGATGAAGATCCCGGCGACCACGTACGCCACCGGCATGAGCTTCGCCACGTCGAAGGGGCCCGGGTCCGGCCGGCGCAGCACCTTGGCGATGTTGCGGCGCAGCGACTCCCACAGGGCGCCCGCGATGTGGCCGCCGTCGAGCGGCAGCAGCGGGAGCATGTTGAAGAGGAACAGGGAGAGGTTGAAGCCGGCGACCAGCATGAGGGCCATGGCCAGCTGCTGGGTCGGCGGGATGTCCAGCGTGAAGATCTCGCCGCCGACGCGGGCCGCGCCGACCACGCCCATCGGGGAGTCGGCCTCGCGCGGGGCGCCGTCGAAGGCCGCGTTCCACAGGGCCGGGATCTTGCCGGGGAGGTCGGCGAGGGAGTCGACGGCATCGCCGATCCGGTCTCCCATCCAGGTCACGGACTCGCCGAAGTCCTGCTTGACCACGCCCGTGGCGGCGCTGAAGCCGAGGAAGCCGGCCTGGACGTACTGGCCCTGGACGATCTGTCCGCCGGAGTCCTTCTTGGCGACCTGGTTGGTGGCGATCTTCGCGTGCAGGGTGACGTCCTGGCCCTTGCGCTCGACGACGATCGGCACCTCCTTGCCGGGGGTGGCGCGGATGAGGTCGGACAGCTTGTTCCAGTCGTCGGTCTTCACGCCGTCGAAGGAGACGATCTTGTCGCCCGCCTTGAGGCCGGCGGCCGCGGCCGGGGAGGGCGCGTCGCCCTTCTCGCACTTGTCGCGGTTCTCGCTCTGGGCGATGACGCACTGGGAGACCGAGCTGACCGTGTTGGTCTGCTGGGTGATGCCGAAGCCCATCAGGATGCTGAGGAACAGGGCCACGGCCAGGACCAGGTTCATGAAGGGGCCCGCGAACATCACGATCACGCGCTTCCAGGGCGCGCGCGTGTAGAACATGCGTTTCTCGTCGCCCGGCCCGAGTTCCTCGTAGGCGGCGGAACGGGCGTCCTCGATCATGCCGCGCCATGGTGAGGTGGAGCGGGCCTCCAGCCGGCCGTCGGGGCCGGGCGGGAACATGCCGATCATGCGGATGTAGCCGCCGAACGGGATGGCCTTGACGCCGTACTCGGTCTCACCCTTCTTGCGTGACCAGATCGTCGGGCCGAAGCCGACCATGTACTGCGGCACGCGGATGCCGAACAGCTTGGCGAACGACAGGTGTCCCAGCTCGTGCCACGCGATCGAGAACAGCAGGCCGACCGCGAAGAGGACTATGCCGAGGATGAACATCAGGGTCGTCATGCACGGGCCTCCGCCGTCTGTGCCGCCAGTTCCCGGGCCCGGGTCCGCGCCCAGGTCTCCGCTTCGAGGACGTCCGACACGGTGAGTGAGGTTCCCGAGCGTGGGGTGCCGTGCTCGTGCACGACCCGCGTGACGGTGTCCATGATTCCGTTGAAGGGCAGTGCCCCCCGGCGGAACGCCTCCACGCACTCCTCGTTGGCCGCATTGAACACCGCCGGGGCGGTGCCCGCGAGCTCGCCGACGTGCCGGGCGAGGTTCACCGACGGGAAGGCCTCGTTGTCGAGCGGGAAGAACTCCCAGGTCGTGGCCTTGCTCCAGTCGAAGGCGGGCGCCGCGTCGGGCACGCGCTCGGGCCAGCCGATGCCGATGGCGATGGGCCCGCTCATGTCGGGCGGGGTCGCCTGGGCCAGTGTCGATCCATCCGTGAACTCAACCATCGAGTGGACATACGACTGGGGATGCACGACCACCTCAATGCGGTCGAAGGGAATGTCGTAGAGGAGGTGCGCCTCGATGACCTCCAGGCCCTTGTTGACGAGGGTCGCGGAGTTGATCGTGATGACCGGCCCCATGGCCCAGGTGGGGTGGGCGAGGGCGTCCTCGACGGTCACGCTCGCGAGTTCGGCCTTGGTGCGTCCGCGGAAGGGGCCGCCGGAGGCGGTGACGACCAGCTTGCGGACGTCGGCGCGGGTGCCGGCGGCCAGGGCCTGGAAGAGGGCGGCGTGCTCGGAGTCGACCGGGATGATCTGCCCGGGCTTGGCGAGGGCCTTGACCAGCGGGCCGCCCACGATGAGCGATTCCTTGTTGGCGAGCGCGAGGGTGCGGCCCGCCTCCAGGGCGGCCAGGGTCGGGGCGAGGCCGATGGAGCCCGTGATGCCGTTCAGGACGGTGTGGCAGTCGGACGCCGCCAGCTGGGTGGCCGCCTCCGGGCCGGCGAGGATCTCGGGGAGCGGCTCGCCCGTGCCGTACTGCGCGGTGAGCGCTTCGCGCAGGGCCGGTACGACGTCCTCGCGGGCGACCGCCACCGTGCCCGCCCGCAGCCGGTAGGCCTGCTCGGCGAGGAGGGCGACCCGGCCGCCGTTGGCGGACAGGCCGGTGACCCGGAAGCGGTCGGGGTTGCGCAGCACGAGGTCGATGGCCTGGGTGCCGATGGACCCGGTGGAGCCGAGGATCACCACGTCCTTCGGGCCGTCGCCCGCCAGTGGGTCGTAGACGAGGTGCGGGTCGGCGAGTGGGGCTGGACTGTCGCTCATCCCTCCATTGTTGCCGTAAGCATCGTGTGTGCGGACAGCGCATCCCCTTCGTGGGGGGGGGCGCGCGCCGGATCGGCTCGCGCCCCCATGGAGGCCGGGTTATCGGATCGGCCGGTGCACGTTCTCCCGCTGGGACGGTCCCGGCGTCGCGTCCGCGATCCAGGGGCCGTCGCCCGACGGGTCGACGATGCCCTGCTCCAGCCACTCGTAGGTGCCGGAGAGGACGCCCTTGACGACCTTGCGGTCGAGGTCGTCGGTGTTGGCCCACAGGCGGTTGAAGAGTTCCTCGATGCGGATCCGGGCCTGGCGGCAGAAGACGTCGGCGAGCTGGTAGGCCTCGCGTCCGTGGTCGCCCTGGCTGCGCAGGAGTTCGGCACGGACACAGGCCGCGCTCATGGCGAACAGCTCGGCCCCGATGTCGACGATCCGGCCGAGGAAGCCCTGCTTGGACTCCATCCGGCCCTGCCAGCGGGACATGCCGTAGAAGGTGGAGCGGGCCAGCTTGCGGGCGGTGCGTTCGACGTAGCGCAGGTGCCCGGAGAGGTCCACGCCGTGTTTGAACTGGCCGTAGGAGGTGGGGAGCTGGCCGGGCCCCGCGACCAGTTTGGGGAGCCACTTGGCGTAGAAGGCGCCCGCGTTCGCGCCGGCCTTGGCCTTGTCGCCCAGGGACTTCCCCGGGTCGATGAGGTCCCCCGCGACCGTCAGGTGGGCGTCGACGGCCTCGCGGGCGATGAGGAGGTGCATGATCTCGGTGGAGCCCTCGAAGATGCGGTTGATGCGCAGGTCGCGCAGCAGCTGCTCGGCGGGGACCCCGCGCTCGCCGCGGGCCCGGAGGGAATCGGCGGTCTCGAAGCCGCGGCCGCCGCGGATCTGGACGAGCTCGTCGGCCATCGTCCAGGCCATCTCGGAGGCGTACAGCTTGGCCAGGGCGCCTTCGATGCGGATGTCGTTGCGGTCCTCGTCGGCCATCTGCGAGGCCAGGTCCGTCACGGCCTCCAGGGCGAAGGTGGTGGCGGCGATGAAGGAGATCTTGGAGCCGACCGCCTCGTGGTGCGCGACGGGCTTGCCCCACTGCTCGCGGGCGGCCGACCACTCCCGGGCGATCTTCAGGCACCACTTGCCGGCCGCGACGCACGAGGCGGGCAGGGAGAGCCGCCCGGTGTTCAGCGTGGTCAGGGCGATCTTCAGGCCCTGGCCTTCCTCACCGACGCGGTTGGCGGCGGGGACGCGGACCTGGTGGAAGCGGGTGACGCCGTTCTCGATGCCCCGCAGGCCCATGAAGGCGTTGCGGTTCTCGACGGTGACCCCGGGTGAGTTGGTCTCCACGACGAAGGCGGTGATGCCGCCCCGGTGGCCCTCGCTCTTCGGCACCCGGGCCATGACGACCAGCAGGTCGGCGACGACACCGTTGGTGGTCCACAGCTTCACCCCGTCGAGGACGTAGTCGTCCCCGTCGGGCACGGCGGTGGTGGCGAGACGGGCCGGGTCGGAGCCGACGTCGGGCTCGGTGAGCAGGAAGGCGCTGATGTCCGTGCGGGCGCAGCGCGGCAGGAAGCGCTCCTTCTGCTCCTGGGTGCCGAACAGCTTCAGCGGCTGCGGCACCCCGATCGACTGGTGCGCGGAGAGCAGCACGCCGATCGCGGGGCTGGCGGAGCCCACCAGCCCGAGGGCCTTGTTGTAGTACACCTGCCCGAGGCCGAGCCCGCCGTACTTGGTGTCGATCTTCATGCCGAAGGCGCCGAGCTCCTTCAGCCCGTCGATCACCTCGTCGGGGATCCGGGCCTCGCGCTCGATGAGGGCCCCGTCGACCTTGGTCTCGACGAAGTCGCGGAGTTTGGCGAGGAACTCCTCGCCGCGCTGGGCCGCCTCGTCGGCAGGGAGGGGGTGGGGGTGGATGAGGTCGAGCCGGAAGCGGCCGAGGAACAGCTCCTTGGCGAAGCTGGGCTTGCGCCAGTGCTGTTCCCGGGCGGCCTCCGCCACCTCACGTGCCTCCCGCTCGGTGACGGCGGGACGGGATGAGGGAGTGGTGGAAGCGGACATGAGGGTCACCTCGCCGCATCTAGGTTTATTGAGGACTGTACGTTACCGACCAGTGCTACTGGATCGTTGGTACCCGAAACCGGACGCCCCCACCAGTCCTCGCGCGTCCGTTCGGCCGAAGGGACGGGGTGCGTCCGGACTTGTCGGGCGTCTGACGGCGGTGTTGCATCGCAGGGCCGATCCGGAGCGCGCCACCCCTTGCGGAAATAGGTATCGAAGCGCTTCGACAACCTATGGACACCCACTCCCGCTGGAGCTACTGTCGAACCACCCTCACCCGCCCGCATCAGCAACGCGCATTGTCGAAGCGCTTCACAAAGCTTGGAGAGCTGGATGGTCACCCTCGCCGAGGTCGCCCAGCACGCCGGAGTCTCGGCGAGCACGGTGAGCTATGTCCTCAGCGGCAAGCGGTCCATCTCCGCGAACACCCGGCAGCGGGTCGAGCAGAGCATCCGCGAGCTCGGGTACCACCCGAACGCCGGGGCCCGTGCCCTGGCCAGCAGCAGGTCCAACATCATCGCGCTGATGGTCCCGCTGCGCACGGACATGTACGTGCCCGTGATGATGGAGATCGCCATCGCGGTGGCGACCTCCGCCCGCACGCACGGGTACGACGTGCTGCTGCTCACCGGTGAGGAGGGGCCCGACGCGGTGCGCCGTGTCGCGGGCAGCGGGCTCGCCGACGGGATGATCCTGATGGACGTCGAACTCGACGACGAGCGGCTGCCGTTGCTGCGTGCGACGGACCAGCCGTCCGTGCTGATCGGGCTGCCCGCCGACACCACCGGTCTGACCTGCGTCGATCTGGACTTCAGGGCGACGGGGGCGCTGTGTGTGGAGCACCTCGCGAAGCAGGGGCACCAGGACATCGCCGTCATCGGGGAGGCCCCGGCCGTCTACGAACGCCACACCGGCTTCGCCGAGCGCACCCTCGACGGGCTCCGGTCCCGTTCGCGGGAGCTGGGCGTGCGGCTGCTGCACCGGCCGTGCGAGGGCGGGTACGACGCGATGGCGGTGACCCTCGCCCGGATCCTCGACGAACGCCCGGACACCTCGGGGATCATCGTGCAGAACGAGTCGGCGGTCGAGCCGCTGCTCGCGCTGCTGCGGCAGCAGGGCCGGGCCGTGCCGGAGGACGTGTCGGTGGTCGCGATCTGCCCCGACCAGGTCGCGACGCAGGCCTCGGTGCGGCTCACCTCGGTCGCCCTCCCCGCGCAGGAGATGGGCCGGCACGCCGTGGAACACCTGGTCGCCAAGCTGGCGGGGCGCGGCAGCGACGAGGTCGTGCTGATCGCGCCCGAGCTGACGGTCCGGGCCAGCACGGGACCGGCGCCCAGCCGGTCCTGACCCCCGCACCCCCTCCCCTCCCGTCCTTTTTCACCCCGTCCTTCTCGAACACCGCCCTCCTCCCAGGGCACCCCCATGTCTGCACTCCTCCAGGAGCACAGGAGCCCGCCACGTGAATCAGCCTGCTGAAACCCAGCCCCAGGTGAGCCTGGCGCAGTCCTCCCCCACCGTCGGCACGTTCCGCGAGCGGGACGGCGCGCTGGAGTGGAGCGGTCGCCAGGAGACCGTACGGATCGAGCCGTGGGGTCCGGACGCGGTCCGGGTACGGGCCCGGCTCGGCGGCCCGGTGCTCGACGGGCTCCCGGGCGCGCTCCTCGACGAGGCTCCCGCGACGCCGTCCACCGTGAAGATCGAGGACGGTCGCGGGCAGCTGACCGTCGGAACGCTCACCGTCGAGGTGAACGCCGAGGGCCTGGTCCGCTTCCTGCGGACGGAGGACTCCGCCGAGCTGCTCGCCGAGGACCGCGCCCATTTCTGGTGGCCCGGCTCCCGCCTCTACACGGCCGTCGGCAACGGCCACCACCGCCTGGAGCAGCGCTTCGCCGCGTACGACGACGAGAAGCTGTACGGCCTCGGCCAGCACCAGCACGGGCGCTTCGACCAGAAGGGCCTGGTCCTGGACCTGGTGCAGCGCAACGCCGAGGTCGGCATCCCGGTGCTGACCTCCAGCCGCGGCTACACGCTGCTCTGGAACAACCCGGCGATCGGCCGGGTGGAGCTGGCGCACAACGGCACCCGGTGGGTCGCCGACTCGGCCCGGCAGATCGACTACTGGGTCACGGCGGGCGACCCGGCCGCCGCCCAGCGCCGCTACAGCGCGGTGACCGGCCGGACGCCGATGCTGCCGGAGTGGGCTGCGGGCTTCTGGCAGTGCAAGCTGCGCTACCGCACCCAGGACGAACTCATGGCGGTGGCCCGGGAGTACAAGCGGCGGGGCCTGCCCATCTCCGCGATCGTCTGCGACTTCTTCCACTGGACCCACCTCGGCGAGTGGAAGTTCGACCCGGCGGAGTGGCCGGACCCTGCGGCGATGGTGCGCGAGCTGGAGGAGCTCGGCATCAAGCTGGTGGTGAGCGTCTGGCCCTCGGTGTCGCCGCTGAGCGAGAACCACCCGGTCATGGAGCAGCGCGGGTACTTCATCGGCACCCAGTACGGGCCGATGGCGCACGCCGACTGGCCCGACAAGGAGGTGGCGTCCACGGTCCAGGTCGCCTTCTACGACGCCACCAACCCGGAGGCCCGGGAGTTCGTGTGGTCGAAGGTGAAGGAGAACTACCTCGACCCGTACGGCATCACGGCGTTCTGGCTGGACGCCTGCGAGCCGGAGCTGAAGCCGGGCTTCCAGGAGAACCTGCGCTACTGGGCGGGCCCGGGCCTGGAGGTCGGCAACGCCTACCCGGCGGAGAACGCCCGCACGTTCTACGAGGGCCTCGTCGCCACCGGCGAGGATGAGATCGTCACCCTCAACCGCTCGGCGTGGGCGGGCAGTCAGCGCTACGGGGCCGCCCTGTGGTCCGGCGACATCGGCACCGACTTCCCGACCCTGCGCCGCCAGATCGCGGCCGGACTCAACACGGCCCTGTCGGGCATCCCGTGGTGGAACACCGACATCGGGGGCTTCCACGGCGGCGACCCGGACGACCCGGCGTACCGGGAGGTGATGGTCCGCTGGTTCCAGTTCGGCGCGCTGTCCCCGCTGATGCGGCTGCACGGCTTCCGCGACCCGGGGATGCCGCTGGGCCCGGAGATGACGGGCGGCCCGAACGAGGTGTGGTCGTACGGCGAGGAGGCCGGGGCGATCCTGGAGAAGTACCTGCGGCTGCGCGAGCGTCTGAAGCCGTACGTGCTGGACGTCATGCGCGCGGCCCACGAGGAGGGGCTGCCGGTGATGCGGCCGCTGTTCCTGGAGTTCCCGGCCGACCAGGCGGCCTGGTCGGTCGACGACGCCTACCTCTTCGGCCCGGACCTGCTGGTCGCCCCGGTGCTGACGGCCGGCGCCACCGCCCGTACGGCGTACCTGCCGGCGGGGGCGACCTGGACGGACGCGTGGACGGGCGAGACGTACGAGGGCGGGCAGGCCGTGACGGTCGACGCCCCACTGGACCGGATCCCGCTGTTTCTGCGGGACGGGGCGCGGCTGCCCGTAGCGGAGTAGCCGCGTCGAGGGGTGGCCGGACTGATGGAGGTCTTCCGGCCACCCCTCGCGGTCAGCTGCTGGTGATGCTCATGCTGTTGGCGCGGAAGTCCAGCCCACCGGACGACGAGGTGATCTCGAAGCCGAACTGGACGTCACCGATGGTCTCGTTGCCCATCCACCGCTTGGTGTCCTTGAGCCACTTCAGGACGGGCAGGATCTGCACGGACCCCGAGGTGGAGTCGGAGGTACGCAGGAACGAGAAGACGTCCCAGTACGTGCCGTCGGACCGCTGGGCCCGGCCCTTGTAGACGTCCCAGGTGTGGCCGCCGACCGAGACGCGCTCCTGGTAGCTGCCGAGCGCGCCGACGGCCCCGTTGTAGTTGACCCAGAGCATGATCTCGTAGTCGTGGTCGGTGTCCCAGACGTCGTACGAGGTGTTGTACGAGCCCGAGGACGGGACGGTGACGTTGTAGCTGCTGTTGAGCGACCCGAGCGAGGTGATGGACTTGTTCACCACCTTCTTGGCGTTCGGGTAGGACTTGATGCCCCCGGTGTTGGGGTGGTTGGCGTTGACGCCCCAGTTGGTGCCGGAGTTGGCCCAGATGCACTGGGCGCCGGCGCCGCCGCCCCAGATGTTGTTGTAGAGCGTGTAGCCGTTGAGGCTGGTGTTGCCCCACTGGTCGCAGGAGCTCCAGACGGCGGCGGAGGCGGGGGCGGAGGCGAGTCCGACGGTGACGCCGAGTGCCAGCGCGGGGGCGAGCAGGGCCTTCGTCACCCTGCTCAAGGTGCGTGATGCCATGGTGTCCCTTCCATGGGTGGGGGGATGGGGTGGTACCGCGCCCTCAGGGTGAGGACGTGGTCGTCTCGGTGAGGTCGGCGCCGTGGAGGGGTGCGGTGCCGGTCATGGCCGGAGCACGGCCGTCCCATAGCGGCCGAGGGTGACCCGGTCGGTGACGGCCGTGTCCGTCAGCAGGTCGTGGTGGGTGCCGGGCACCTCGACGGTCACCGGCTCGCGGCCGTGGTTGAGCACGAACAGCAGCTCGCCCCGGCGTACCGCCTCGACCTGCTCGGGGAGGTCGTCGAGCACCGGCCGTACGCCCGCGCCGTCGGCGATCCGGGCCAGCAGGTCGCGCAGCGCCCCGGGCTCCGGGAGCGTGGAGACGTACCAGGCCCGGCCCTTGCGCAGCACGGCGGGCATGCCGTCCAGCTCGCCGCCCTCGTAGCAGGTCGTGTGGTCGGGGTCGGCGGGCTCGATCTCCTCGGACCAGAGCGTGCCGTCGAAGCCCGCGCACGCGACGGTCTCCCCCGTGTCCAGCGGCCACCACTCGTGCAGCGTGCGGATGCCGAACAGCTCCCGCAGCCGGGCATCCATGCCGCCGGGCCGCACCCGGTCGTCCTCGTCGGCGACGCCGGTCAGGAAGCCGCAGACCAGGGTGCCGCCCTGCCGGACGTAGGCGAGGAGGTTGCCGATCGCCGCGTCGGTGAGCAGGTACAGCTGAGGCACGACGACCATCGGGTACGGCGTCAGGTCGTGCTCGGGGTGGGCGAAGTCGGTGGTGAGGTGCGCCTGCCAGAGAGCCCGGTGCCAGGCGCGCAGGACGTCCGGGTAGTCCACCCGGGTGGACGGGCGGCCGTCCTGGGCGCCGGCCCACCAGGCGTCCCAGTCGTGCAGGACGGCGATGTCCGCGGTGATGCGCCGGCCGGTGACCTCCGGGGCGATCCGCGCCAGGTCCGCGCCGAGCCGCTTCACCTCCTGGAAGGTACGGCCCTCCTCCCCCGCGTGACTGACCATGCCGGAGTGGAACTTCTCCGCGCCCTGCCGGGACTGCCGCCACTGGAAGTAGCAGACGGCGTCGGCGCCCCGGGCCACGGCCTGGAGGGACCACAGCCGGTTGAGGCCGCGCGGCTTGGGGTGGTTCACGCCCCGCCAGTTGACCGGCCCGGCGGCCTGCTCCATGAGCATCCACGGACCGCGTGCCTGGGAGCGGGTCATGTCCTGGACGAGCGCGCCGTTCTGGGCGCCGAGCGGATCACGCGGGTCGGGATAGAGGTCGACGGAGACGACGTCCTCCTCCGCGGCCCAGCGCCAGGCGTCCTGCCCGGACCACAGCGGCATGAAGTTGCTGGTGACCGGGATGTGCGGGGTGTGCCGCCGGACGATGTCCCGTTCGGCGGTGTAACACTCCAGGAGCATGTCGGAGGTGAAGCGCCGGAAGTCCAGGACCTGGGTGGGGTTGCGCAGGTAGTGGGGCAGGCGGGGCGGCAGGATCCCGTCCCAGGTGTCGTAGCCCTGGCTCCAGAAGGCGGTGCCCCAGGCCTCGTTGAGGGCGTCGAGCGTGCCGTACTTCTCGCGCAGCCACCGCCGGAAGGCGGCCGCGGCCTCGTCGCCGTGGTCGTAGGTGCAGTACTCGTTGTTGATGTGCCACATCGTCAGGGCCGGGTGGCCGCCGTAGCGGGCGGCCAGGTCCTCGGTGATGGCGGCGGCGTAACGCCGGTAGGTGGCGCTGGAGTGCGAGAAGTGCTGGCGGCCGCCCCACCACTCGGTGCGGCCGTCCTCGGTGACGGGCAGGGTGTCGGGGTGCAGCCGGCCCATCCAGGGCGGGGGCGAGGAGGTCGGGGTGGCGAGGACGACGCCGATGCCGTTCTCGTGCATCAGGTCCATCAGCGTGTCCAGCCAGCCGAACTCCCGGGCCCCGGGCTCCGGTTCGAGCTTCGACCAGGAGAACACCCCGAGGGTGACGGAGTTGACGCCGGCGTCCTTCATGAGCCGGACGTCCTCGTGCCAGGTCTCCTCCGGCCACTGCTCCGGATTGTAGTCACCGCCGAAGAGGAGACGGCCCCGGGTGGCGTCGCTCAGGCCGGGCCGTTTCCTCCCGGTCATCGGGTGGGCTCCCCGTACTGCACGCCGCGTCCGTTGGTCGCGATGTAGACCCGGCCGTACACGCGCGGGTCACCGGCGACGGCGGCGCCGATCCAGCCCCACTGGTGCCGGTCGTCGTTGATCCGCGTCCAGGTCTTCGCCTCGTCGTCGGAGCGGTACACGGCGGTGATGCTCTCGGTGGAGCCGACCATGTAGAGCGCCGGGTATCCGGCGCCTTCGGCGGCCTTGCCGAAGCCGAGGGTGTACGAGGCCCAGCAGCTGCTCACCTTGCTGAAGGTCGCGCCGCCGTCCGTCGAGCGGTACAGACCGTTCCACTTCAAGCTGAGCCAGAGGTCGCCGGAGCGTCCGGGCGCCACGGCCAGCTGGAACTCGCTGTCGCCCGAGTCGAGGCCGGTGGCCCGCGCGGTGAAGGTGCGGCCGCCGTCGGTGCTGGCGTGGAGTGTGCCGGTGGTGGTGTCGAAGGCGTAGAAGCGGGCCGGGTCCTTGGGGTCCGCCACCGGGGTGGCTCCCTTCGGGAAGGAAGCGATCTCGGACCAGGTGGTGCCGTTGTCCGCCGAGCGGTAGCCCGGGTTGGCGGTGCCGAAGGACCAGAGCAGCACGCTGCCGTCGGCGTTGGTGGTGATCGGCCCCGGCTCTGACTTGGCCACGTCCGGCTGGGCCCTGAAGGGCGTCCAGGTCTTCCCGCCGTCGTTCGACCAGGCGCCGTTGCCGTGGTCGCCCCACCCTGCGCGGACGACGTAGGACGGCTTGTCCGCGGCCAGCGCGAGTCCCGTCGACGTGCCGAACACCGGGTTCGACGCCATGCCGCGCGACGGGGAGGCGGTGAGCCGCTCGTGGTACATCACGCCGATGTCCCCCGACCCGCTGATCAGATGCGCCTCCCCGGTCGGGGGCGAGACCAGCTGGCGTACGGACGCCTCCTCCAGGCCGCGGATCTGCGGGGCCCAGTGCTTGAGGTCACGCGTGCCGTACAGGGTCGCGCCGGTGCCGTAGACGACGTGCCCGGAGTCGAACGGGTCGAGGGCCAAGGCCTGGATCCACCAGCCGAACTTGGGCTTGTCGGCGCCCCACTTGAGGTAGGGCGTCTCGGAGACGTCGAAGACGGCCTTGTCCTTCAGGGACGTCCAGGTGCGGCCGCCGTCGGTGGAGCGGTACACGGTGTCGATGTCGGCCCAGCGGTTGTTGGTCGAGACGACGAGCGTGCCGGGGCGGCGGGCGTCGACGGCGGCACCGCCGTAGCCGAAGGTGTCGGCGGAACCGCCGGCCGTCGTGCCGCCCGGCTTCACCGGGGTGACCTCGCTCCACTTCCCGCTGCCGGTGCGCAGCTTGTGCACGCTGCCGTCGGACTGGCCGTTGGGTCCTGGGGCGTCGGCGTACGTCACGTACAGCTCGCGGGTGTGCCGGTCGTAGGCGGCACGGATCGGCACCTTGGCGGCCGTGCCGGTGGGCTGCCCGGGGACGGCCTCCCAGGTCCTGCCGTCGGAGGTGCGGTACAGGTTGGGCTTGCCGGCGGTCCCGTCGGAGTCGCCCCAGCCGGCGTAGACGGTACGCCCCGCCGCGACCAGGAGGGTGATGCCCTGGCCGGTGGCTCCGGGGGTGGCCGGGAAGCTCACGGGCTGCCAGCTCGCGCCCCGGTCGGTCGACCTGAGCAGCCCGTCGTGCCGGGTGCCGAGCCACAGGGTGTCGCTGTCCCTGGGGTCGACGAGCAGCCGTTCCCCGCACCCACGCCCGTCCTCGTTGGCCCCGAGCTTCACGGTGAGGTCGGTCCGCCGCCAGGTGGCGCCCCGGTCCTCGGACCGCAGCACGGCCCCGTTGCCGGCCCAGGACTGCGCGTACGTACCGAGGGCGAGGTACAGCCGGTCCGGGTGGGCCGGGTCGACGGCCATGGCCTCCACGCCGAGCAGATTCCAGTCGTCCCAGCCGATGTGGTCGGTCAGCGGGATCCACCGGTCGGTGCGGTCGTCCCAGCGGTAGGCACCCCCGATGTCGGTCCGGGCGTAGGCGAGCCCCCGCACCGACGGATGGAAGAGCACGCCGGTGACGAACCCCGTACCGCCCTGGACGACATTGCGCCACCGGTACCCGGCCCCCTCGGTGACGGCGGCCTGCGCACGTCCCTGGACGACCGGAAGAACGGCGGCCCCGGCGGTGGCGGCGAGCACAGAACGTCTGCTGAGGCGAAACGCGCGCATGACATACCTCGGTTCTTGCAAAGACGGGGAAGAAAGATGCCCTCTCGGGGGCGCGGGGAACTGCGCGACAAGCCACGACGCAGCCGCGGACGACAATCGAAGGACAGCCCTACGGTCAGCCCTTGACGGCTCCGGTGAGCATGCCCTTCCTGAAGTGCTTCTGGACGAACGGCGACAGAACGGCCACCGGCAGCAGCGCCATCACCATCACCGCCATCTGAATGGCCAGCCCCGACAGCTGCCCGGTCTTGATGGCCTGCCCCAGACCCACCGGCGCCTCCTGCCGCTGCACGAGCTGGATCATGACGTTCTGCAACGGCATCATGTCCTGGTCGTTCAGGTAGATCGACGCGTTGAACCAGGCGCTCCAGTACCCGACGGCGTAGAACAGCGTGATCACCGCGAGCACCGCCCGCGACAGCGGCATGACGATCCGCCAGAGAATCCGGAGGTCCCCGGCTCCGTCGATGCGCGCGCTGTCGATGAGCTCCTGCGAGATCCCCATGAAGAAGCCCCGCAGCACCAGGATGTTGAAGACGCTGATGGCACTCGGCAGGATCAGCGCGAGATAGCTGTCCGTGAGGCCGAGGGACTGCACCAGCAGGTACGTGGGGATGAGGCCGGCGCTGAAGAACATGGTCGCCAGCAGCGTCATCAGGATCCAGCGGTGGCCGAGGGTCCCGCTGCGGGACAGTCCGTAGGCGCACAGGACGGACACCGCCATCGAGAACAGCGTGCCGACCAGGGTGACGAGGATGCTGATGATCGCGGCGCGGGTGACCTGGCCGCCGCTGAGCAGTTCGCGGTAGGCGATGAAGGTGATGCCCTTGGGCACCATCACCAGGCCACCCGCCTCGTCGATGGTCTTCCGCGAGGAGAGGCTCGTGACGACCACGATCCAGATCGGGAAGAGGATCGCCAGGCAGGCGAACGCCAGGGCGACGCCCTTGCCCGC
This sequence comes from Streptomyces sp. NPDC006372, assembly GCF_040612515.1. Taxonomy (NCBI): domain Bacteria; kingdom Bacillati; phylum Actinomycetota; class Actinomycetes; order Kitasatosporales; family Streptomycetaceae; genus Streptomyces; species Streptomyces sp. NPDC006372. Next base: position 140,159 of record NZ_JBEXQJ010000017.1, on the reverse strand, counting down.
GAGGCCGGCCTTCGAGGGCTCCTCCTCCCACGCAGGGCGCGGCGGGGCGGCCCACGGGCGCGACTTGCTCGCCGGTTCGTCGATGACGGCGGTCACTTCTTGTACACCCCCTGCTCGCCCATGAGATGGGCCACCTTGTTCGCGGCGAGGACCAGGCCGATGCTGACCACGCCCTTGACGAGACCGGCGGCGGCCGCGTAGCCGAAGTCCTGGTTGCGTACGCCGTTCCACCACACGAAGGTGTCGAGGACCTCGCCCGCGCCCGGTCCGACGCCGTCGCGTTGCAGCAGGATCTGTTCGAACCCGACGGTCAGGGCGTCGCCGACGCGCAGCACGAGCAGGAGCGCGATCACCGGGCGCAGCGCGGGCAGCGTGACGTGCCACATACGGCGCCAGCGACCGGCGCCGTCCATCGCGGCGGCCTCGTACAGGTCCGGGCTGACCGAGGCCAGGGCGGCGAGGAAGACGATGATCCCCCACCCGGCGTCCTTCCACACGCTCTGCGCGGTGATCAGGAAGGGGAAGGTGTCCGGGTTGGTCATGATGTTGAGGCCGTCGTACCCGTTCTGGCGCAGCAGCTGGGACAGCATCCCGGCGCCGCCGAACATCTGCTGGAAGACGGCGACGACCAGCACCCACGAGAAGAAGTGCGGCAGGTAGAGCACGGCCTGCGCGACGGCCCGCACCCGGGGCCGGACCACGCTGTTGATGAGCAGCGCGAGCAGCACCGGGATCGGGAAGAACAGCACGAGCTGGACGAAGAACAGCACCAGCGTGTTCTCGACGGCGTTCCAGAAGGCGGAGTCCTCGAAGATCCGCTGGAAGTTCTCCAGACCCACGAAGGGGCTGTTCAGGATGGAGATGATGCCGTTGTCGCTGATGTAGGGGTCGTAGTCCTGGAAGGCGACGACGTTGCCGAGGATCGGCAGGTAGTTGAAGACCAGGACCAGCACGACGGCCGGCAGCGTCATGAGGATCAGGGCGCGGTCGCGTCTGAACCTGAGCCTCAGGCTCAGCTTGCCCGAGCCTCGTTCCTTCCGGTCCCCGGGGGCGCCGCCGGACGCCACCGGGGTCTTGACCGGCGTGCTGGCCTCGGTTCTGCTCCGAGGCACCGTGCTGTGGGACACGGCTGTTCTCCTTGCCTCGGAACCTGGTCAGCTCGCCGCCGGGCCGTTCTCGTCGAGAAGCTTCTTGTACCAGTCGCGCAGTTTGTCGCCGCCCTTGCTCTTCCAGTCGGAGACGGCCTGCTGCATGTCGCTGATCTTCTTGTGCCCGCGGATGATGTCGTCCTCGAGCTGCTCGAAGTTGTTGGCGAGGTTGGTCCAGCGGGAGGGCTCGGTGATCTGCAGGCCCCAGAACGACGACTTCTTGGTGAAGCCGCCCATCCGCTGCTCCCACTCGACCATGGCCTTGGTGTAGTCCGGGAGGTCGGGGTGTGCGGTGGTCGCGGCGGGGCTCGCCACCATGACGAAGGCGTTGATGACCTCGTTGTTGCCCTTGTCGTTCTTGACGGGGACGCCGTCCTTGATCGTGTAGTGGGTGCCCGCCACGCCGTAGTTGGTCATCATCCACTCCTTGGTGCCGTACGGCGCCGCGGTGACGTTGGCGACCGCCAGGGCGTCGCGGATGACGGACTCGGAGGCCTTCTTGTTGACGAAGGCGAAGATGCCGGCCGGGTTCTGGGCGTACAGCGTCGGGTCACCGCCGTCGTGGTTCCAGATGTCCATGCCCCAGATCTTGAAGTCGGGGTTCTGGGTGGCCTGGGAGGCCTGCTGGCCGTACCAGTTGACGATGTTGTTGTTCCAGATCAGGAACTCGCCGGCGGCGAACTTGGGGGCGGGGTCGGTCGCTTGGCTCTTGCCCAGCTTGAAGTCGGGGTGGACGACTCCGGCCGCGAACAGCTTGCGCGTCCACTCGATGGCTTCGAGGTACTCGGGGGTCTCGATGCGGTTGATCAGCTTGCCGTCGACCAGGTTCCACCAGAGGGGCTTCTCCCCGCCCCCGAGGACACCGAAGGTGTTCATGGCGGTCCACTTCATGTCACCGCAGGCCCAGCGCTTGGCCCTGGGGCTGGTGATCTCCTTGCACAGGGCCATGAACTCGTCCGCGGACCGCGGGACTTCGTAGCCCTCCTTGTCGAAGAGGTCCTGGCGGTAGAGGGGCACGATGGTCTGGACGGACGGGGCGGGCTGCGGCAGGCCCATCAGCTTGCCGCCGAAGATGGAGCGCTGCCAGGCGTCGCTGGGGATCGCCGCGAGGTTGGGGTACTCCTTGACCTTGTCCCCGGACAGGTACGGGCCGAGGTCGGCGAACTTGCTGATGATGGCGCTGGGTATCTTGCCCATCATGTTCCAGCTGGGGACGACCACCACGTCCGGGACGTCGCTGGAGGCGAGGACCGCGCCGAGCTTCTGGTCGTAGGTGTTGCCGTCCTGGTTCCGCCACTGGACGTCGACGCCGATCAGGTCGTTCATCGACGTGTAGTAGGGGTTGTTCTGCTTCGGGGGCGAGCCCCAGAACGGCGACATGACGGTGACCTTGCCGCCCTTGCCGAGCTTCTTCGCGACCGAGGTCTTGAGGGTGTCGACGTCGAGCTTGGTGGTGAAGCCCATCGACGAACCGTTCCTGGACGGGATGTCCGGCTTCACCACGCTGCTGGCCACGTAGCTGGGCAGGATCTTCTTGGCGTCCTTGCCCGAGGTCGTGCCGTCCCGCGACCCGCCGTCCGAACCGCCGCAGGCTGCGAGCAGCGGCATTCCCCCGGCCACCGCGGCGGTGGCGACCGCCGTGGAGGCGAGGAAGGATCTCCGGCTCGGTCCGGAGGAGGCGGAGGCGGCGTTCGGCGTCATTGCGTCAACCCTTCATGGCACACCAGGACACCCGGCGGAGGGCCGTCGGCTGCGGTGTCTCGAGTGGAACTGGCTGAGCTGAAGCGAGACTTCGACCCGTGAACCGGGGTTTCCCTAGTCGAAGCGCTTCGATGTTGGTGTGAGGTTAAGTGAACGCCCCAGGGTGCACAAGGGTCGTCCCCAAACTTCCTCCTAGGCACCAGAAAGGACCTTTCCTCATGCACCGCTTGAAGTGACGGCGTCGGTGTCTTGACACCCGACCCCTTGTCGAATGAGCATCGAAGCGCTTCGAAAGCGCCTCGCCGATCCACCGCAAGGGATCCCCACGTGACCGCACACACGCCTCCCACCCCACCGTTCCGCGATCCGCGGCTGCCCTTCGCGAAGCGCGTCGACGATGTGCTGGGGCGGCTCACCCTCGACGAGAAGATCTCCTTCCTGCACCAGTTCGCCCCGGCCGTGGAGCGGCTCGGCATCGCCGCCTTCCGCACCGGCCAGGAAGCGCTGCACGGCGTCGCCTGGATGGGCCCGGCGACGGTCTTCCCGCAGGCCGTGGGTCTCGGCGCGACCTGGAACACCGACCTCGTACGCCGGGTCGGCGAGGCGGTGTCCAAGGAGATCCGCGCGATGCGCGCCCGGGACGACCGGGTCGGCCTCAACGTCTGGGCCCCGACCGTCAACCTGCTGCGCCACCCCTTGTGGGGCCGCAACGAGGAGGGCTACTCCGAGGACCCGAAGCTCACCTCGGCGATCGCCACCGCCTACACACGGGGCCTGCGCGGCGACCACCCGACCTACTGGCGCACCGCGCCCGTGCTGAAGCACTGGCTGGCCCACAACAACGAGACGGACCGGTCCACGACGTCGAGCTCGGTGCGCCCCCGCGTGCTGCACGAGTACGACCTGCGGGCCTTCCGCGAGGCCGTCGAGGCCGGTGCGGTGGCCGGGGTGATGCCGGCGTACAACCTGGTCAACGGCCGCCCGAACCACGTCTCGCCGTACCTGCGCGAGCAGCTGCGGGCCTGGACCGAGGAGGAGCTGCTGGTCTGCTCGGACGCGGGGGCGCCGAGCAACCTGGTCGACTCCGAGCACTACTTCGACACGCACGAGGAAGCCACCGCGGCCTCGCTCGTGGCGGGCGTCGACAGCTTCACCGACCACGGCACGGACTCCTCCCAGATGACCGGGCGCCTGCGCGGGGCGCTGGAGCGGGGCCTGCTGAAGGAGGCCGACCTCGACACGGCCGTCCGCCGTCAGCTCTCGGTCCGCTTCCGGCTCGGCGAGTTCGACCCGGAGTACGACCCGCACGGCGCCACCAGCGAGTTCGACACCCCGGCGCACCGCGCCCTCGCGCAGGAGGCCGCCGAGCAGGCGGTCGTGCTGCTCAAGAACGACGGGGTGCTGCCGCTCGCCCCGGACACCCGGGTCGCGGTGGTGGGGCTGCTCGCCGACGAGTGCAAGCTCGACTGGTACAGCGGCACGCTGATCCACCGTTCGACCCCGCTGGAGGGCCTGTACGAGCGGTTCGGCGCGGAGCGCGTGGAGTTCGCGGAGGGCGTGGACCGGGTCCGGCTGAGGACCTCCACGGGTGCGTTCCTGCACGTGCCGGTGGCCGAGGGGGCCGCCGACGAGGCGCGTGGCGCCGAGGGTGCGCTCGACCCGGCACTGCTCGCCGGCCGCACCGACCTGCCGCCGCTCACCACCGACGCGACCGGCACCGAACTGGCCCTGGCCGACTGGGGCGAGGGCGTGCTGACCCTGCGCGCGCCCGACGGCCGCTACCTGTCGGTCGCCGGCGACGGCCGGGTCCGGGCCTCCGCCGACCAGCCGGGCGGCTGGGTCGTCCAGGAGACCTTCCGCCTGGAACCGCACGGGAACGGGCACCTCCTGAAGCACCTGGGAACGGGTCGCCATGTGTGTGTCTCCGCCGACGGCGTGAAGGTTGCCGACGAAGATCCCGAGGTGTTCGAGCTGGTCGTCGCCGAGCGCGGCGAGGAGGCGGTGGCGCGGGCCGCCGCGGCGGCCGACGTGGTCGTCGTGGTCGCGGGGAACGACCCGCACATCAACGGCCGCGAGACCGAGGACCGTACGACCCTGCGGCTGCCGGAGCACCAGGAGCGGCTGCTGCGGGCGGCCCGGGCGGCGAACCCGGCGACCGTGCTGGCGCTGGTGTCCGCGTACCCGTACGCGGTCGACCCGGCCGAACTCCCGGCCGTGCTGTGGACGGCGCACGGCGGCCAGGCGGCCGGTACCGCCCTGGCCCGTGTGCTGGCCGGTGACGTCTCCCCCGCCGGCCGTCTCCCGCAGACCTGGTACGCCGACGACGCCGACCTTCCCGGCCTCCTCGACTACGACGTGATCGGCAGCCGTCAGACCTACCTCTACTTCGAGGGCACGCCCCTGTTCCCCTTCGGGCACGGCCTGTCGTACACGTCGTTCTCGTACGGCGGCCTGACGGCCCGGACCGAGGGCGGGTCGGTGCACGTCTCCTTCACGGTCACCAACACGGGTGACGTCACCGCCGACGAGGTCGCCCAGCTCTACGCCCGGGCCGTGGATGCGTCCGTGCCGCGTCCGCGCCGCGAGCTGCTGGACCACCGCCGCGTCACCCTCGCGCCCGGAGAGTCGGCCGGTCTGGACTTCGAGATCCCGGTCGCCGCCTTCGCGTTCTGGGACGTGGCCCAGGACCGGTGGCGCGTGGAACCGGGCGGGTACGAGCTGCTGGCCGGGGCGTCCAGCGAGGACGTCCGGCTGCGTACGACCGTCACGCTCGACGGCGAGCCCACCCTGCCCCGAGCGGTCGTCGCGGGCGGTCTGGCGGCGGCCGGCTTCGACGAGCAGTCCGGCACAGAGATCGTCGACCGGACGAAGGTGTCGGGCGACGCGGTGACGCCGGCGGACGGGGTGCACGGCGAACTGGTGTATCGCTGCTGCGACTTCGGGCGCGGCATCACCGGGGTGACGGTGGAGGTGGCCGGCGAGGGGTCGGTCGAGCTGTCCCTCGACGGCGGCCCGGCCCTCGCGGTGCTGTCGCCCGCCTCGCCCACGTCAGGGCCGTACGACTACGTCTCGCTCGGCGCGTCCGTCGTCGCGGCGGGCGTGCACGACGTCCACCTCAGGCTGCGCGGTCCGCTGCGGCTCGCGCACGTCGGCTTCTCCGGTTGAGGGTCCGGAGCAGGCCGGCACACAGAAGGGGCCCGGCACCGGAAGGCATCGGTGCCGGGCCCCTTCACCCAGTCTACATGAAAATGATTCTCATGTACTAGAGGTTGATCCCGGTCAGGACCAGCACGCGCTCGTACGTGTAGTCCTCCATCGCGAACCGCACGCCCTCGCGGCCCACGCCGGACTGCTTGACGCCGCCGTACGGCATCTGGTCGGCGCGGTAGGACGGCACGTCACCGATGACGACACCGCCGACCTCCAGGGCGCGGTGGGCCCGGAAGGCGGTCTGGAGGTCGTGGGTGAAGACGCCCGCCTGGAGGCCGTACTTGGAGTCGTTGACCGCGGCGAAGGCCTCGGCCTCGCCGTTCACCTTCTGCACGGTGAGAACCGGTCCGAAGACCTCCTCGCAGGAGAGGGTGACGCCGGCCGGTACGTCGGCCAGGACGGTCGGCGCGTAGGAGGCGCCGTCGCGCTTGCCGCCGGTGAGCAGCGTGGCGCCTGCGTCGACGGCCTCCTGGACCCACGCCTCTACGCGCTGGGCGGCGTCCTCGCTGACCAGCGGGCCGACGTCGGTCGCGTCGTCGGACGGGTCGCCGGTGACCTGGGCCTCGACGGCGGCGACGATGCGCGGCAGCAGCCGGTCGTGGACGGCGGCGTCGGCGATGACCCGCTGGACGGAGATGCAGGACTGGCCGCCCTGGTAGTTGGAGAAGGTGGCGATACGGTTCGCCGCCCGGTCCAGGTCCTCGTCGCTCGCCCAGTCGGCGAGGACGACGGCCGCGCCGTTGCCGCCCAGCTCCAGGGTGCAGTGCTTGCGCGGCACCGAGTCCATGATCGCGTAGCCGACCTTCTCGGACCCGGTGAAGGAGATGACGGGCAGGCGCTCGTCCTGGACGAGGGCGGGCATCTTGTCGTTGGCGACCGGCAGGATGCTCCAGGAGCCCTCGGGCAGCTCGGTCTCGGCCAGGAGGTCGCCGATGATCAGACCGGACAGCGGGGTCGCCGGGGCCGGCTTCAGGATGATCGGGGCGCCGGCGGCGATGGCCGGGGCGATCTTGTGCGCGCAGAGGTTGAGCGGGAAGTTGAAGGGCGCGATGCCCAGCACGACGCCCTTCGGGAAGCGGCGGGTGAGGGCGAGCCGGCCCTGGCCCCCGAGGTCGGTGTCGAGCCGCTGGGCCTCGCCGCCGTTGAAGCGCCGGGCCTCCTCGGCCGCGAACCGGAACACGGACACGGCCCGTCCGACCTCGCCGCGCGCCCACTTCAGGGGCTTGCCGTTCTCGGCGGAGATCAGCCGGGCGATCTCCTCGGTGCGCTCGACGAGGCGCTTGCTGACGTGGTCGAGGGCGGCGGCCCGCACGTGGGCGGGGGTGGCGGCGAACTCGTCCAGCACGGCGTGCGCGGCGGCCACGGCCTCCTCGACCTGAGCGTCCGTCGGCACGCTGACCTGGCCGACGAGCCGCCCGTCCCACGGGGAGGTGACGTCGAAGGTCTCCTCGCCGGTGGCCTGGCGGCCGGCGAGCCAGAAGGCGTGGGTGGAAGTCATTCGGGTTCCGGCCCTTCGGCGTTGGGGGTGGTCCTGTTGCTGCGGGGTCCACGGTAGGCCGGTGGTGGCCGAAGGTCGTTTGTCCAACCCGTAGCAATGCGGGGCGCGGATACTACGGTTCGGCTACTCGGTGGAGGCGGCCTTCAGGGCGAGCCAGAGCTCCATCCGCGCGTCGGCGTCGTCCAGGGACCGGCCGAGGATCTCCTCGACGCGCCGCATGCGGTAGCGGAGGGTGTGGCGGTGCACGCCCAGGTCGGCCGCCGCCGCGTCCCACTGGCCGTGCCGGGACAGCCAGGCGCGCAGGGAGGCGACGAGATCGCCGCGGCCCGTGGCGTCGTGCTCGTACAGCGGCCGCAGCATCCCGTCGGCGAAGGCCCGCACCGCGTCGTCCGCCAGCAGCGGCAGCACGGATCCGGCCGCCATCTGCTCGTGCTCCACGAGGACGCGCCCGCGCCGCCGCGCCACCGACAGCGCCTGCTCGGCCTGCTTGTAGGCGGCGGACGCGGCGATGGGCCCGGCCGGCGCCGACAGACCCACGACCAGCTCGCTCTCCTCGCCGCCGGGCGCCTTCTCGCGTATGCCGGCCCGGGCCGTCTCCAGGGCGGCCGCGTACTCCCCGCAGGCCGCCGCGGCGGCACCGCGGTCCGCGGCCAGCACCACCAGCCGCTCCCCCTCCGGCACGACCAGGACGGCCTCGCCGGCCCGGGCCGCGGCGGACTCCATCACGTCGGTGAGCGCCGCCAGGGGGTCCGCGCCCGTGTCGGCCGCGGCGAGCGCGGCGGCCGACGTCCGCTCGACGGCCGGGGCACCGCCCGTCCGGGCCTCGGCGCGGGCCAGCGCGGCCGACGTCGACACCGGCACGCGCTCCGCGACCAGCATGCGGAACGGCGCGTCCAGCAGCCCGCCGTACAGGTCCCCGGCGACCGCACGCGCGTGGTCCGGCTCCCCGGCCAGCAGCATCCGCAGCACCGCCGCGCCGACCCGCTGCTCGGCCGCCTGGAGGGACCGGGAGCGTTCCGTGGTCAGGGTCAGCAGGGCGATGGCGGAGTGGACGGCGTAGCGCTCGGCGGTGCCGGGGGCGGCCGCCGTGCCCACGGCCAGGGCCGCCCGGGGGCGCCGGCCGGTGCCGACGGTGTGCAGTTCGACCCGGTCCTCGTTCTCGGGGCCGCCGACCACCGACGAGGCGGGCGCGGGCCGGTCCCGCAGCCGCTGCACGTCGCCGGTGAGCCGAGCGGCCCGCCGCCCCGCCCATTCCGGTGCCGTGGCGACGACGGCGCCCGAGGCGTCGTACAGCGCGGCCCAGCCGTCGACCTGGGCGGCCAGCGCGGCCAGCAGCCCCTCCGGCCCGCCCGTCTGCGCCTGCCGGGTCAGCTCGCGCTGGGCGGCGAACCCCGCCGTGACGGCGCGGTACTGGTCGGCGGCGATCGCGGCGGACACGGCCTTGCTTATGGCGAGGAAGGGAGTGCGGCGCGGGACCTCCAGAAGCGGCAGGCCCTCCTCCTCGGCCGCGTCGACGAGAGCCTTGGGGATCTCCTCGTAGGTGACGCCGACGGCGAAGCCGAGACCGACCACCCCGGCCCCGGCCAGCCGCCGTACGTAGCGGCGCATGGCCTCCGGGTCCTCGGCGTCCAGTTTCAGCGCGGTGACCAGCAGCAGTTCCCCGCCCTCCATGTAGGGGACGGGGTCGGCGAGCTCGCTGACGTGCGCCCAGCGGACCGGCACGTCGAGGCGGTCTTCGCCCGCCCGCACGGTCAGTTTCAGCGCGGAGTGGTGGACGAGCGAGGCGAGCGTCGGGGGCATGAGGCCTTCAGGTCTACGTCAGGGCTGTGTGTTCTTTGTGCTCTTTTGGCCGCTGCGTATGAACGACCTGTGACGATTCTGCCTCACCGTACGGTTCTCCGCGTACCCGTACCGCCCGGCGGACCTCAGCCCCGGAGATCCACCAGCAGCGGTGGCGCGTGCTCGCCCTTGACGTCGGTGAGCGACAGCACGGCGTGCCCGGCGGGCACCCCGTGCGCCAGCTCGGACGCGGACCAGCGCTCCCGCTCGACCTGCCGCACGGTCACCGCCCGCGCGGTCGGGGCCTTGCCGGTGATCACCCGGCGCAGCATGTGCACGGCCTTGCCCGCAGGCGTCTCCGCGATGATCTGCCGGTCCGTGACGTCCCGGGCCTCCGTCCACTCCTTGCCCCACACCTCGGCGAAGTCCTGCCCGTCCCACGGGGTGAGCCCGGACAGGGCCATCCGGCAGCCGGTGGCGCCGAGCAGCGGTCCGCGCAGCGGCCGGGCCACGTCGTCCAGGGTGCGCAGGGTGAGCACGACTCCGGCGTTGCCGGACCGCAGCCGCTGGATGCCGCGGACGGCCTCGGGCGTCACGACCCCGGTCGCGTCGTCGAGCACCAGGCAGGCGAACAACGACCGGTCCTCACGGACCGCGACACTCGCCGTGAACTGCGCGAGCACGAGGCGCGCCAGCATCCGGGAGGCGTCGGCGTGCCCCCGCTCGGGCAGGTCGATCCGCACTCGGACGGGGTGGTCGAGGGCCTTCAGGGTGAAGGGCCGGGTGGCGCCGGAGGTGTCGAAGAACGAGGCGAAGGCCGGGCGGTCCAGCAACGCGACCCGGTCCGCGAGCACCCCGCCGACGTCACCGGGCTGCCCCATCTGCCGCTCCCGGGCGTCGAGTTCCCGCAGCAGCGACTCCTGCCCGGCGTCGTGCAGCCCCTGCCGCAGAGCGGCGAACGGGCCCGGCGACCCGTCCAGCAGCTGGCGCAGCTCCGGCACGGACGGGAAACGCCCGTGCACCGCCCGGAACGGCCCGAGCAACTGGGCCAGGACGGTCGTCGAACGCCTGCTGTCGCTGCCCGGGTGCGGTTCGGCGAGGTCCCCGACCAGCGCCTCGGCGAGCACGGCGGCGGCCTCGTCCGGGTCGGTGGTCCCGCCGTACAGATCGAGGTCGTACTCGGACTCCTGGTTCCCGATCCGCACGACCACGTCGTACGCGTCGGCCGGCCCGAGCCCCGCCCCCGCGGCCCCCACCACGACGACGGCGGCCCGCCCGGCGAGAGCGTGCAGACACAGCGACTCGGCGACCGGCCGCACGACGGCACCGGTCTTTCCGGAGCCGGCGGGGCCGACGGCGACGAGCGAGGTGCCGAGCAGGTCGGGCCCGAGGGCGAGCCCCGCTCCCCGGTACGTGTACGGGTTGCGGGGGTCGTCCACGGCGGTGCCCAGCCGCACCTGCCCGGTGATCAGGTCGTGCCGGGCGAGCCGGGACGGGAGGTCACGCTCCCCGGAGGGGTGGAGGCAGGCGGCCGCGCCGTCCCGCAGGACGGTGGAGCTGAAGGTGGCGAGGCTGTGCCGCCCGGAGCGCACACCCTGCCAGGCGCGGAGGATCCGGGCGTGGTCGACGTCCCGCATCAGCCCGGAGCGTGCCTCGGCGGAGAGCCGCTCGGCGGCGTCCGCCATCCCGGCGGCGCGGAGCTCGTTCCACTCGGCCGGGTCGTCCTGCGGGGCCGGATGCGTCTCCTGGGACGCCTGCCTGCGGAAGCGGGGAACGACGAACCGGCGCCACACCTCGCCCCAGCGGCCGAGCCGGCTCACCCCGACCATGATCGCGAGGGCGACGAGCAGCTCGTACCCCTCGTACACCAGGAACGTGCCGGTCTCGCCGATGCCGCTGTCGCCACCGCGCCAGGCGTCGGGAACGATCAGGTCGAACGGGACCCACCACCAGTTGCCGAGGTAACCGTTCTGCAGCAGCGACCAGATCAGCCACCCCACCAGGAAGGCGACCAGGGCTCCGCTGAGCAACTGCCGGGTGGGGATCTGCTCGGGCTCCTCCGCGGGCCGCGGCCGGTGCCCGAAGCGCCACACGCCGGGCGACGCCTCGGGGCGGGGGGTGCGCAGCCAGGTCAGGAAGGAGGACCCGTCGGGCATGGGCGGCACGCCGGGAGCCCGGTCCGGCCGGGGCGGCACGGCGGAGCCTCCCGACGACGCGTCCCTGCCGCCGGGCGTGGCACTGTGCCCGCTCGGCGGCACGTGGTGCCCGCTCGGCGTCGCGCTGTGCCCGCTCGGCGTCGCGCTGTGCCCGTTGGGGGGCACGTTGTGGCCGCTCGGCGGCACCGCGGGCGCCTCCGGCGGTCCCGCCGGACGCGGCACGGGATTCGCATGCGTACCCCGCGCCTCCTGCGTCCCGTCGCTGTCCATCGCCCTTGCCCCCTGACCAGCCGCTGCGTCCACCATCAGCGAGCCAATCTAACGCCCTCCCCTGGGGAGTTCACCGCTTACACGGCCGGGTAGGGGACACACGGTCACGGGAAGCGCCATGTCCACCCCGGACAAGCCGTCCCACCGACAACGCCCACATGGAGCATGACCATCCCCCTACCCCCGCCCTAGCCTGCGAGAAAAGAAGCGAAGTGTCCCCACACTCCCGTCCGCACCACCCCAGGAGCCCCGCATGAGCGCACTTCCGCAGGAGCGTCGCGTCGTCACCGCCATTCCCGGTCCGAAGTCGCAGGAGCTGCAGGCCCGCCGTACCGCCGCGGTCGCGCAGGGCGTGGGATCCGTGCTGCCCGTGTTCACGGCGCGTGCGGGGGGCGGGATCATCGAGGACGTCGACGGCAACCGGCTGATCGACTTCGGCTCGGGCATCGCCGTGACCTCCGTCGGCGCCTCCGCCGAGGCCGTCGTGCGGCGGGCGTCCGCGCAGCTCGCCGACTTCACCCACACCTGTTTCATGGTCACGCCCTACGAGGGGTACGTCGAGGTCGCCGAGGCGCTCGCCGAGCTGACCCCGGGCGACCACGCCAAGAAGAGCGCGCTGTTCAACTCCGGCGCCGAGGCCGTCGAGAACGCCGTGAAGATCGCCCGGGCGTACACCAAGCGGCAGGCCGTGGTGGTCTTCGACCACGGCTACCACGGGCGCACCAACCTGACCATGGCGCTGACGTCGAAGAACATGCCGTACAAGCACGGCTTCGGGCCGTTCGCGCCCGAGGTCTACCGGGTGCCCGTGGCGTACGGCTACCGGTGGCCGACCGGCCCCGAGAACGCCGGGCCCGAGGCCGCCGCGCAGGCCATCGACCAGATCAGCAAGCAGGTCGGCGCGGAGAACGTCGCCGCCGTCATCATCGAGCCGGTGCTCGGCGAGGGCGGTTTCATCGAGCCGGCCAAGGGCTTCCTGCCGGCGCTCCGCAAGTTCACCGAGGACAACGGCATCGTCTTCGTCGCCGACGAGATCCAGTCCGGCTTCTGCCGCACGGGACAGTGGTTCGCCTGTGAGGACGAGGGCATCGTCCCGGATCTCATCACCACCGCGAAGGGCATCGCCGGTGGTCTGCCGCTCGCCGCGGTCACCGGGCGTGCCGAGATCATGGACGCCGCGCACGCGGGCGGCCTGGGCGGCACCTACGGCGGCAACCCGGTCGCGTGTGCCGGTGCGCTCGGCTCGATCGAGACCATGAAGGAGCTCGACCTCAACGCCAGGGCCAAGGACATCGAGGCCGTGATGAAGGCGCGCCTGTCCGCCATGCAGGAGAAGTTCGACATCATCGGCGACGTCCGCGGCCGTGGCGCCATGATCGCCGTCGAGCTGGTCAAGGACCGTACGACGAAGGAGCCGAACCCGGAGGCGACCGCCGCGCTCGCCAAGGCCTGCCACGCCGAGGGCCTGCTGGTCCTGACCTGTGGCACCTACGGCAACGTGCTCCGCTTCCTGCCTCCGCTGGTGATCGGCGAGGACCTGCTGAACGAGGGCCTCGACATCATCGAACAGGGATTCGCGCGTATCTGACGCCTTCGCCGCGCGGGCAGAGCGTGTGAAGAAGGTGTGCGAGGTGGATGACAGGAGGCCCTGGCCCTGTCCTCCGCCCCGGCGCCTGTCGTAGGTTCTAACCAGATGAGAGATACACCCCGCCCACAGGGGACTGTGGGTGACATCAGGCCGGGGCCTCCCCAGCTTCGACCTGGTCGTGCCCTCGCGCACACAAACGGAGCCTGAGGCTCTGGATCTCCTCACCGATCGGACGGTCGCCCGCCCCAAACCCCCCGGGGCGCGCGACGTTCCGGTCCGATCGGCCGCCCCGGAACCACCCCCCCCTGTTCCGGGGCGGCCGACCTCCCTCTTCCTCCTCTTCACGCACCCGCGCGGGACCGGCCGTCGCCGGCTTCCCGCGCGACCTGTTCCAGCCGGGCCCGGTGCTCCTCCCACCACTTCCGGTCGCCCTCCGGCACGCTGCCGGTGGCCTTCGTCAGGCCGACGCTCCCGTCGATGAGTTCGCGCACGATGTCGGCGTGCCCGGCGTGCCGCTGCGTGTCGGAGACGACCCGCACCAGGATGTGGTGCAACGTCACCTCCCGCCGTTCCTCGGGCCACCACGGGACGTGACCGGTGGCGTCCAGCGGCAGTGTCTCGATCGTGCGGTTCGCGTGCCGCCACGCCTGGCGGTAGAGCCCGACGATCTGCTCGCGTGACTCGTCGGCGGTGGCCCACATGTCCGCGTTGGGTTCGGCGTCCTCCGTGTACCACCAGGACGGCGGCGGTTCCTGGGTGAAGTACGGCCGTCCGAACGTGTCGCCGAAGTATCCGAGCTCCACTCCGGCGACGTGCTTGACCAGCCCGAGCAGATTGGTCCCGGTCGGGGTGAGCGGGCGGCGGACGTCGTACTCGGAGAGCCCTTCGAGCTTCCACAGCAGCGCGTCACGGGCGTCCTGGAGATAGCGGAGCAGGTCCGCTTTCGGGTTGGGTTCGGTCATGCCGCGCAGTCTCGCACCCGGGACTGACAGTTCATTCGGGCCGAGGGCCTGGGTCCGGGCGGTGGATGCCGCGTGGGCGATGGCCCAGGGCGTCGGCGAGGCCCAGGAGATCGGCCAGCAGCCAGACGATGGCGAGCCACATCTCCGTGCCCTGAAGGCCGGGCACGCGGCTGCCCGGGCCGGTGCCGTCGGGGGTGGGGCCGAAAGCGAAGCCCTGGTGCGGGTGCCATCGGCGGCATGCGGCGGTGAGCTGGGTCGTGGCCCAGGCCCGGGCCTCCTCGGCGCGATGGGTGCTCTGGCGGCCGCAGAGCCACAGGGGATGGATCACGTCCAGGACGTTGCAGGCGTTCTCCCGGCCCGGTGCGAAGTAGCGGGGGTCGCGTGCGTGGTCGAGGACCGTGTCGATCACGCGCTCCGGGTACGGCACGGGCAGGCCGAACTGGGCGAAGGAGCCCCGGGTGAGCCGGTAGTAGCCGTTGACCGTCTGCAGGCGTCCGGACTCCGGGGTGGGTGAGCCCCACACCCCGGTCCAGGGATCGGCGTGCGTGTGCAGCCAGCCGAACAGCGCCTCCAGCGCCCCGGGCGCGGCCGCTTCGGCACCGAGGCGCAGGTTCCAGTGCGCGGCGGTGGCCCAGGAGTCGACCCACGCCCCCGCGTGCCAGGCACGGTCGTTCCAGGGCAGTTCGGCCAGCTGCCGGACCAGCCGGTCCGCCGTGGTGGTGCGCACCGCGTGGACCGGGTGGGCGAAGGAACTGCCGAGCAGGTCCAGCGCGTAGCCGACGCACAGCACGTGATAGGCCGAGGCGCCGTCGTCCGGGATCCCCGCCGGTCCGGGGAGCGGCGGTGCCTCGCCGTACTCGGGGACCAGACCGGTGGCCGGGTCCTGGAGGGCGCGCAGTCGCTCCACGTGCTCGGCCGCGGACAGCTGGGGCGGCACCTCCCCGAGGAGCAGGTCGGCGATCTCGACGGCGTCGCAGTGCGCCCGCACGGTCGGCTCGGCGCCGGGCCGGTCGACGTACCGGCCGGTGCCGGGGTGCCGGCAGCGGTCGAGCAGGGCGGGGGCCTGCGCACGGGCGGTGGCCGCGAAGGCCGACAGTTCCTCGGCGAGTGCCGAGCCCGTCTCGGCGGCCCCGCGTGGCTGCCGCCGGTCCCGGATGCGCCGCGCCGGGTTGCCGGCCGCCACCGTCCACGCGGGCAGGTCCTTCGTGACGACCGCGCCGGCGCCGATGACGCAGTGGTCGCCGATGGTGACGCCGTCCACCACGACCACGTGGGAGCCGATCCACACGTCGTCGCCGACCGTGATCCCGCGGCTGGTGACGGGCTGCTGATGCACCGGCAGGCCGGGCGCGGTCCCGTGGTTGAAGCCGAGCAGCGAGCTGTGGGCGCCGACGCGCACCCCGTTCCCGAGGGTGACGGTGCCGCGCACCACCGTGAAGGGGTTGATCGTGCAGTCGGCGCCCAGGCGTATGTCGCCCGTGACATAGGCGTGGGCCGCGATGTACGAACGGTCGCCCAGGTGCAGGACGTCCGGGTGCACGGCGGCCGTCCCGGCGATGAAGCAGTTCTCGCCGAGTCGCACCCGACCGGCCCCGGTGAGCTCCTTCTGTCTCCGTTCCTGTGCCGCGCGCTGCGCGTCCGAGGCCTGCTCGGCGAAGAGCCAGGGGCAGTGGTCGAAGAGGCCGTCGGCGTTTTCCGGGTGGTTCACGAGATCCTCCGCAGCGGCCGCGAGTGGACGTCTGTGCTCGTGCCAAGCTGTGCCCCATGCCGATCCCCGCGAACCAGGAACGCGACGACCGCACCGCGCGGGACAGGAGCACGCCGTCACGGCCGGGCCTCCTCGCCCTCCTGGCCGGCTTCCCTGCCCTCCTCTTCGCCCTGGTCACCTGGCAGGTGGTCGTGCACGGTCCGCTCGTGGCGGCCGACGAGCGCCTCAGCCGCCTCCTGATCGACCCGGACCGCTGCTCCGAACTCCTCGCCGACCTCGGCAACGTCCAGGTCGCGGTCCCGGTCCTCGTCATCACCCTCGGGTACGTCGCCCTGCGGACCCGCCGTACGGCCCGCTGGTGGCTGCCCGTCACCGCCGCGGCCCTCCTCATGGCCCTGGTCCCGGCGCTGATCATCCCGCTCAAGAGACTCACGGACCGTCCGGGCACCCCGGCCGTTCCGCCGGGCACCGGCTACTACCCCTCGGGCCACACCGCCACCGCCGCCATCGCCTACGGGTGCGCCGCCCTGCTCCTGATCCCCCTGCTCCGCACCGCCTTGGCCCGCCGCGCCCTCGTCACCTGCTGCGTCGCCCTCGTGCTCGGCACCAGCTACGGTCTGGTCCGCCGCGGCTACCACTGGCCACTGGACGTGGTGGCCAGCTGGTGCCTGTGTGCGGTGCTGCTCTCGTCCTTGTGGCTGTTCCTCCGGCGAACGGCGGCCGGCCCTCGGACGGACGACTCCCCCCGCACCACCGCGGCGGTGCCCTAATCGCCGTTCCCCAGGGCCATTCCCGCCGCCGCCTCGTGCATCGCCAGCTCCAGCAGGGCCGGGTCCGTCAGCGTGCCCGAGCCGTCCGGGGGGACGAGCCAGCGGACGCCGCCGGGTGACGCGCGGCCCGGGTACGGCACGACGATCCAGGTGCCGGCGCCCGCCGTGCGGATGCCCGTACCGAGCCAGCGGCTCGCGGTGCCCGGCGGCACGAAGAACCCCATGCGCTGGTCGCCGAAGTCGACGAGCACGGGGCCCGGCCGGCCGAGGACGCGGGTGAGCACGTCGAGCGTGCGGTAGCCGAGTTCGCCGGGCAGGATGAGCACGTCCCAGGCGCTGCCGGCCGGCAGCAGGGCCACCCCGAGCGGGCTGCGTTCCCACTCCCGGCGGCAGGCCCCGGGATCGGGTGCGACGGATGCGAGCCACTCGACCGCCGTGTTCGTCCCTGTCATCGGGAAGACCCCCTTCTCTCGTGAAACGCGCGCACGCTCAGCGCGTCACGAGGGAGAAGGAGGTCTCCTGGTGGTCATTACGCGGGTTCCGGCACCTCGTTGGAGTGAACCGGCTCACACCCCGCCGGTTCAGCTGTCGAAGCCCAGGCCCAGCCGGTCCATCGTGCGCAGCCACAGGTTGCGCCGACCGCCCTGGGCGTCCGCCCGGGCCAGCGACCACTTGGTGAGGGCGATCCCGGTCCAGGCGAACGGCTCGGGCGGGAAGGGCAGGGGCTTCTTGCGGACCATGTCCAGTTCCGTGCGCTCGGTGCGCTCACCGGAGAGCAGGTCCAGCATCACGTCGGCGCCGAACCGGGTGGCCCCGACCCCGAGCCCGGTGTACCCGGCCGCGTAGGCCACCTTGCCCTGGTGGGCGGTGCCGAAGAACGCCGAGAAGCGGGAGCAGGTGTCGATCGCCCCGCCCCAGGCGTGGGTGAAGCGGACGCCCTCCAGCTGCGGGAAGCAGGTGAAGAAGTGCCCGGCGAGCTTGGCGTAGGTCTCCGGCCGGTCGTCGTACTCGGCGCGGACCCGGCCGCCGTAAGGGTAGACCGCGTCGTAGCCGCCCCAGAGCACGCGGTTGTCGGCGGACAGCCGGAAGTAGTGGAACTGGTTGGCGCTGTCCCCGAGTCCCTGGCGGTTCTTCCAGCCGATGGACGCCAGCTGTCCCTCGGTGAGCGGCTCGGTCATGAGGGCGTAGTCGTAGACCGGGACGGTGTACGAGCGGACCCGCCGGACCAGGCTGGGGAAGATGTTGGTGCCCAGGGCGACCTGGCGGGCCCGGATCCGGCCGTAGGGGGTGCGTACGGCCATGCCGGCGCCGTAGGGCTTCAGGGTCAGCGCGGGGGTGTGCTCGTGGACGCGGACACCCAGCTTCACACACGCCTGTTTCAGGCCCCAGGCGAGCTTCGCCGGGTGCAGCATGGCGACGCCCCTGCGGTCCCACAGGCCGGCCTGGAAGGTGGGTGAGTTCACCTGCTCCCGTACCGCCTCGGCGTCCAGGTACTCGACGTCCTCGGCGAGGCCGCGGCGGACCGTCTCCTCGTGCCAGTCGCGCAGTTCCCTGGCCTGGTACGGCTCGGTGGCGACGTCGATCTCGCCGGTGCGTTCGAAGTCGCAGTCGATGGAGTGCCGGGCGACCGCCGCCTCGATCGCGTCGAGGTTGCGGGCGCCGAGCTCCTGGAGCCGGTGGATCTCCTCGGGCCAGCGGGCGAGGCCGTTGGGCAGGCCGTGGGTGAGGGAGGCGGCGCAGAAACCGCCGTTGCGGCCCGAGGCGGCCCAGCCCACCTCGCGGCCCTCCACCAGCACCACGTCCCGTCCCGGGTCGCGTTCCTTGGCGAGCAGCGCCGTCCACAGTCCGCTGTAGCCGCCGCCGACGACCAGCAGGTCGCAGGTCTCGGAGGTGGTGAGGGCGGGTTGGGGGCGGGGCCGGCCGGGGTCGTCCAGCCAGTACGGCACCGGCTGGGCGTCGGAAAGCGAACGGGTCCAGCGATTCATGGCGCCAGGGGCCATGATGTCAACTCCCTACGGTCATGCCTTTTGTCTGTTGCGGCGATTGCCGACAACCATGGAAGTCAGGACGAACAGTACGGCGACGACGAACATGGCCGTGCCGATGACATTGATCTGGACGGGCGTTCCGCGCTGCGCCGAGCCCCAGACGAACATGGGGAACGTGACGGTCGAGCCGGCGTTGAAATTGGTGATGATGAAGTCGTCGAAGGAGAGGGCGAAGGCGAGCAGCGCGCCCGCCGCGATTCCCGGGGCGGCGATCGGCAGGGTGACGCGGACGAACGTCTGGAACGGTCCCGCGTACAGGTCCCGTGCCGCCTCCTCCAGTTTGGGATCCATCGACATGACGCGGGCCTTGACGGCGGTGACCACGAAACTAAGGCAGAACATGATGTGCGCGATGAGGATCGTCCAGAAGCCCAGCTGGGCGCCCATGTTGAGGAACAGGGTGAGCAGCGAGGCGGCCATGACGACCTCGGGCATCGCCATCGGCAGGAAGATCAGCGAGTTCACGGCGCCGCGGGCGCGGAACCGGTAGCGGACCAGTGCGAAGGCGATCAGGGTGCCGAGGAGGGTGGCGCCGAGGGTCGCCCAGACCGCGATCTGGAGGCTGACGGAGAGCGAGCCGCAGAGGTCCGAGACGCCGCACGGGTCCTTCCAGGCGTCCAGGGAGAATTTCTGCCACTCGTAGTTGAAGCGTCCCTTCGGTTTGTTGAAGGAGAACACCGTCACGATGACGTTCGGCAGCAGGAGATAGCCGAGTGTCAGCAGTCCCGCGATGACGACGAGATTTCTTTTCAGCCAGTTGACGAGAGGCATTCAGACCAGATCCTCCGTCCCGGACTTGCGAATGTAGAGGGTGACCATGAGGAGAATGGCGGCCATGAGGATGAAGGAGAGTGCCGCGGCCGTCGGATAGTCGAGCACTCTGAGGAACTGCGTCTGGATGACGTTGCCGACCATGCGGGTGTCGGTGGAGCCGAGGAGGTCGGCGTTGACGTAGTCGCCGGCCGCCGGGATGAAGGTCAGCAGCGTGCCGGAGACGACACCCGGCATCGACAGCGGGAAGGTGACCTTGCGGAAGGTCGTCGAGGGTTTCGCGTACAGGTCCCCGGCGGCCTCGTGGAGCCGGCCGTCGATGCGCTCCAGCGAGGTGTAGAGCGGCAGGATCATGAACGGCAGGAAGTTGTACGTCAGTCCGCAGACCACCGCGAGCGGGGTGGCGAGGACACGGTCGCCCGCGGTCCAGCCGAGCCAGTTGGTGGCGTCCAGGATGTGCAGCGTGTCGAGGGCGCCGACGAGCGGGCCGCCGTCCGCGAGGATCGTCTTCCAGGCGAGGGTGCGGATCAGGAAGCTGGTGAAGAACGGCGCGATCACCAGGATCAGGATCAGGTTCCGCCAGCGGCCCGCGCGGAAGGCGATCAGATACGCGAGCGGGTAGCCGAGCAGCAGGCACAGGATGGTGGCGGTGCCCGCGTAGAGCACGGACCGGACGAACTGCGGCCAGTACGCGGACAGCGCGTCCCAGTACGTGGCGAAGTGCCAGGTGACCTTGTAGCCCGCCTCCAGGGAGCCCGTCTGCACGGACGTGGAGGCCTGGTAGATCATCGGCAGCGCGAAGAAGACGAGCAGCCAGAGGATGCCGGGGAGCAGCAGCCAGTACGGCGTCCAGCGGCCCCTGCGCTTCGGGGGCTTCGGCTCGGGTGCTTCGGGTGCGAGCGGCGGTGGCGCCTCGGTGAGTGTCGACATCAGGCCGCCTCTTCCACTCCGGCGTCCGCGTCCTGGCTCGCGTCCAGGCCG
This sequence comes from Streptomyces sp. NPDC006372, assembly GCF_040612515.1. Classification (NCBI taxonomy): domain Bacteria; kingdom Bacillati; phylum Actinomycetota; class Actinomycetes; order Kitasatosporales; family Streptomycetaceae; genus Streptomyces; species Streptomyces sp. NPDC006372. Next base: position 119,569 of record NZ_JBEXQJ010000017.1, on the reverse strand, counting down.
AAGGTGTGCGCGGGGTTCCAGTGCAGGACGACCTCGGCGCCGGGCACGAGCCGCGGGTCGCGGTCGATGTTCTGGGCGTAGACCTCGAAGTCGGAGCAGACGGGGCTGTCGACGACGTACTGCGTGGAGACGCCGATGAAGCTGGAGTCGGCGATCTTCCCCGTGATGCGGTTGCGGCCGTCGGGGATCTCGCCGGCGTCGTCCGCGTGGGTGAGGGAGATCTTCTCCGGGCGGACGCCGGCCAGTACCTTGCCGCCGGTGGTGGTGGACGCCCCGCACCGGGCCTCGGGCAGAACGAGTTTGCCGCCGCCCGCTTTCAGCACGATCTCGTCGCCGCTCCTGGAGTCGATCTCGGCCTCGATGAAGTTGGAGGTGCCGAGGAAGTTCGCGACGAAGGTGGTGCGCGGGTTCTCGTAGAGGTCGGTCGGCGCGCCGAGTTGCTCGACGCGGCCCGCGTTCATCACGGCGACCGTGTCGGCCATGGTCATGGCCTCCTCCTGGTCGTGCGTGACGTGGATGAAGGTGATGCCGACCTCGGTCTGGATGCGCTTGAGCTCCAGCTGCATCTGGCGGCGCAGCTTGAGGTCGAGGGCGCCGAGCGGTTCGTCGAGGAGCAGCACCTTGGGGTGGTTGATGAGTGCCCGGGCCACGGCGACGCGCTGCTGCTGGCCGCCGGAGAGCTGGTGCGGCTTCTTGCGGGCCTGCTCGCCGAGCTGGACGAGCTCCAGCATGTCCTCGACCTGCTTCTTCACCGACTTCCATCCGCGCCGGCGCAGTCCGAAGGCGACGTTCTCGAAGATGTCGAGGTGCGGGAAGAGGGCGTACGACTGGAAGACGGTGTTCACCGGGCGCTTGTACGGCGGCAGGGCGGTCACGTCCTGGTCGCCCAGCGACACCGTCCCGGAGGAGGGTTCCTCCAGGCCGGCGATCATGCGCAGGGTGGTGGTCTTGCCGCAGCCGGAGGCGCCGAGCAGGGCGAAGAAGGAGCCCTGCGGCACGGTCAGGTCGAGCGGGTGGACGGCGGTGAAGGCGCCGTAGGACTTGGCTATGCCCGTGAGGCGGACGTCGCCGGTGGCGTCTGTCCGGGTCGTCTTGGTCGTCTTGGTCGTCATCGAGGTCACGCCCCCGTCAGCTTCGCGAACTTCGCTTCGAACTCGGTCTCTTCCTTCGAGCTCAGCGAGCGGAAGGCGTGCGACTTGGCGGCCATGGCCTTGTCGGGAATGATCAGCGGGTTGTTCGCGGCGTCCTTGTCGATCTTCTCCAGCTCGGGCTTCACGCCGTCGACGGGACACACGTAGTTGATGTACGCGGCCAGTTCGGCGGCCGGCTTCGGCTCGTAGTAGAAGTCGATGACCCGCTCGGCGTTCGTCTTGTGCCGGGCCTTGTTGGGGATCAGCAGGTTGTCGGTCGACGTGACGTAGCCGCTGTCCGGGATGAGGAAGTCGATGTCGGGGCTGTCGGCCTTGAGCTGGACGACGTCACCGGCCCAGGCGACGCAGGCCGCGAAGTCGCCGCTGGTGAGGTCCGAGGTGTAGTCGTTGCCGGTGAAGCGGCGGATCTGGCCCTTGTCGACGGCCTTCTGCAGCCGGGCGATGGCCGCGTCGTAGTCGTCGGCGGTGAAGTCGGCCGGGTCCTTGCCCATGTCGAGCAGCGTCATGCCGATGCTGTCGCGCATCTCCGACAGGAAGCCGACCCGGCCTTTGAGCTTGGGATTGTCCAGCAGGTCGGAGACCGACTTCACCTCGACGCCGTCGAGGGCCTTCTTGTTGTACGCGATGACGGTGGAGATGCCCTGCCAGACGTAGGAGTAGGCGCGGCCCGGGTCCCAGTCGGGGCTGCGGAACTGGGCCGACAGGTTGGCGTAGGCGTGCGGCAGGTTGCTCGGGTCGAGCTTCTGCACCCAGCCGAGGCGGATGAGCCGTGCGGCCAGCCAGTCGGTGAGGACGATGAGGTCGCGGCCGGTGTCCTGGCCCGCGGCGAGCTGCGGCTTGATCTTGCCGAAGAACTCGTTGTTGTCGTTGATGTCCTCGGTGTACTTGACCTTGACGCCGGTGCGTTTCGTGAACTGCTCCAGCGTCGGGTGGTGCTTGCCGCTGTCGTCGACGTCCATGTACTCGGTCCAGTTGGAGAAGGCGACGGTCTTCTCCGCGGCCGAGTGGTCCTGCGCCGAGACGCCGCCCTGCGACCGGCCCGCCGCCGGGATGCCGCAGGCGCTCAGCGTGCCCAGTCCGCCGGCCGCGAGCGCCCCGCCCGCGGAGGCGCGCAGCAGGGACCGCCGGCTGAGGGCGGCCCTGCCGTTCCTGAGACTGCGCCGCATGGCGGCCACCTGGGCCGGGGAGAGGCGGTCGGGCTCGTACTGCTCCATGCGCGTGGTGCCCTTTCGGAGGGTGGACGGCCGTTGGTCAGGCGGCCTGCGTAACGGCTATCGGTCCCCGAACACGGTGCGGTGCCAGTCCTTCGCGGCCACCGCGGTGTTGTCGAACATGACGTGCTTGATCTGGGTGTACTCCTCGAACGAGTACGCTGACATGTCCTTGCCGTAGCCGGAGGACTTGTAGCCGCCGTGCGGCATCTCGCTGATGATCGGGATGTGGTCGTTGACCCACACGCAGCCCGCCTTGATCTCGCGGGTGGCGCGGTTCGCCCGGTACACGTCCCGGCTCCAGGCGGAGGCGGCGAGCCCGTACGGGGTGTCGTTGGCGAGCGCGATGCCCTCGTCGTCGGTGTCGAACGGCAGCACGACCAGGACCGGGCCGAAGATCTCGGACCGGACGACCTCGCTGTCCTGGGCGGCGTCGGCGATCAGGGTGGGCCGGTAGTAGGCGCCCTTGGCGAGCTCACCTTCCGGCGCCTCTCCACCGGTCACGACGCGCGCGTAGGCCCGCGCGCGGTCGACGAAGCCGGCGACCCGGTCGCGCTGGACGTGCGAGACGAGCGGGCCGAGGTCGGTGCCGGGGGCGAAGGGGTCGCCGAGCCGGACGGTCTCCATGAGGGCGGCGGTCCGGGCGACGAACTCCTCGTACAGCGGCCGCTGCACGTACGCGCGGGTGGCGGCCGTGCAGTCCTGCCCTGTGTTGATGAGCGCGCCGGCGACCGCGCCGTGGGCGGCGGCCTCCGGGTCGGCGTCGTCGAAGACCACGAAGGGTGCCTTGCCGCCGAGCTCCAGGTGGAGGCGTTTGACGGTGGCCGTGGCGATCTCCGCGACGCGCTTGCCGACGGCGGTGGAGCCGGTGAAGGAGGTCATGGCCACGTCGGGGTGGCCGACGAGGTGCTCACCGGCCTCCCGCCCGGTGCCGGTGACGATGTTGATCACGCCGTCCGGGATGCCGGCGTCCGTGGCCGCCTGGGCGAAGAGCAGGGAGGTCAGCGGGGTGAGCTCGGCGGGCTTGAGCACGATGGTGTTGCCCGCCGCGATCGCCGGGAGGACCTTCCAGGCGGCCATCTGCAGGGGGTAGTTCCAGGGCGCGATCGACCCGACGACTCCGATGGGCTCGCGCCGGACGTACGACGTGTGGTCGCCGGAGTACTCACCGGCCGACTGGCCCTGGAGATGCCGTGCGGCGCCCGCGAAGTAAGCCGTGTTGTCGATGGTCCCCGGGACGTCGAACTCGCGGCTCAGCTTCAGCGGCTTGCCGCACTGGAGCGACTCGGCGCGGGCGAAGTCCTCGGCCCGGTCGGCGAGGACCGCGGCGAACCGGTGCAGCGCGTCGGAACGCTCGCCGGGCGTGGTCGCCGCCCAGCCCGGGAAGGCGGCACGGGCGGCGGCGACGGCCCGGTCGACGTCGGCGGTGCCGGCCAGCTCATAGGTGAGGACCTCCTCGCCCGAGGCCGGGTCGACGACCGTGTGCGTGCGGCCGGAGGTGCCCCTGGTCGGACGGCCCGCGATGAACTGCGCGCCCTCCGCGAAGCGCTCCTCGGCCGGGAATCGGTCCGGGGTGGCGTTGCCCGGGTTGTGCATGTGGCTCTCCTCCGTGTCCCCGGTGGGGCCGGCGTGGCTCAGGCTCGATTTGAGTGCCGATCCTGACAGAGGTATGCCACTCCAACAAGGGATTCCGTTGTTGATTTTTGGTTACGCAACGGAATCTGTCGACCAGGTGTCGAGTCGGCCGGAGAAAGACAGGACGGTGTGTCAGTGGTGCGTGCCAGACTCGCCCGCATGCAGAAGATCACGGGGGCGGTCGGCTCCCGGGACGCCCTGATCGAGGCGGCCCGGGCCGGCGCGAAGATCAAGTATCTGTACTTCTGGGGACACCGGCCGCGACCGGACGGCCGGATCGGCCCGAGCTGTCTGAGCCAGTGGTGGCCCGCGCCGTTCACGGTGGACGGCGTGGCGTACGCGACGGCGGAGCACTGGATGATGGCGGGCAAGGCCCGGCTGTTCCAGGACGCCGACGCGGAGCGTGCCGTGCTGGCCGCCGGGCATCCCGCCGAGGCGAAGAAGGCCGGGCGGCTGGTACGCGGTTTCGACGAGGCGACATGGGAGCGGGAGCGGTTCCGGATCGTCGTGGAGGGCAGCCTCCACAAGTTCGGCGCGCATCCCGGGCTGCGCCGGTTCCTGCTGGATACCGGCGGAAGGGTCCTGGTGGAGGCGAGCCCCGTGGACCGTGTGTGGGGCATCGGGCTGGCCGCGGACGACGAGGCGGCGGCGGACCCGGAGCGGTGGCGGGGGCCGAACCTACTGGGGTTCGCGCTGATGGAGGCGCGAGAACGACTGCGCACGGCATGAGGCACCCGGGCATGGGTGCGGGGCCGGTCCGCGGACCGGCCCCGCACTCGGATGCCTCGTTCAGGAAGCCGCGCCGAGCCCGCCCATGATGCTGGCGAAGAGCAGGAAACCCAGCAGCGGCAGGATCACCGTGGCGATGATGCCGCAGACCAGGCCGGCGGTCGCCGCGCCCTTGTTGGTGGCCTCACCGCGGGTGGCCCTGCCGCGGCCGATGGCGCCGAAGATGATCGCGAGAATGCCCAGGATCACTCCGAAGAACCACATGATGAACGTCACGCTGCACACCACGCCGATGATGCCCAGCACCAGTCCCGTGGTGCCCATGCCGTTGCTCGGCTGTGCGGGCATCCCGTAGCCGGGCGCCTGCGGGTAGGCCGCGGGCGGCGCGGCCGGGTAGCCCGGGCTGCCCTGGGGGTAGCCGTAGCCCGGCGCGGCAGGGGGCTGCTGCGGGTAGCCGTAGCCGGGGGTGCCGGGCGGCTGCTGCGGGGGCTGGGACGGCGGGCCGAAACCACCGGGTGCGGGATTGGTGTTGGACATGGACGTTCTCCCCTCCGTTGTCAGACCAGGGCATCGTAGTGGCCAAGTCCGCAGTGGAGAGCGGGTGTTTCAGCGGTGGGACGGGGCGATGGCGACCGGGCCGTGGGCGCCGTAGGACGAGTCGCCGTCGTACTCGTCGCTGTTGATGGCGGCCGTGATGCCGACGGCGATCAGGACGATCACCGCGATACCGAGGATGATCCCGATGATGCCCATGATCAGACCCGCCTGGGCCTGGCCGTGGTTGGTGGCCACTCCGGCCTCGGCCCGCTTGCGGCCCTTGATGCCGAAGACCACGGCGAGGACGCCGGTGATCAGGGAGACCACGCCGTACAGGCAGAAGAGCGTGCACGAGACGATGCCGAGCACCATCGCCGCTATGCCCATGCCGTTCTGGGGGGCCGGGGGCATGCCGGGCCAGCCGTAGCCGCTCTGCGGGTAACCGGGGTAGCCGTAGCCTCCGGTGGCGGGGCCGGTGGGGGCTGCGGGCGGGGGCGGGACGGCGCCGGTGCCGGTACCGGACGAGTCGTACTGAGGCGTACCGGTGGGCGGGGTGAAGCCCGGCATCGACGTGACCGTGGGCTGGTCGTGCACCGACGGCGGCTGTGGCGTCCGGTTCTTGTCGAGCGAGGTCTTGTTCTCCGGAGGCGCCCACGGGTCGTGGCCGCCGCCACCGTCCGGCTGCGTGGCGTCCGTCATCGTGCATCCCCCCTGGGTTGATCGTGCCGCCATGCTACGGGGCGGTCAGGCAGGCTCCACAGTGCGGGTCCGTCGGGGCTGGTCGCGCGGTTCCCCGCGCCCCTGGGCTGTTGTCCGACGGCCTACGATGAACCCGAGTCACCCGATCAGCCGATCACCCGCGCCCGCCGCCTCGTGCCGGCCTGGGCGCCGTTCCGGGGAGGAACCCTTGACCGAGCACCTCGTCGATCCCCGCGCCTCGCGCGACCTCAAGGCGTTCGTCGCCGGACTGCCCAAGGCCGAGCTGCATGTGCACCACGTGGGCTCCGCGTCTCCCCGGATCGTCTCCGAGCTGGCCGCCCGGCACCCCGACTCCAAGGTTCCGACCGATCCCGCCGCCCTCGTCGACTACTTCACCTTCACCGACTTCGCCCACTTCATCGAGGTGTACCTGTCGGTCGTCGACCTGATCCGCACCCCGGAGGACGTCAGGCTGCTGACCTTCGAGGTGGCCCGGGACCTGGCGCGGCAGCAGGTGCGGTACGCCGAGCTGACCATCACCCCGTTCTCCTCCACCCGCCGCGGCATCGACGAGCGTGCCTTCATGGACGCGATCGAGGACGCCCGCAAGGCGGCCGAGGCCGAGTTCGGGACCGTGCTGCGCTGGTGCTTCGACATCCCCGGCGAGGCGGGCCTCGTGTCCGCGGAGGAGACGGTCCGGCTCGCCACCGACGACCGGCTGCGCCCTGAGGGGCTGGTCTCCTTCGGTCTCGGCGGGCCCGAGGCCGGTGTGCCGCGGCCGCAGTTCAAGCCGTACTTCGACCGGGCGATCGCGGCCGGGCTGCACTCCGTGCCGCACGCCGGTGAGACCACCGGCCCGGAGACGGTGTGGGACGCCCTGACCCATCTGCGGGCGGAGCGCATCGGTCACGGCACCAGCTCCGCGCAGGACCCGAAGCTCCTCGCGCACCTCGCCGAGCACCGGATCCCGCTGGAGGTCTGCCCGACCTCGAACATCGCCACGCGCGCGGTCGCCACGCTCGACGAGCACCCGATCAAGGAGTTCGTGAAGGCCGGGGTCATCGTCACGATCAACTCCGACGACCCGCCGATGTTCGGCACCGACCTCGACAACGAGTACGCGGTCGCCGCCCGGCTGCTCGGCCTCGACGAGCGGGGTCTGGCCGAGCTGGCGAAGAACGCCGTCGAGGCGTCCTTCCTGGACGAGGCGGGCAAGACCCGGATCAGGGACGAGATCGACGCCTACACCGTGCGGTGGCTCGACCGGTGACGCCCTCCCCCGAGCACCCCGGGCGCCCCGTGATCGCGGTGGCCCACCGGGGCGACCCCTACCGCGTCCGCGAGAACACCGTCGCCTCGCTGCGGTCCGCGCTCGCCCGGGGCGCGGACGCGGTGGAGATCGACGTACGGCTCACCCGGGACGGCGTGCCGGTACTGCTGCACGACGAGACGCTGAAGCGGCTCTGGGAGCACGAGCGGCCGGTGCGCGCGCTGTCCTGGGCGGAGGTGCGCGGGCTGACCGGCGGCGGGGTGCCGGCCCTGGCGGAGGCGCTGGCCGCGACCGGCGGCCACCGGGTGATGATCGACCTGCCCGGCTCGCCCGGCGCACGGGCGGTGCGCCGGGTCATGGACGTCGTACGGGAGGGCGGGGCGGCGGACCGCGTCTACTACTGCGCGGGCGCCGACGCGATGCTCGCCGTGCGGGCGGCGGATCCGGCCACCGAGATCGCCCTCACCTGGACGACCCTGGCCCCGCCCCGGCCCGTCCTGCTGAAGGCGATCCGGCCGCGCTGGCTCAACTACCGTTTCCCGCTGGTGGACCGGCCCCTCGCCGAGCGCGTGCACCGCGAGGGCTACCTGCTGTCCGTGTGGACCCCGGACACCCGCCGCTCCATGCGGCGGCTCCTGGACGCGGGAGTGGACTCGATCACGACCAACCGCGTCGACGTGCTGTGCGCTACACGCGCGAACGCTGGGGCACCGTCGCCGGATCGGCCGGGGTCGACCGCGTGACGTACTGCGGCACCGGCGCGCTGTCCGTGCCGGTGTCGCGGACCAGGCCGTAGCGGACGGCGCCCTGGGCGGGGCCCTCGTTGATGTCCTCGTCCACGGTCTGCCGGTCCGAGGGGAAGACGGTCAGGCCGTAGTCGCAGCCCCGTTCGTTCTGGGTGAGGGTGACGGTGCCGTCGAGGTAGAAGTACTCGTTCTGCCACATCTGCTGGGTGCCGGGCGGCAGCACGGCGTAGCCGATGTCCGGTCCGCCCATGCCGGTCGCGTAGCCGTTCGGGGCGCCGGGCAGCGGGTCGTCCATGCGGCGCCAGCCGCCGGACGCCACGTGGAACAGCTTGCCCTTCAGGCCGGTCCAGGACGGCATGACCAGGGCGCCGGGCCGGGACTTCGGCGAGATCTGCCAGCGGACCAGGACGTAGCCCCGGCCGGTGAGGGTGACGCTGTCGCCGCGGTGCTGCATGACCGCCTTGGGTCCGCCGGTGCTGGTGACGCCCGTCTCGGGGCGGCGGGGCAGGGCGGCGGGCCGGGTGTCCGGGTCGGGGGCGCGGTCCACGGCGTCGACGACCGTGCCGTACACATCGGCCTTCTTCGACGGTGGCGGGGTGGGACCGGGCTTGGGCTTGGGCGTGGGCCGGGCGGAGGGGGAGGGCGGTCCGGTGGTGGCCGCGGCCGTGGGCGTGGCCTCGGCCCGGGGCGGCGGGGTGTCGGGAGGCTGGGTGACGACGTAGGCGCCGCCCGCGACGATCGTCGCGCCCGCCGTCATCGCGACGGCCGGTTTGGTGAGCGCGCCCAGCAGTTTGGCGGACCACCCGGCGGAGCCGGCGGCCACGGCGGTCTTGCCGCCGAAGGCGAGCGACAGCGTGAACCCCGCGGGCAGCGGGACCAGCGCGATGCCGACCAGGAGGCGTTCCGCCGGTACGACCGACTCGCGGGGGTCGCCGCAGTAGCCGCAGCCCCGGATGTGCCGGGCCAGCCGCTTGCGCCACACCGAGTCGGGCCGGCCGTTCCAGCGGCCGGTCAGCTCGCGCAGGTCGGGGCAGGCGCCGTCCAGGGCCCGGACGATGCCGCGCGAGGTCTCGAGGCGCTCCTTCATCCGCTGGACGCGCACGGCGGCGTGCTGCCGGGTGATGCCCACGGCGGCGGCCAGCTCGCGCCTGGTCAGCTCTCCCGCGACCTCCAGCCACCACAGCGACAGCAGTTGCCGGTCGTCGTCGTCGAGCCACCGCACCGCCTCGGCGACCTCACGCCGCTGCCCCTCCAAGTGGAGCCGCAGCACGGTCAGTTCGGCGAAGTCGGCGGCCGGTGCCTCCTCCAGGTGGTCCGGGGTCCGGCGCCGGGCCCGGTCGCGGATCTGCCGCATGGCGATCGCCACCAGCCAGGACCGGAAGCTGTCCGGGTCGCGCAGCGAGCCGAGGTTGCCGACCGCGCGCAGCATGGTCTCCTGGACGACGTCGTCGACGTCGGCGTGGCCGTTCAGGGCCCGGCCCACGATGTTGTAGACCAGCGGCAGCCAGCCCGCGACCAGCTCGTCCAGCGCCTGCCGGTCGCCGGACTGCGCCGCCGTAATGGTGGCGCGCCAGTGCTGACTGTCCACGGGGGCCTCTCGACGCCTGGGGTCACTGATGTTCCGCACGCACCCTCTCAGCCGCTCCCGGGGTCCTCGCCATGTCGGGGATCACACGGTGGAGACGGCGTGAAGGAGTGGGGATAACACTTTTTTCACATCCCGTGCAGCGCCCGCCCCAGCTCGCCCCGCCGCCGTATGCCCAACTTCTTGTAGGTGCTGGTCAGATGGGTCTCCACGGTGCGCCGGGCGAGGTGCAGCAGGCCGGCGATCTCGGCGTTCGTACGGCCGTCGGCCGCCAGTTGCGCGATGCGCAGCTCGCTGCCGGTGAGGGCGCCGGAGCCGGTGCGGGCATCGGCGGCGCGGCGGGCTCCGCCCTCGCGCAGTGCCTCCTCGGCGAGCGTCCGCAGCCGCAGCGCGCCCAGGCGTTCGGCCCGTTCGGCGGCCGTCCGCAGGCGGTCCCGGGCCCGGGCGCGGTCCCCGGCGGCGGTCAGCTGCCGGCCCTGGGCGAGGAGCGCGGCGACCAGTTCTCCCTCCGTGGCGGGTGGCGCGTCCTCGAGGATGCGTACGGCCTCCTCGGCCAGCTCCAGTCCCCGGCGGCCGCCCGTGACCGTGCCGAGGACCCTCAGGGCGCGGCCCACGATGCGGGGCGTACCCCAGGCGCGCGCCAGCCGCAGCTCCTCCTCGGCCAGTACGAGCGCCTCCTGCGGACTGCCGAGGGCCAGGCGGCACTCGGCGGCGGCGGAACGCCAGGGCGTGACGACCGGGCTGACCACGGCGCGGGCGGTCTGGCGGCGGCCGCACTCCAGGAAGTCGTGCAGCGCCCCGGCCGGGTCACCCGCGGCGGCGCGCTGCACGCCCCGTGCGTAGAGGAACCGGTTCAGCTCCCAGTTGTCGGGCGCCTCGCGCAGGTCGAAGCCGTCCGCGAGCCGCCGGGCCTCGGCGGTACGGCCGGTCTCCACGAGCGCGAGCAGCGTGGTGGCGTGGACGTTGGAGGGGCCGTTCGCGGAGGTGGGGGGCTCGGCCGGGAGCAGCGCGTACTCGCCGCGCGCGGCGGCGATGTCGGCCCGGGTGTTGAGCAGCGCCGCGTGCATCGGGTGCAGCAGGTCGGGGCGCTGGCCGGCCAGGCCGCGGTCCACGAGGCGGTCGGCCTCGTCGAGCTCGTCGGCCCACTGGGCGACCGCGGCCGCCGTTCCCAGCAGGAAGGGCTCGGTGAGCGGGTGGGCCGGCTCGGCGAGCAGCGCGCGCACCTGCCGCATCGCGTCGTCCGCCGAGGTCAGTGCGGCGGTGGCCGCGTACCGCACGAGCAGGGCCCGGGTGGCCGGTCCGACGAGTTCCGGTGACCGCTCGGCGGTGTCGGACAGCCGGCGGTACACGTCCTGGCGGACGGTCTGGTCCTGGTCGGAGAGCAGCGCGGACGCGGTCTGGAGGGCGGCGCCCAGGTCGGGATGCCCGGTGAGCTGGCCGTCCACCGTGCGCAGGACCTCCACGGCGGCACGAGCCCGGCCGCGTCCGGCCAGCGCGGTGCCCAGCGCCACGGCGGCGCGCACCCGGTCCTGCGGTGTGCCGGGCAGGGTCAGCGCCTCGGTGAGCCGGGGGATCCCGGCCGAGCTTTCCTGACCCGCGCACTCCAGGGAGCCCAGTTCGGTCAGGAGGCGCTGCCGGTGGTCGTCGGGCAGCGGCTCGTCCAGGGCTCTGCGCAGGAAGGCGACGGCGTCGTCAAAACGGTCGTCGCGCAGGGCGAGCGAGGCGGCGTCCCGCAGCACCGCCGGTGCCCAGGTGCCGCCCGCCGGGCCGGACAGCAGCAGCTGCCGTGCCACAGCCCCGGTGGGGGCGCCCCGGTGCAGCATCGCCTCGGCCGCCGTCCGGTGCACCGCGCGCCGCCGGGCGTCGGGGACACCGGCGAGTACGGCGTCCCGCAGCAGCGGATGAGCGTAGCGGGGGTGGCCGTCGGGGCCGGGGCGCAGCAGGCCGAGCCCGGTCATCGCGGTGAGCCAGCCCGCGACCCGGGCCGGGTCGGCACCGGCGAGTTCGGCCAGCAGGCCGGCCGGTTCCACCGCCGTCCGGTCCCCTCCCTCCTCGAGTGCGGCGAGCACGCGTGCCACTTCCGCCGTGGCGGGTCCGGCACTGTCCAGCCACCACCGCACGGCGGCAGCGTACGAACCGGGGTAGAGGGCGGCGGACGTCTCGGGCACTGCGGGGTATGGGCCGCCGGCCGTGGTGCGGCTGGAGGGGCCCCCGCCCTCGGCGGGGGAGACATCGGGAGCACCGGCCGCGAACGCCCCGGACGCGCTCAGGTCGTCGAGGAGGGACCGCAGCAGCAGCGGGCTGCCCGCGCCGGCCCGGACGCAGCTCTCGACCCACGCGGCCGGGGCGCCGGGATGCTCCGCGCGGACCAGGCCGGTCGCCGAGCCGGCGGTCAGCGGGGCGAGCGTGTAGGTGTCGACGAGGGCGGGCGAAAGGGTGTGTGCGAAGCCCGGAGCGGGCGGGTCGATGTCGTACTGGCTGCGTTCGGTGACGGCCAGCAGGACGGGCACGGGTAATCGGTCCACGTGTCGGGCGGCCTCGACCAGCCAGCGGTAGGAGGGGCCGTCGGCGAGGTGGACGTCGTCCACGGCGAGCAGCAACGGGGACTCTCCGCCGTACGTGTGCAGGGCCCGCCACAGCGGGGCGGCCTGCTCCCGTTCGTCTCCCGCCGGGTCGGGCTCCTCCAAGTCCGGCAGGACGCAGAGCAGTCGGCGTACCGCGGCGAAGGGCTCGGCGGACCGGCCCGGCGCGCAGCGCGAGCGCAGCACGCGCATGCCCTGGGCGGCGGCGTCCTCCGCCGCGGCCTCCAGGACGCTGGTCCTGCCGGTGCCGGTGGCTCCGCGTACCAGCACCAGGCCGCCCGTACCGGAGCGGGCCCGGGCGATCCCGGCGGCCAGGAGGTCGGCGGCCGGCCGGTGTGCGCCGGGCCGGGCGTGCTGTCGCCGCCGGGACTCCGGGTGCTCGCGCTGCGGTTCGGGCATCCTGCCTCCTTGGTCGGACGTGGTGTGTACTCGCGTTCGAGGACGGCCGGTGCGGGGAACGGGTGCCGTGACAAGTGCCACGGCGGCGGAATCCGGCCCCGGGGGAACCGAACGGGCCGTCATCCCTCGTGCCTCGTCGGGTCGTACGTGGTCAGGTGGAGGGACGGTCGCGTGGCCGGCGCGAAGCCGGTCTCGTGGTCCGCGTGAAGCCGATCTCGTGGTGCCGCTCGTGGTGATCCACGATTGCGCCGCGCTCTGGCGTCCCAGAAGGGTGGAGAGTGCACATCCGCCACCGGCACCACCGGGGTGGCGCGTAAGCGGACATAGGGGAAACGGTTGCTCAGCTCATCGCGGACCACTCGCCCCGGCACGGCCGACGCCTCGGCCCGGATACCCGTGGCCGTGCACGCCGCGGACCCGATCTCCCGCGAGGGGGCGGTCAGCCAGTTGCGCCGCTTCCCGGAGATCGACCTGCGGGAGGAGAGCGCGTCCGGTCCCGGCACGGTGGCCCTGCTCATCGACGACGTGCTCGACGACACGGCGCTGACCCGGCTGCGCCGACTGGTGCGCAGCGAGGGCGCGCGGGCGGTGCTCGTCGTGGGGGCGCTGCGGGAGACCGAACTGCTCGACGTCATCGAGTGCGGGGTCGGTGCCATCGTGTGGCGGCGGGAGGCCACCGCGACCCGTCTGGTGCAGGCCGTGCTCGCGGCCGCCCGCGGCGACGGCGACCTGCCCGCCGATCTGCTCGGCCGGCTCATCAACCAGGTGGGCACCCTGCACCGGGGCACGGCCGGCCGGCCCGGCGCCCCGGCCTCGGGGATGACACCGCGTGAACTGGACGTGCTGCGACTGGTGGCCGAGGGACTCGACACCGGTGAGATCGCCAGCAAGCTGTCCTACTCCGAACGCACCGTCAAGAACGTGATGCACGGGCTGACCACCCGGCTGCACCTGCGCAACCGGGCCCATGCCGTGGCCCATGCCCTGCGGGAAGGCTACATCTGACCGAACGGGCAGCCGAATTCGCCCCTGTGGGCAGCGCTTTCTGCCCTGCCGCCGTCCCTGGCGCCCCTGCGGGCGCGGACGGGGGAAAAGGCACGATCGGTCAGGGCGGGGCGGCGCGCGGGGACGAGTACGGCACGGCAGGGCGGAAGCGGGAGCACAGCGGTGATCCACGAAGTGGACGAGGTCCTCAAGGGCCTGCTCAGCGGTGGAGCGCTGGCCGGATCCGGGATCGACGTCGCCCTGGACGCCCCCACCCGTGACTGGGCCGCCCGCCGCAACTCGCCGACGATCAACGCCTATCTGTACGACATCCGCGAGGACATCAACCGCCGCCAGCGGGGCCGGGTCCCGGTGCACGACGAGCGGGACATCGTCGTCAAACGCCGTCAGCCGCCGCGCTGGTTCCGGCTGTCGTACCTGGTGACGGCGTGGACGAAACAGCCCCAGGACGAACACCGCCTGCTGTCCGCCGTGCTGGCCACACTCATCCCGCGGGAGCTGCTGCCGCCCTCGGAACTGCCCCCCTCACTGGGCGGGTTGGGCCTGACGATCCCGGTGTCGGTGGCCGGCATCCAGACGGAGTCGCGCTCCCTCGCGGAGATCTGGTCCGCGCTCGGCGGCGAGTTGAAGCCCTCCCTGGACCTCGTGATCACGGCGCCGTTCCCGGCCTATCCCGAGTACGACGTCGGGCCGCCCGTCACCGAGGGCGCGGTGGTACGCACGCGTGCCCTGGACGGCACACCACCCGGCACGGAGGAACGCGCCCACCGCCCCCGGCAGGTGGCGGCGGCGAAGGAGGCCCGGCGGGCCGCACTGCGCGCACGAGGACGGAACACGGCGACATGACCATGCGAAGCCCGGGATCCGAAACAACCTCCGCGTCGCCCCCTTGCCCGGACCGATCGGCGGCGACCGGCCCAGGCCCGGAACGCCCCCGCCCGGAAGGACTGGACCCGGTCGGCCCCGGCACGGAGGCTCCCGACCCGGAAAACCCTCGCCCGGAGAGCCCCGGCCCGTTGGGCCGGCCCTCCCCCGTCGACGCCCTCCTCACCCGCCTCTCCGAACTGCGCCACCGCGTCTCCCTCCTGGTCGAGCACCGCGCCGCCGACGATCCCACCGCCGGTGACCCGCTGCGCGGTCTGTACCTTTCGGAGGAGGCCGTACGGCATCTGCTGCGGCCGGCCGAGCCGTTGCCGCTCGGGTGTCCCGGGCCCGGGGGCCCACCCGGTGATCGTCTGGCGGACCTGTCCGCGCGGCTCGGTCTGACCGCGCTGGACAGCGCGCTGCTCCTGACCGCCCTCGCCCCCGACCTGGACCGGGGTTTCGAGCCGCTGTACGGCTACCTCAATGACGACGTCAGCAGGCGCCGGGCCACCGTCGCCCTCGCCCTCGACCTGTGCGGCCTGTCCGTCCACCTGGCCGGGGCCCGAGCCCGGCTGCACCCCACGGCCCCGCTGGCCGCCCTCGGGCTGCTCACCGTGGAGGAACCCGAACGCCCCTTCCTCAGCCGCTCGTTGCGCGTGCCCGACCGGCTCGTCGCGCATCTGCTCGGCGACGACACCCCCGACGCGGCACTCGCCGGGCACCTGCATCCGCTGCCCGCACCACCGCCGGACACCCCGGGCGAGGACGACACCGAGTTCACCCGCTTCGTCCACCGGCTGGCCGGCCGGCTCACCTCCGGCCCGCCGGTCACCGCGTACCTCCGGGAGCGCCGCGACGGCGACGGACTGCCCTGCGTCACGGCGGCGCTGCACGCCTCGGGTGTCTCCGCCGTGCGTTTCTCCGGCCCCGAGGACCGCGTCCCGGAGCTGTTGCGTGAGGCCCGGTTGTGCGGCCACGCCGTCGTCGTCACCGGACTGCCGGAGCAACCGGCGGCGCTGTTCCGGCAGTTGGCCGAGGCGGCCGATGTGCCGGTGCTGGTCACCGGGACGGGCCCTTACGACCCCCAGTGGTGCGACGGCGACCCGCTCGTCCTGGACGCTCCCCCACGGCGTGCGGGCGCGGTGCGTGCCTGGGCGGCCGCCCTCGGCGGGGAGCCGGACTTCGATCTGGCGGTCACCGTCGCCCCGTACCGCCTCGCCGGTGACCACATCGCCCGTGCCGTCCGCGCGGCCCAGGGTCTCGCCGCGTTCGAGGGCGCCCCGCTGTCCCCCGCCCATCTGCGGATCGCCGCCCGCCGGCAGTCCGCCTCGGGCCTGGAGCAGCACGCCCGCCGGATCCGTCCCGCCGTCGACTGGCGGGACCTGGTCCTGCCCGAGGGGCCCCTGTCCCAGCTGCGGGAACTCGCCCTGCGCGCCCGCCATCGTGACCGGGTCCTCGGCGACTGGCGGCTCAGCGCGGGCGGCGGCCGGGGAAGAGGTGTCCTCGGCCTGTTCGCGGGCGAGTCCGGCACCGGCAAGACGCTCTCGGCGGAGGTGGTCGCGGCCGACCTCGGTCTCGACCTCTACGTGGTCCAGCTGTCCTCGGTGGTCGACAAGTACGTCGGTGAGACCGAGAAGAACCTCGAACGCATCTTCACCGAGGCCGACCGCACCGATGCCGTGCTGCTCTTCGACGAGGCCGACGCCGTCTTCGGCAAGCGGTCCGAAGTGAAGGACGCGCACGACCGGTACGCCAACCTGGAGAGCGCCTATCTGCTCCAGCGGCTGGAGTCCTTCGACGGCATCGCGCTGCTCACCACCAACCTGCGCGCCAACATCGACGAGGCGTTCACCCGGCGGCTGGACCTGGTGGTCGACTTCCCCTTCCCGGACGCGGAGCAGCGCCTCGCCCTGTGGCGGCACAGCCTGTCGCACGTGCCCAGCGTGGACGGCGTCGAACTGGGTCCGGTGGTCCGGGACTTCGAGCTGGCGGGCGGTTCGATCCGGAGCGCCGTGGTGACGGCCGCCTATCTGGCCTCCGGGCGGGAAGAGCCGGTCACGGCGGCCGACCTGCTGGAGGGCGCCCGCCGCGAGTACCGCAAGGCCGGCCGCCTGGTGCCGGGGGAAGGCACCTGGTAGCGGCCGGCCTTGCGGGGTCAGGGCCGGCCCGTCATCCTTCCGACGGGCGGACGATGTTCCACTCCTGGTCGTCCGTGTTGGAGCAGTCGAAGAGTGTCAGGTTGGTGTCGTTGACGCCGGTGCTGTAGCCGGCCACGTCCAGGCACTTGTTGTTGCTCGCGAAGTTGCGGATCCAGTAGGCGCCGCTCTCCTGCTTGTCGACCCACCACAGCTGGTTGTCGTCGGTCGAGCCGTCGCAGGTGAACTCCTGGATCGGGGACCGCACCGGAGCCGCGCCCTCGCCCGGCAGGTCCACGCACAGCTGGTCCTTGACGTTGCGGATCACGAAGAGCGCGCTGCCGCCCGGCCCCGTCTCCGGGAACTTCACGTCGAGGTCCCACAGCTGGTTGTCCTGCGGTGTCTCGTTGCAGGTGAACTGGCGTACGGGACCCTCGGCCTGGCCCTTCTCGTAGCCCGGGACGTCCACGCACCGCTTGGTGGTGGTGTTGCGCAGCACGACGTTCGACGCCGGCACCACGGGCTTCGGGGGCTTCTTGGCCGGGGGCGGCGGGGCCCCGCCCCCTCCCCCTCCGCCAGCGCCACCGTCGCCGTCCTCCGGCTCCTGCGGGGTCGGAGACGGCGGTGGGGGCGCGGAGGTCAGGGCCGGGGTGGGACTCGGGGACGGGGCGAGGGTGCTGCCTGCCTCGACGGCCGCCGAGGGGTTGGCCTTGGTGCCCACGGCGGGCTTGTAGGCGATCCACAGCATCACGAACGTGAGCGTCAGCGCGAACAGGATCCCGAAGAACGTCGCCAGCCAGCGGGGCAGGAACCCCCGCTGCACGAACGTCCCCTCCACGGGCAGGGCCTGGACGCCGGAGCGCTGCACGGCGAGGGTGTAGGGCCGTTGCTCCTTGGAACCGAACCAGATGATGTTCTTCGGCTTGAGCGTGGTCTTCACGAACGCGGCCCGGCCCGGCTCGATCTGCACATTGGCCGGATGCAGGTCATAGGACAGCTCATCAGCGTTGTCACTGCCACTGAGCGAAGCGGTCAGCTTGGTGTTGCCCAAGTTGTCCACCGCCAGCCGCGGCCGGCCCCGGAACCGGCCCTTCACCGTCGGCGGCACCAGCTCCGCCCGCACCTCCGTGAACGGAGTGATCGTCAGATTCCCCTCAGGAACCGTCGTCGCCTCCGGATGCTCCGTCGGCGTGATCCGCACCGCATACGGGTTCGGCCCCGCCGTCGCATCCGGAGAACGCGGCGGCGCGAACGTCAGCTCCACCGTCCCGGTCGTACCCGGATACAAGCGCAGCGAAGACGGCTCCACCGTCGTCCACGGCGCCACAGGCCCCACCGGCTCGAAACGGTACTCGTCCACGACGTCACCGGTATTGCGCAACCGCAACCGCACCGTCGTACTGCTGCCCGGGTCCACCGTCGCGGAGGCGGGCTCCAGAGAAGTCCAGAGAGTCATGTCCTCATACCGTCAGCTTGATGGCTTCGAGCCAGAGCGAGTTGTCGAAGGTCCCGGCGGTGTTGAGGTCGGGGCGGGCCTTGTTGCAGACCTGGCGGCTCCAGTCACGGTCGCGGACCTTGGCCTCGTTGCAGGCCTGACCGGAACCGACGTTGTAGACGAAGTTCAACAGGTGAGGCGAGTCCCTCTTCGTACCGCCGATGTAGTTGTCCTTGCCGTCCGCGACGATGGCCGTCCAGCTCGGCGGCCACTTGCCCTGGCCGTTGGACGACTGCGGGTCGTGCACCATGGCGGTTCCGGCGGATCCCTGAACGCCGTACACCGCCACGTTGAGCGCCTTGATCGGCTTGTTCTGCCCGACCGTGCCGCTGACGGTGCCGTCGCACACCGGCTTCTGCCAGCCCTCGCCCCGGACGAAGACGCGGTAGCAGATGTGCCGCCCGCCGGGGTCACCCGCGGCCAGGCGGTTCACCGCGGTCGCCGCCGTGTCCGCCTTGGGCTTGGCCGTCACCGTGGGGGCGGCGCCCCCACCCCCACCTCCCGAGCCGCCCGAACCGCCCGAACCGGTGTCGGGGGACGGCGGTGCCGCGGTCTCCGTAGGAGCCGGTGGCAGAACCGGTGAGGGTGTCGGCGAGGCACTCGGGGCGATGGTGGCACCGGCGGCCAGCGTCCGCTCGGCTTCGCTGGTGACGGCGGGCTTGTAGGCGATCCACAGCATCGCGAACGTGATCGCCAGGCCGAGGAAGAGACCGAAGAACGTGGCGAGCCAGCGGGGCAGGAACCCGCGCTGGACGAACGTCCCTTCCACGGCGATCGGGGAGACGCCCGAGCGCAGCACGTCCAGCGTGTAGGGCCGTTGCTCCTTGGAGCCGAACCAGATGATGTTCTTCGGCTTGAGCGTGGTCTTCACGAACGCGGCCCGGCCCGGCTCGATCTGCACATTCGCCGGATGCAGGTCATAGGACAGCTCATCGCCGTTGTCACTGCCACTGAGCGAAGCGGTCAGCTTGGTGTTGCCCAAGTTGTCCACCGCCAGCCGCGGCCGGCCCCGGAACCGCCCCTTCACCGTCGGCGGCACCAGCTCCGCCCGCACCTCCGTGAACGGAGTGATCGTCAGATTCCCCTCAGGAACCGTCGTCGCCTCCGGATGCTCCGTCGGCGTGATCCGCACCGCATACGGGTTCGGCCCCGCCGTCGCATCCGGAGAACGCGGCGGCGCGAACGTCAGCTCCACCGTCCCGGTCGTACCCGGATACAAGCGCAGCGAAGACGGCTCCACCGTCGTCCACGGCGCCACAGGCCCCACCGGCTCGAAACGGTACTCGTCCACGACGTCACCGGTGTTGCGCAACCGCAACCGCACCGTCGTACTGCTGCCGGGGTCGACGGTCGCGGAGGCCGGTTCCAGGGAAGTCCACAAGCTCACCGTCGTGACGCTAGCCGGGTGCCGGCGGTGCGTCAGGAAGCGTGAGGGCACGATGGGCTGACCGAAAGGACCATGCCGCGGGGCCGTGAGGTCCCCGTGGAGCTGTGTCCCGGTCACCGTCAGGGCGGACCGGGCACGGGAGCCGGCGTTCCTGAGGGCGCGCACGCACCCTGTTCCTGCCCTCGCGGGCAACCGGATTGCCCCCACTCCGGCACCGGAGGCCGTTTCCCGGGCGATCCGACGCGCGCGAGGGTCGGAGCTGTTCGTGTCTCGTACCCCGAGGAGAGCAGAGCATGCCGTCCTACCTGTCGCCCGGCGTCTACGTCGAGGAGGTGGCCAGCGGCTCGCGCCCGATCGAGGGGGTGGGGACCTCGGTGGCGGCCTTCGTGGGGCTCGCGCCGACCGGACCGCTGAACGAGCCGACCCTGGTGACCAACTGGACGCAGTACGTCGCGGCGTTCGGTGAGTTCACCGACGGGTACTACCTCGCGCACTCCGTCTACGGCTTCTTCAACAACGGCGGTTCCGCCGCGTACGTCGTCCGGGTGGGCGGCTCCGCCGAGGGCGCGTCCGCCGACGCCGACCAGGGCCCCGCGGCCGTCACCGGCCGGTCCGGCTCGGCCCCGGCCGAGCTGACCGCGGGCGAGCCGAAGCAGCTGGGCACCTTCACCGTCACCGCCATCGCCCAGGGCGACCTGAGCGTCGAGGTCGCCGACCCGGAGGGCGAGGGTCCCGCCGAGCGGTTCAAGCTGGTCGTCAAGGACGGCGGCAAGGCCGCCGAGACGTTCGACGTGACGGCCAAGAAGGGCGGCCGCAACTACGTCGTCACGCAGGTGAAGGAGCGTTCCAAGCTCATCACCGTCACCGAGGCCGCGCCGGCCGCGCAGCTGGTCCGCCCGGACAACCAGACGGTGGCACTGGCGGCCCCCGCGCCCGCGCCGGCCGCTCCTGTCGAGAGGCCCGACACCTCGCACCCCGGCCCGGCCCAGTACCTCGGCGACTCGGCCGACCGCACCGGCTTCGGCGGCCTGGAGGCCGTGGACGAGATCTCCATGGTGGCCGTCCCCGACCTGATGGCCGCCTACCAGCGCGGCGCGATCGACCTGGAGGCCGTCAAGGCCGTCCAGCTCGGGCTGATCGCGCACTGCGAGCTGATGGGCGACCGGGTCGCCGTGATCGACCCGCCGCCGGGCCTGAACGCCCGCCAGATCCGCGTCTGGCGCCAGGAGACGGCCGGCTACGACTCCAAGTACGCCGCCCTGTACTACCCCTGGATCAAGACCTTCGACCCGGCCAGCGGCCAGTCCCGGCTCGTGCCGCCGAGCGGCCACGTCGCCGGCATCTGGGCGCGCAGCGACTCCGAGCGCGGGGTGCACAAGGCGCCCGCCAACGAGGTCGTGCGCGGCGCCGTCGACCTGGAGATCCAGATCACCCGCGGCGAGCAGGACCTGCTCAACCCCATCGGCGTCAACTGCATCCGCGCCTTCCCCGGCCGCGGCATCCGCGTGTGGGGCGCCCGCACCCTCTCCTCCGACCCGGCCTGGCGCTACCTCAACATCCGCCGGTACTTCAACTACCTGGAGGAGTCGATCCTCATCGGCACGCAGTGGGTGGTGTTCGAGCCGAACGACCACAACCTGTGGGCCCGGATCCGCCGCAACATCTCGGCGTTCCTGGTCAACGAGTGGCGCAGCGGCGCGCTCTTCGGCCAGCGGCCCGAGGAGGCCTACTACGTCAAGTGCGACGAGGAGACCAACCCGCCCGAGTCGGTCGACGTCGGCCGGGTCATCTGCGAGATCGGCATCGCCCCGGTGAAGCCCGCCGAGTTCGTGATCTTCCGGCTGGCCCAGTTCTCCAGCGGCAGCGGCGAGCTGGAGGAGTAACCCGCCCGTCCGCCTCCACCCTCGTACGCCCCTGACACCCTCCTCCACCTCCTTCACAAGGACAGCGAACGCATGAGTCTCCAGCCGGGTGACGCCCTCACCTCACACAACTTCGGCCTGCAGATCGACGGTGTGATGGTCGAGTACCTCGCCGAGGTCAGCGGCCTCACCCTCGAACAGGACGTCATCACGTACCAGCAGAACTCCGCGCAGGGCAGGCCCGAGGTGTCCCTGCTGCCGGGCGTGCAGAAGAACGGGCAGTGCACCGTGGTGCGCGGTATGACCCAGTCGGCGTCGTTCACGCAGTGGATCAACGATTCCATCGCCGGGCGGATGGCGACGGCCCGCAAGAACGCCTCGATCATCATGATGGACTTCGAGGACAACCCGGTGAAGCGGTACAACCTGCGCAACGCCTGGTGCAGCAAGATCGACACGAGCACGGTGAAGGCCGGGGAGGCGGCCGCCCTGACGGAGACCGTGACCATCGTGTTCGAAGAACTGGTCATCGAGTAATGCGGCGTACGGCTGCGAGGGCGGGCGGGGTCGCGCCCGAGGCGCGGGCGGCGGCACCGGCGGAGGCCCCGGCGGGAACGGAGCCCGGGCCGGGCCCGGTCCCGGCCGTGGACTCCCCCGCCCCCGCCGCGCAGGCTCCGCCTCCTCAACGGGACCACCTGCGCACCGAGTTCCCCTTCCAGCTGCCGCGCGGCTACGTCGACGAGTCCGGCACCGTCCACCGCGACGGGGTGATGCGCCTGTCGACGGCGAGGGACGAACTGGTTCCGCTGAGGGACGTCCGCGTGCAGGAGAACCCGGCGTACCTGTCGGTGGTCCTGCTCGGCCGGGTGATCACCCGGCTGGGCACGCTGTCCATGGTCCACGACGGGATCGTGGAGAACATGTTCGCCTCGGACCTGGCGTTCCTCCAGGACTTCTACCGCCAGATCAACGCGGAGGGCCACACCCGGGCGGCCGTGGAGTGCCCGCACTGCTCCGAGCCGTTCGAGGTGGAACTCGGCGGGAGCCGCCTGGGGGAATCGTGACGTACGCGACCGACCGGCTGCACGAGGAGATCGCGTACGTCGCCTACCACTTCCACTGGAGCATGGACGACATCCTGAACCTGGAACACCATGACCGCCGCCGTTTCACCGAGCAGATCGCGTCCTTGGTGACGCGGTCCGGGGCGGAGGGCTGAGAAGTGGGGTTCTTCGAGCGGGTTCGGGGGCGCGGGCGGAAGACCGGCGCGGGTCCTGTTCCGGAGCCGCCGTCCGCTGTCGGGGACGGGGGTTCCGTTCCGGAGGCGCCGTCTGCTGATGGGGGCGGCGGCTCCGGCACGGAGGCTCGTCCGGTGGTTGCCGCCTCTTGGCCGAAACTGCCGCCGATTCAGCGCGCCCTGGCTCCGGAGCGGCGGGCCGGGGTCGCGGATGCCGGGTTCGGCGGGCGGCTGCCCACGTGGCAGGACCCGTCGTTCACCGGTACGGAATCCCTCACGCTCCTGGACGGCCGGTCGAGCGCCGTACTCGGCGACGTCCCGCGCCCGACGACGGCCCGTCCGGTGTCCGGCCTCGAACGCCACGCGGGTGCGTTGCCCGTGGCCGGGCAGGAGCCGGTGCCGGAGCGGGCCCCGGCCGTGCCACTGCGGGCGCTTCCGCCCAGGGGGCCGGGAGCGGCTGCTGCTCCGGAGGCAGCAGAGGCTGCGGAGGCTCCGGGTGGTGGACGGGCTCCGGGCAGGGGTCCGGCGGGAGCCGGCCGGCGGGGCACCGGGAGCGGACCCGTCGTGCAACGGATGCCGAGTGGCGGCGGCCGCGCGGTGTCGCCGGGCGCGTCGTCGCGAGTGACTGGTGCACCCGGGGCTGCTGGTGCCCGAGGAGCTGCGGCCGGGCGTTCGGCGGCAGGTGGCCAGCCGTCCGCCGGGAGCCGGCCCGTCGTGCAACGGAGGCCGAGTGGTGGCGGCCGCGCGGTGTCGCCGGGCGCGTCGTCACGGGTGTCGCCGCCGCGTGCCATGCCTTCGCGGGCGACTGCCAGTTCTGGAAATCCTGGCGCGGGGAGCGGGCCTGTCGTGCAGCCCATGACCAGGGGCGGACAGACAGCCTCGCCACCGGCGTCGCCCAGCATGCCTGCGTCGGCGACTGGTACCCCTGCCGCTGAGAAGGCCCCCAGCAAACAGGCGACGCCTCACGATTACCGAAGCGCGGGGAACGGACCCGTCGTTCGGCCCATAGCCAAGGCTGAGCAGACAGCCTCACCACCGCCATCAACCACCATGCCTACGCCCGCGACTGGAACCCCTGCCGCTAAGACGGCCCCCAGCAAACAGGCGACGCCTCACGATTACCGAAGCGCGGGGAACGGACCCGTCGTTCGGCCCATGGCCAAGGCTGAGCAGACAGCCTCACTCCCACCGTCATCCACCATGCCTGCGCCCGCGACTGGAACCCCTGTCGCTGAGAAGGCCCCCAGCGAGCAGGCGACGCCTCGTGATCGCCGAGGCGCGGGGAACGGGCCCGTGGTGCAGCGCGTGCCCAGGGTCGGCAGCCGGACGCCATCACCGGGTGCGTCGTCACGGGTGTCGCCGGACGCGGGCGATGGCGTGAGGCCCGTGGCCTCGGAGGGCAGGGCGGCCGGCTCGGCAGCAGGTGCGGGGTCCGTACCGGCTGGGTCCGGCACGCCGTCGTCCATGCCCGCGAGTCCGGGCCGGCAGACGGGCACGGGCGATTCGAGCCCGGCGGGCCCCGCGGGTGGGTCAGGGCGCTCGGCCGATTCTGCGGGACCTGTGAGAGGGCCGGGGCGTCCGGCCGTTCCAGCGGCTCCCGTGGATGAGCCCTCGCGTCCGGCCGCCGCAACACCTCCCGAGCACAAGCCCCTTCGTCCGGCGGTCGCAACACCTCCCGAACACAAGCCCCTGCGCCCCGCGGGTCCCGCAGCTCCCCTGCGCGAGCCTTCGCGCCCGGCCGTCCCCGCGCCCCCGGCCGGTGAGCCGGTGCGCTCAGCCGTACCTGTCGCCCCCTCGACAGCACGAGGAACCACCCCGGCGGCCCCCGTACCTGCGAAGCCTCTGCCCCAACCGGGGTCCCTGACGAAGGTGCGGACCGCTACCGGGACTCCGGCGGTACAGCGCCAGGCCGTGCCGAGCCAGGCCCGTACTGCGGCCAGGCCGATCCGCCCCGCGCAGACCACCGCCGACCCGGCAGGCCGGTCATCCACGACAACGAGCAGCGCCCCAGCGCGAGTTCCTACGGCTCAAGCCACCGAACCTCACGCGGCTGCCCCGAACACCACCCCAGTACAGGCCCCCGCCGCCACCGACAACGGCCCCCGTCCCACGCCACGGGCCACAACAGCCGAGCCCAGCACACCTACGACCGACACCGCCAAAACCCGGAAAACCCAGCGGGACAACGGAAGCACCCCGGTGCAACGGGCTCCTCTCCCTCCTGCCCACAACGCAACGGCACCCAAAACCGACCACCGCAGGGCCGTCACCACGGCACCCCGCCCCAACCCCGGGCCCGAGCCCCAGAGCACCGACCCGGTATCCGGCGCCCTCCCCGTACAGCGGTCGGCCACCGACCAGCGCACACCGAGTCGTCGCGCAGTACCGCCCGCTGCCGCGAGCCCGACGTCATCAGCCGTCCAGTCCCCGGCTCCGGCCGACGCACCCCCACAACCACCCTCCGCCACGACCACACCCGCAACCTCATACAACAACAGCCGGACGAGCACCCCGTCGACCCCGCCCGGCAGTGCACGGCCTGCAACCGCCTCCGCAAACGCACCGAGCCCCACCGTCCAACGGCACCCGTCCCACGCCGCACGCCCCCAACACCCCACCGCCACCGACGGCGCCCCGACACCCAGCACCACCCCCCGCCCACCCCGCCCGGGCCTCGGAGCCCCGCTCCCCACCGAGCCCACACCCACGCCCAAGCCGATACCCAAGCCCACGCCCACGCACCCGGACGCGGCCCCCGGCACACCCCGCACCACTCCGCCCACCACACCCACCACCCGCCACCTCCCCATCGGCGCCCCACTCACCCAACCGATCCAACCCGCGACACCCGAAAGCGCTCCCCTCCCGGTCGCACCCCTCACTCCACCCCGGCCCCACCAGCCGACCTCGACTTCGACGCCCACCGTTCAACGTTTCGGCCGCAAGTCGAAGACCTCGTCCAACTCGACCAAAACCCCAGGCAGGTCGGTCACCTCGGCCACCGGCGCCCTCGCCGCGGCCGCAGCCGCCACCGTCGCCTCCACCCTCACCCGCCACACCGCACCCCCGGCACAACCGCCCGCGCCCGCACTCACCCCCTCGCCACCACCCCCCTACTCCCCCACGGCCCCCTCACCCCCGACGTCGGCCTCAGCCCAACCCCCACCACCGGCGTACACCCCACCCGCTCCCCCGGCCGGCCCTCCCCCACCCGCCTACCAGGCAGTCCCCACCGGCGCGTTCGACCCCCGCGAACTCACCGACTTCCAGCTCGACGAGCTCGTCCACCGCCTCATAGGCCGCATCACCCGCCTCATCCGCACGGAACTGCGCCAGGACCGCGAACGCATCGGCAGACTCCGCGACCCCCGCCACTGACCGAACCGCCACCGACCGAACCCGCCCCGGAACACCCACCCGGCACCGAAGAAAGGCCCCCGATGTCCCGCCAGGATCCGGGATCCACCATCTGGTTCACCCTCAGCATCGACGGCGAGAGCCTCGGCTTCTTCAACGGATGCGAAGGGCTGTCCTCGCAGGTGGAGATCGAGCAGCGCCAGGAGGGCGGCAACAACGGCTTCGTCTGGCAGCTGCCGACCCGCGTGTCGTTCTCGACGATCCGGCTGACCCGCCCGCTCACGCCGGACACCACGAAGGTGGCCAAGTGGATCTCGTCCCTGCAGACCGGGATCAAGCGGCCCACCGCCCAGATCACGGCGCTGCGCGCGGACGGGTCGGAGGTCGCGCGGTGGGGGCTCATCGACGTGCTGCCCGTCAGCTGGACCGGCCCCACCCTCGACCCGGCGAACCCGGCCGTGGCGACCGAGGTGCTGGAGATCACCCACCACGGGTTCACGGACTGACGGCCTGAACGGACTGACGGAGGAAGCGGGACATCATGGCCAAGGGCAGCAGGCGCGGCGCCGGCAAGAGCCTCATTCGCGCCGCACTCGCCATCCACGAACCGCCCAAGGGCAAGAGCAGAACGCCCGGCGGCATCATCAAGACCTTCGACTTCGACTTCAACCCGGCACAGCTGTCGCTGAGCCGCCGGGCCCAGTGGAAGGCGACCCCCGCGCAGATGGAACGCGTCGGCCCGCTCCCGGAGTTCATGGGCGCCGAGCCCCGGGAGATGGGAGTCGAGATCTTCCTCGACTCCTCCGACGAGCCGAACAGCAACACCGTCCTGAAGAAGGTCGACTCGCTGCTCGCCTGCTGCGAGGTGACGGCCAAGAGCCTCGCCGCCAAGCAGCCGTCGCCGCCCTGGGTCGTCTTCCAGTGGGGGTCGTTCTCGACGGCCCGGTTCACGGCGTACGTCAGCTCCGTGGAGGCCGACTACACGCTGTTCTCGACGACGGGCGTGCCGATCCGCGCCACCTGCCGGCTGCAGCTGCACGAGATCGCCAGCAAGACGAAGCGGCAGAACCCGACCTCCGGCGCGCTCACCGCGCAGCGGGTGCACCGGGTCGTGGCGGGCGACTCCCTGCAGTCGCTGGCCTGGCGGGAGTACGGCAACGCGGCCGCCTGGCGTTCCATCGCCGAGGCCAACGGCATCGACGACCCGGCGCGGCTGCCGACCGGCGTCGAACTGGTGCTGCCGGCCGCCGAGGAGGTGCGTTACTGATGGTGCAGTCCTCCTTTTCGAGCGTCGTCGACGTGAAGATCGGCGGCGCCCCGCTGCCGCCGGAGTTCGCCCCGGACCTGGTGGAGAGCTACGTCGACCAGGGGGTCGGTGTGCCCGCCGCGTTCCGGCTCACCTTCCGCGACCCGTACCGGCTGCTGCTGGGCAAGCTGAACATCACCTTCGGCACGGAGGTGGTGTTCGCGCCGGTGGCGGACGGCGAAGGTGCCGGGAATCCGCTGCTGACCGGTGAGGTCACC
Source organism: Streptomyces sp. NPDC006372 (assembly GCF_040612515.1). Taxonomy (NCBI): domain Bacteria; kingdom Bacillati; phylum Actinomycetota; class Actinomycetes; order Kitasatosporales; family Streptomycetaceae; genus Streptomyces; species Streptomyces sp. NPDC006372. The sequence goes on along the minus strand of NZ_JBEXQJ010000017.1, from coordinate 92,159 downwards.
GGCCTGGAGGCCGACTACGACGGCACCGGCAGTTACACCGTCGTCCGCGGCTACGACTTCGGGCACCGGCTGCTGCGCCAGCGCCGGGTGGCGGCCTACCGCAACCAGAGCGCCTCCGACATCGCCCGCAAACTCGCCGGCAAGGACGGGGTGCCGATCGGGCGGATCGAGTCGACGAAGACGGTGTACGAGTTCATCAGCCAGTCCAACGTCACCGACTGGGACTTCCTCGCCCGGCTCGCCGACGAGAACGAGATGGTCATGTCGGTGGACGCGGACGGCAAGTTCCAGTTCGTGAAGCCCAAGTCGGCCTCCGGGGCGCCCTCCCCGCAGACCGACGGCGACAAGAGCCCGTTCGTCCTCCAGGGCGGGCACGACATCCTGCGCCTGCGGGCCGCCGTCACCGCCGCCGACCAGGTGGCCAAGGTCGAGTCGCGCGGCTGGGACGTGACGACGAAGAAGAAGCTGACCGCCACCGCGGCGGCCACCGGCAATCCCGGCATCACCATCGGCACCACCCCGGGCGCGGCGGCCGGGAAGTTCAAGGCCGCGAAGCTCGTGGAGACGGGAACGCCCTACGCCAAGCAGAACGAGGTGCGGTTCGCCGCCGACGCCCTCGCCGACGACGTCACCGGCTCGTTCGCCGAGCTGGAGGTCGTCGCCCGGGGAAACCCCAAACTGCGCCCGGGAGTTCCGGTGGCGCTGGCGGACGTCGGAGTGCCCTTCGAGGGCAAGTACACCGTCACCTCGGTCCGGCACGACTTCGGCGACGGCAAGCACTACGAGGCGTGGGTGACCGTCAGCGGACGGCAGTGGCGTTCGCTGTACGGGCTGGCCTCGGGCGGCGGGTCGCAGACCGCGCCCCGGATGCCGAGCGTGGCGAACGCGCTGGTCACCGATGTGAACGACCCGCTCAAGCAGGGGCGGGTCCGGCTGCAGTTCCCGTGGCTGGACGACAGTTACGTCAGCGACTGGACGAGGACCGTGCAGATGGGCGGTCTGGGCGGTGGCGGGGTGTTCCCGATGGACGTCAACGACGAGGTGCTGGTGGCGTTCGACCGGGGTGCCCTGGACCATCCGTTCGTGATCGGCGGTCTCTACAACGGGCGGGACAAGCCGACCACGGTCGGTGACGTGCCGCTGCACGACACCGTCCGCAAGAAGGCGAGCCGGCACACCGTCTCCGACCGGGACGGCAACCGGATGGACCTGCTCAGCCAGAAGACCGGCCTCCGCAAGCAGGGGGTACGGCTGGTCTCGGGCGACAAGCAGCTGACCATCAACCTGGACCGGACCAAGACCGAGATCGTCGTGGACAGCAAGGGGTCGGTGACGATCAAGGGCAGCCGGTCGGTGTCGGTCGAGGCCGGCACCGATCTCACGCTGAGCGCGAGGCGGTCCGTGAACATCAAGAGCGGCGGGTTGGTCAACATCCAGGGCCGCGGGCTGGTCAACCTCAAGTCGCTCGGCGGTGCGGTCACCGTGGACGCGATGGGCGCGCTCAATCTCAAGGCGGTCGGCGCCGCGACGTTCACTGCGGGCGGCACGGTCCAGGTCAACACCATTGCGAATGTCGGAATCCGGGCGATCACCATCGCGCTGCAGGGCGCGGTGCTGGTCAACAGCAAGCCGTATCCGCTGCCGTGACGACCGTCGAGCTCTTCAAGATCGTCAGGATGAGGAGAAGGCAGGTGGCCCACTGATGGCCGAGCAGTTCGTCGGCTCCGGCTGGTCGTTCCCACTGCGTATCGGGCCGACCGGCGGGATCGCGCTGGTCAGCGGGGAACGGGAGATCGAGGAGGCGATCCGGCTGGTCCTGTCGACCGCGCCGGGCGAGCGGCCGATGCGTCCGGACTTCGGCTGCGCCATCCACGACCTGGTGTTCGCGCCGGTCAACGAGCAGACCGCGGGCCGGATCCAGCACGAGGTGTACGTCAGTCTGGACCGCTGGGAGCCGCGCATCGAGGTCGACGAGGTCGAGGTCAGCGCCGGCACCGACCAGAGCGTGCTCTACATCGACGTCCGCTACTCGATCCGCGGCACCAACAACCCCCGCAGCCTGGTCTTCCCCTTCTACGTCATTCCGTCCCACGAGGAGCCCGACGCCCCCGGCGCGGGCGCCGCCCCCGAAAGCGACCGCTGATGGCCCTGCCCTCACCCAACCTCGACGACCGCCGTTTCCAGCAGTTCGTCGACGACGCCAAGCGCTACATCCAGCAGCGCGCCCCGGAGTGGACCGACCACAACGTCTCCGACCCGGGCGTCACCCTCGTCGAGACGGTCGCCCACATGGCCGACCAGATCGTCTACCGGCTCAACCGGGTGCCGGAGAAGAACCATCTGGCGTTCCTGGACCTCGTCGGGATCACCCTGTTCCCGCCGTCCGCGGCCCGCACGGACGTGACGTTCTGGCTGTCGGCACCGCAGGAGGAGCCGGTGCGGGTGCCGGTCGGCACGGAGGTCGCGACGCTGCGCACCGAGAGCGAGGAGGCGGTCGTCTTCGCGACGGAGCGCGAACTGATGGTGGTGCCCAGCGCGTTGCGTCATCTGCTGGTGCAGCACCAGGGGGAGCCGGTCGTCGACCGGACGCACGATCTCGCCGCGGGGGACAAGGACCTGCTGTGCTTCGCCGAGTCGCCCCGCCCGGGTGACTGCATGCTGCTCGGTCTGACCGCGGCGGTGCCGCACTGCGCGCTCGCCCTGGACCTGGACAGCCGGGTCGACGGCGTCGGCGTGGATCCGCGGCAGCCGCCGCTGGTCTGGGAGGCGTGGACCGCGGACGGCTGGCAGCCCTGCGAGGTCGACCGGGACGGCACCGGCGGGCTCAACCGTCCCGGCGAGGTCGTGCTGCACGTCCCCGGCGGGCACGTGCTGTCCCGCAACGCCGGCCAGGAGGCGGGCTGGCTGCGCTGCCGGGTCACCGACCCCCTGCCCGACCAGCCGTTCTACACCACCTCGCCCACCGTGCGGGCCGTGGAGGCGTTCACGATCGGCGGCACCACCGCCACCGTGCACGCCGAGACGGTGTACGACGAGGCGCTCGGCGAGTCCACCGGGCTGCCGGGCCAGCGGCTGCGGCTGGCGCACGCGCCCGTGGTCGGCGACGACCCTCCGGTGCTGCTGCAGACCGCCGAGCACGACGGCTGGACGGACTGGCGGGTCGTGCCGAACTTCGCCTCGTCGGGGCCTGAGGACCGGCACATCACACTCGACGCCACGACCGGCGAGATCGCGTTCGGCCCGGCCGTGCGCGAACCCGACGGCTCCCTGCGGCAGTACGGCACGGTCGCCCCCAAGGGCGCCCCCGTACGGGCCCGCCGCTACCGCACGGGCGGTGGCCGCGCCGGCAACGTGGCGCGCGGCGCGGTGCAGATCCTGCGCACCTCCATCCCGTACGTCTCCGAGGTCGTCAATCGCGAGGCCGCGCGCGGCGGGGTGGACGGGGAGACGGTGGAGGAGGCGAAGGTCCGGGCCCCGATCACCCTGCGCGCCCAGGAGCGGGCGGTGACCCTGCGCGACTACGAGGAACTGGCCCGCCGCGCCGCCCCCGAGACCGCGCGCATCACCTGCCTGGAGGGCAAGGAGGGCGAGCACGGGGCCTACGCCGTGCGGGTGCTGGTCGTGCCGCAGGCCGTGCCCGACCCCGGTGGCCGCCTCCGCTTCGAGCAACTGGTGCCCGGTGACGCCCTGCTGGACCGCATCACCCGGCACCTGGACGAACGGCGCCTGATCGGCACCCGGTTGGCCGTGGGGCCGCCGTACTACCAGGGCGTCACGGTCGTGGCCACCGTGCACGCCTTCCGGGGTGTCGACACCGACCGGGTGCGGAGGCAGGCGCACGACGCGCTGTACCGGCATCTCGACCCGCTGACCGGTGGCGCGAACGGCACGGGCTGGCCGTTCGGGCGGCCCGTCCAGGCCGGGGAGGTGTTCGCGGTGCTGCAGCGTGTGCCGGGTGTCGAGCTGGTCGACGAGGTGGTGCTGCACCCCGCCGACCCCCTCACCGGCAAACGCGGCGAACCGACGGACCGTATCGACCTGTCGGCGCCGTCGCTGGTCTTCTCCTTCGACCACCGCGTCCGGGTGATCGGAGACGGTTCCTCATGAGGGGCTCGATCGACGGTCTCGGATCCTCCGCGCCGATCGGGGCGATGCTGCCGGCGGTGTTCGCCGACGACGACCTGGCCCAGCGGTTCGTCGGCGGGCTCGACGACGTGATCGCGCCGATCCTCAGCGTCCTGGACTGTCTCGACACCTACTTCCGGCCGTCCCTGGCGCCGCTGGACTTCACCCAGTGGCTGGGGAACTGGGTCGGCGCGGAGACCGAGGGCGGCGAACCCGAGCCGCTGCTGCGGGCCGCCGTGGGCGCCGCCGCGTATCTGCACCGCATCCGCGGCACCCGGCGCGGGCTGTCCGAGACGGTACGGCTCGCCTTCGGTGTGGAACCGGAGATCACGGAGAGCGGTGCCGCGAGCTGGAACGCCCGCCCGCTGGGCCCGTTCCCCGGCGATCCGCGCCCCCATCTCCATGTCCGCCTGCGTCTTCCCGCACCCACCACGGCGGACCACCACCGCCTGGACACCCTCGTGTCCGCCGCCCGCCCTGCTCACATGCCGTACACGGTCCAGGTGACCGCGACCGCCGAAAGGACCCCGCAACCATGACGACCCCCCAGAACTGCGCCGACTGTGGCACCCGCGCGCAACCGGGCCAGTCGTTCTGCGACGCGTGCGGCGCGGTACTCGGCTGGAGGGACAGGGCTGCCGCCGCGGCCGGGAGTTCCGCCGCCGCCGGTACTGCCGGCACCCGCAGTGCCTCCGAAGCGTCCAGTGCCTCTGGTGCCTCCAGTGGCTCCGACCAGGCCGGTGCATCCGGTACCGACGGTGCCAGAGGTACCTCCCGTTCCTCCGGCACACCCATCTCCTCCCGCCCGGACGGCGGTGCGGGCCTCCCCCACACCTCCCGGGACCGCCTGGGCACGGCCGGTGCGACGCAGGCCGCCGCTCCTCGCGCCACCCCCGCCGACCCCGCTGCCGGCACCACCCCCGGGCAAGCCGCCACCGCCCCGGCCGCTCATCGCCCGGAACCCGACTCCGCCGCCCCCTCCCCTCAGTCCACGCACCACCCGGAAACACCAGCCGACAACAGAACCCACCCGGCCCCGGACGACACCGCCCCCACCGAGCCCGTCCCCGCGGCCACCCCGACCCCGACCCCGGATCCGTCCACCACCACGGGCATCCACACCCGCGCCCGCCGCCTCATCGTCCCGGTCAGCGAGCCCGAGCCCGCCCCCACCCCGCCCCCCGCCGTCTCCCCCGTCCTCCCGGGCCGGCCCACCCCGCAGCGTCCGCAGGCCGTCCGGGCCCCCGGCGAGGAACACGGCGTCGACGGCGGCGCCCCGTGCCCCTGGTGCGCGACCCGGAACCGCCCCGAGCGGCACTTCTGCGCCCGGTGCGCGATGCCGATGGCCGGTGCCGGGCCCACCCCGGGCCGGCTCCCCTGGTGGCGGCGGTTCGGCCCCTTCGGCAGCAAGGAGGCGCCCTGGGCGGGCGACCGCCCCCGGCTGCGCCGCGCCTTCGACCGCGTCCTGTCCTGGCTGGCCGCCGCGATCGTCCTCACCCTGCTGATCGTCCTGGCGTTCAACATCCCGAAGGGCGTCCAGGCCACCCGCGACCACTTCGCCAAGCGCGCCCCGGTCTCCCCGGACCGCTACAGCGCCTCCCGCCACTACCCCGGCCACAAGCCGGACCTGGTGTTCGACAAGCTCAACGACACCTGGTGGGGCCCGGGCGTGTCCGAGTCCGCCCAGGGCCAGTGGATCGAGGCCCGCTTCGACCAGCCGACCCGCCTCCTGGACCTGATCATCACGCCGGGCATCTCCACCCGCGCCGAGGACCTGCGCAAGTCAGCGCTCCCGCACCGCGTCACGGCCACCGTCACGGGCGCCGACGGCAGGACGACGACCCGCAAGCTCACCCTCGACCAGGGCGCCGGCCCGCAGCGCCGTGCCTTCCGCGTGGGCGAGGTGTCCGCCGTCCGCTTCACCATCGACTCGGCCTACGGCACCTCGGCGAAGAAGCAGGTGTCCATCGCCGAGATCGAGTTCTTCGGCCCGTCGAGCGCGAACGGCGGCTGAGCGCACTCCCCGGAACAACACCGCGGCCCCGGACGGAAACAGACCGTCCGGGGCCGCGCGCAGCCTGGCTGAGCGCCTACGCGTCCAGCGACGTCATCACGTGCTTGATCCGCGTGTAGTCGTCGAAGCCGTACGCCGAGAGGTCCTTGCCGTAGCCGGACTTCTTGAAGCCGCCGTGCGGCATCTCGGCGACCAGCGGGATGTGCGTGTTGATCCACACACAGCCGAAGTCGAGCTTCTTGGACATCCGCATGGCCCGGCCGTGGTCCTTGGTCCACACGGAGGACGCGAGCGCGTACTCGACGCCGTTGGCCCACTCGACCGCCTGGTCCTCGTCGCGGAAGGACTGCACGGTGATGACCGGGCCGAAGACCTCCTTCTGGATGATCTCGTCGTCCTGCTTCAGGCCCGAGACGACGGTCGGCGCGTAGAAGTAGCCCTTGTCGCCGACCCGCTTGCCGCCGGTCTCCACGCGCGCGTGCGCGGGCAGGCTGTCGATGAAGCCCTCGACCTGCGCGAGCTGGTTGGGGTTGTTGAGCGGCCCGAACAGCACGTCCTCGTCGTCCGGCTGCCCCGTCTTCGTCTCGGACGCGGCCTTCGCCAGCGCGGAGACGAACTCGTCGTGGATGGACTCGTGGACGAGCACGCGCGTGGCGGCCGTACAGTCCTGCCCGGCGTTGAAGTAGCCCGCGACGGAGATGTCCTCGACGGCCTTGGCGATGTCGGTGTCCTCGAAGACCACGACCGGCGCCTTGCCGCCGAGCTCCAGGTGGACGCGCTTGACGTCCTTGGCGGCGGACTCGGCGACCTGCATGCCGGCCCGTACGGAGCCGGTGATGGAGGCCATCGCCGGGGTGTCGTGCTCGACCATCAGGCGGCCGGTCTCGCGGTCGCCGCAGATGACGTTGAAGACACCCTTGGGGACGACGGAGCCGATGATCTCGGCGATGAGGACCGTCGAGGCGGGGGTGGTGTCGGACGGCTTCAGCACGACCGTGTTGCCCGCCGCGAGCGCCGGGGCGAACTTCCACACGGCCATCATCATCGGGTAGTTCCACGGGGCGACCTGCGCGCAGACCCCGACCGGCTCACGGCGCACGATGGAGGTCAGGCCCTCCATGTACTCGCCGGCCGAGCGGCCCTCGAGCATCCGCGCCGCGCCCGCGAAGAAGCGGATCTGGTCGACCATCGGCGGGATCTCCTCGGAGCGGGTCAGCCCGATCGGCTTGCCCGTGTTCTCCACCTCGGCCGCGATCAGCTCCTCGGCGCGCTCCTCGAAGGCGTCCGCGATCTTCAGCAGGGCCTTCTGACGCTCGGCGGGCGTGGTGTCTCGCCAGCCGGGAAAGGCCTCGGCGGCCGCCGCCATCGCGGCGTCCACGTCCGCCTGCCCGGACAGCGGAGCGGTCGCGTACGCCTCACCCGTCGCGGGATTGACCACCTCGGTGGTCCGTCCGTCGGCGGCGTCCCGGAACTCACCGCCGATGTAGTTGCGCAGACGACGAAGCTCGGTGCTCACTGCCGGCCCTCCAGTTCGGATGTCCAGTACTTGAGACACCCACCCTAGTCGGCCGTACCACGTTTTCAACACCCCCTCCCCCGTCATACATGCGGAATCCGCAGTTGCAGGGGACGCAAACGACGGATTTCATCGATCAGACCTTGCGGAAGTGTCGAGACCTCGTGCACAGTGACCCCGTGGCCAGTCGAAGCGCAGACCAGAGGGACTCCCGCGAGTCCAGGAACGGCGGTCCCCAACTGGACGCCGTCTCCCTCGCCATCATCGAACAGCTCCAGGAGGACGGCCGCCGGCCGTACGCCGCCATCGGCAAGGCCGTCGGCCTCTCCGAGGCGGCCGTGCGCCAGCGGGTCCAGAAGCTGCTCGACCAGGGCGTGATGCAGATCGTCGCCGTCACGGACCCGCTCACCGTGGGCTTCCGCAGACAGGCGATGGTCGGCGTCAACGTCGAGGGCGACGTGGAGTCGGTCGCGGACGCGCTGTCGGCCATGTCCGAGTGCGAGTACGTGGTGATGACCGCAGGCTCCTTCGACCTGATGGTGGAGATCGTCTGCGAGGACGACGACCACCTCCTGGACGTCATCAACAAACGCATCCGGGCCGTCCCCGGAGTGCGCTCCACCGAGAGCTTCGTCTACCTGAAGCTCAAGAAGCAGACCTACATGTGGGGAACCCGATAACCGTGAGGACCCGATAGCCGTGAGCAAGGACCTCTCCCAGACCGCGTACGACCACCTGTGGATGCACTTCACGCGCATGTCGTCGTACGAGAAGTCCCCCGTCCCCACCATCGTCCGGGGCGAGGGCACGTACATCTACGACGACCAGGGCAAGCGCTACCTGGACGGTCTCGCCGGCCTGTTCGTCGTACAGGCCGGGCACGGCCGCGTCGAGCTCGCCGAGACCGCCTTCAAGCAGGCGCAGGAGCTGGCGTTCTTCCCGGTGTGGTCCTACGCCCACCCCAAGGCCGTCGAGCTGGCCGAGCGCCTCGCCGGTCACGCCCCGGGCGACCTGAACAAGGTCTTCTTCACCACCGGCGGCGGTGAGGCGGTCGAGACCGCCTGGAAGCTCGCCAAGCAGTACTTCAAGCTCGTCGGCAAGCCCACCAAGCACAAGGTCATCTCCCGGGCGGTCGCCTACCACGGCACCCCGCAGGGCGCCCTGTCGATCACCGGCCTGCCGGGCCTGAAGGCCCCGTTCGAGCCGCTGGTGCCGGGCGCGCACAAGGTGCCGAACACCAACATCTACCGCGCCCCGATCTTCGGCGACGACCCGGAGGCCTTCGGCCGCTGGGCCGCCGACCAGATCGAGCAGCAGATCCTCTTCGAGGGCCCGGACACGGTCGCGGCGGTCTTCCTGGAGCCGGTGCAGAACGCCGGCGGCTGCTTCCCGCCCCCGCCGGGCTACTTCCAGCGGGTCCGCGAGATCTGCGACCAGTACGACGTGCTGCTCGTCTCGGACGAGGTCATCTGCGCCTTCGGCCGTCTGGGCACGTACTTCGCCTGCGACAAGTTCGACTACGTCCCGGACATGATCACCTGCGCCAAGGGCATGACCTCGGGCTACTCCCCGATCGGCGCGTGCATCGTCTCCGACCGCCTGGCCGAGCCGTTCTACAAGGGCGACAACACCTTCCTGCACGGCTACACCTTCGGCGGCCACCCGGTCTCCGCGGCCGTGGGCCTGGCCAACCTCGACCTGTTCGAGCGCGAGAACCTCAACCAGCACGTCCTGGACAACGAGGGCAACTTCCGCTCCACCCTGGAGAAGCTGCACGACCTGCCGATCGTCGGCGACGTCCGCGGCAACGGTTTCTTCTACGGCATCGAGCTGGTCAAGGACAAGGCCACCAAGGAGTCCTTCGACGCCGACGAGACCGAGCGGATCCTGTACGGCTTCCTCTCCAAGAAGCTGTACGAGAACGGCCTGTACTGCCGCGCCGACGACCGCGGCGACCCGGTCGTCCAGCTCGCGCCGCCGCTGATCTCCGACCAGTCGACGTTCGACGAGATCGAGCAGATCCTGCGCGCCACCCTGTCGGAGGCGTGGACGAAGCTCTGACCGCCGCCCGGCCGTCGCCTCTCCGATCGTCTGCCTGGATGATCAACACCAGCCCCGGTGCCGCCCGTTCGAGTGAGAAACGGCGGCCCGGGGCCGCGTGCTGTCCGGCGTCCCGCCGCCTTCTGCCTAGCGTGCCAAGTGACTGATCGGCCCTGCCTTCGTTCCCCCGCACGGGGGAACGGCACGGGAACTACGGATCTGAACCGAGGTGTACGCACATGGAGGCCCCGCCGGACAACGACGTGCTCTGGGCACGCGCGCTGCACTTCCAGCACGAGGACGGCTCCCCCGCTCTCAGCGGTGTCTCGCTCGGCGTGCGGGAGGCCGAGATCCTCGCCGTCAGCGGCGCGCGCGGCAGTGGCAAGACGACCCTGCTGCGGTGCCTGTCCGGTCTGCTGCCCGTCCGGCGCGGCGAGGTGTGGTTCAACAGCGTGCCCGTGCACACCATGGGCCCCCTCACCCGGGAGCGGCTGCGCCGCGACCGCTTCGGCTGGATCGACCCGGCCCCCACGCTGGTCCCGGAGCTCAACGCCTGGGAGAACACCGCCCTGCCGTTGATGCTGCGCGGCACCAGCCGGCGCCGTGCCAAGAAGGCGGCCCTGGAGTGGCTGGAGCGGCTGGACATCGGCGAGAGCGCCCGCAAGCGACCGCACCAGCTGGTGCAGGCCGAGCGGCAGCGGGTGTGCATCGCCCGCGCCCTCGCCCCCGCCCCGTCGGTGCTGTTCGCCGACGAGCCCGCGGCGCCCCTGCACCGCGCCGACCGCGCCCACGCGCTGCGCACCCTCACCACGGCGGCGCGCTCCCACGGCATCACGGTCGTCCTGGCCACCCACGACCCGGAGACCGCGGCGCTCGCCGACCGCACGCTGTCCCTGATCGACGGGCGGTGCGTACAGACGGTGCACCTGCCTCCGGTCCCCGAGACCGCTGAGCCGAAAGGCCGGGCGGCGTGCTCGCTCTCCGTCTGACCCGCGACGCCCACCCCGCCGTCCAGCTGCGCCGTCTCCTGGTCACGGCCGCCTCGGCGGGCACGTCCTTCCTGCTGCTCTGCGCCCTGGGTTACGCCATGGGCCGCCCCGGCTCCCCCGGCACCGGCCTGCTGCGCCTGGCCTGGTGCGCCCCTCCGCTGGCCGCCACGGTGTACTTCGCGGTCGCGGTGGCCCGCACCGACCCCGGTACCAAGCCCCGTCCCGGCCTCTCGGCGATCGGCCTGGGCCCGCTGCGCCTGATGGCCGTCTCGGCGACGACGACGGCTCTCTCCGGCACGCTGGGCTCGATGCTGGCGCTGCTGTTCTTCCTGCATCTGCGCGGTGACCTGACGGGCATGCCCTTCGACGGCGCCGCCGCCGACTTCCTCGCCGCGGATCGGCCGCTGCCACTGCCCGGGGCCCTGACCCTGCTCGCGATCGTGCCCCTGGGCGCTTCGGTCGCGGTCGCCCTGACACTGCGGCCGAGGGAGGCGGGGCCGGCACCGGCCCCGGCGGGCCGGACGTACGGCCGCTTCGGCGCCTACCGGCGTACGAGCGCGCCCGAGACGTTCGGGACGTACGGCCGCTTCGGGCGGCAGATCGTCCGGCCGACGGACAGCGGGGCCGGGGAGCAGGCGGAGCCGGCCGGGTCCGACGGGCGCAACGGTGCGCCTCCGTCCGCCCGGACGGGCGGATCCGTCCCGGCGACGGCCACGGCCGTACGGGACACCGGGACCGCCGTGAGCGTGGCCGACGATCCCGCTCGGCCGTCCGGCCCGCACCCGGAGGCTCCGGACGCCGTGCCCGGCTCGAGCACGGCCGGGAACCCCGCCCTGCAGTTCGCCGTCGAGTCGGCCGGCGACGCCGCTCGGCAGCAGACCCGGCACGCCGCCGACTTCGCCGACGACGCGGACACCGCCGCCGCCCTCGCCGTGCCGGAGGCGGCCCTGCTCGGCTCCCCCACCGCCGCGCCGTCCGGCCTCCCCTGGGGCATCGCCGTCCTGACCGCGGGTCTCGCCGTGGAGACCTACACGAGCCGCACCGCCCCCACACCCCCCGACCTCACCTTCTCCGGCGCGGCGCCCGGCGTCCTGATGGGCTGGGCGCTGGCCGCCGTGGGTCTGGCCCTGGCCGGTCCGGGCCTGACCCATCTGTGCGGCCGGCTGCTCCAGTCGGCCCGCCCCGGCGCCCTCCGGCTGCTGGCCGGGCGGGTCCTCATGGCGGAGGCCACCCGTATCGGCCGTCCCCTGGGCGTGGTCTGCGCGGTGCTGTCGGCCGCGTTCGCCATGGCGCTGCTGCACGGCCCGGACGGACTGTCGCTCGGTCCGCTCACCACCCTCGGCGTGGTCCTCGTGACCGGCTGCACCGTGGCGACTCTCCTCACGGCCGCCGTCGAGGCCCGGCAGGCACGCGCCGACACCACCGCCGCGCTGGTGCGGCTCGGCGCCCCCGCGACGATGCTGCGGGGCGCCGCCGCCCTGCGCGCGAGCGTGCTGCTCGCCCTGTTCGGCCCGCTCACGCTGACGGTCGCCGAACTGGCGGCGCTGCCCCTGGCGCACTGAGAACCGGTACGAAAAAAATCCCCGGACGGCGATGAGTTCCGCGCCGGACCCCGGTCTGTATCCGCGTAACGACACGGACCCGTTGGGAGAGACCTCACATGTACCAGCAGATGATCTTCGTGAACCTGTGCGTCACCGACCTCGACGCGTCCAGGAAGTTCTTCACCGAGCTCGGCTACACGATCAACGAGCAGTTCAGCGACGCCACCACCGCCTCCGTCGTGATCAGCGACACCATCGTGGTGATGGTGCACACCGGTGAGAAGTACCTGCAGTTCACGAAGAAGGAGATCGCGGACTCGAAGAAGACCAGCGAGGTGCTGATCGCGCTGAGCGCAGAGAGCCGGGAGAAGGTCGACGAGCTGGTCGAGAAGGCGGTCGCGGCGGGCGGCTCCGTCACGGGCGAGACCCAGGACCACGGTTTCATGTACGGCCGCGCCTTCGACGACCCGGACGGCCACACCTTCGAGGTGGTGTGGATGGACCCGGCCGCCGTCCAGGGCTGAACCCGTGTGCCTAGCATGGGCGGGTGCAGACGATGCCCGCCCATGCGGCCCACCACGACGACCGTGAGATAGAGACCCTCGAGGAGTTCGACGCGACCGTCTCGGCGCGCGGGACGCTCGCGGGGTACCGCGTGCAGGCCGTCGACCTGACGGACCGTACGCGCGAGCTGCTCTCCACGGACACCGCGGCCGCGGTCTTCCTCGGCTGCGCTATGCGCGAGGAGGCCGCCGCGAAGATACGCGCGGACGGCGCCCTGGTCTTCCCGCCGGTCCCGGACCTGCCCTTCGACCCGTACCGCGGCGTGGTCTACTCGCCGGACGAACTGTTCACATCACTGGCCGACGGCTACGAGGCCACGCCCGACGCCCGCGCCTACGCCTGGTTCCAGCGGACCAAGGCGGACGGGGACATCTACGCCTCCATGCTGCGCGCGGTCCACGACGACTCCGTCTCGGACGCGCTCGACGAACTCCTCTCCGGCGCCCGGGTCGTGGGTGTGATGGGCGGCCACGCGATGGCCCGCGGCACCGAGGAGTACGCGGGAGCCGCACGGCTCGGCCGGGAGCTGGCCCGCGCCGGGTTCACGGTGGCGACCGGCGGCGGCCCCGGCGCGATGGAGGCGGCGAACCTCGGCGCCCACGCCGCCCCGTTCGACGACGAGATGCTGACCGAGTCGCTCGAACTGCTCGCCAAGGCACCGCACTTCACGCCGTCGATCACCCAGTGGGCGTCCGCCGCCTTCGAGATCCGCACCCGCTGGCCGCAGGGCGGCCGCTCCGTCGGCATCCCGACCTGGTTCTACGGGCACGAGCCGCCGAACGCGTTCGCCTCGCACATCGCCAAGTACTTCGCCAACGCCACCCGTGAGGACGGCCTGCTGGCCCGGTCCACCGCCGGCGTGGTGTTCCTGCCGGGCGCCGCCGGAACCGTGCAGGAGATCTTCGACAACGCGACGCCGAACTACTACGAGTCGCGCGGCGAGCCGACGCCCATGGTGCTCGTGAACCGCACGCACTGGACGGAGGAGCTGCCCACATGGCCGCTGCTCCGGTCGCTGGCCAGGGGGCGTTCGATGGAGGAGCGGATCGCGCTGGTGGAGCGGATCGAGGAGGCGCCGGAGGCGTTGAAACGTCTCGGCGGGCAATAAGAAGGCAAAGCAAGTGCTTGCACGCTGCATATGCGTTGACACTACTTATGCAGCGCTTATAGACCTGTGAGCCTGGTGGTGGTGCTGATGCACAGTCAACACTGCCTCAACCCCCCGCTCTTCATATCCTGTAAAGGACAAACGTGGCAGTTCTGTCCGTATTCCGCCGCGCACGCGCCGTGCGCATCCTCGGTGTCGTCTCCGCCTCGGCCGCGCTCGCGCTCGGCGCCTCCGGCACCGCGCTCGCCTGCAACATCAGCGAGTTCTCGGCCGAGGCGAAGTGCGATGGCGACAAGGGCGTCATCACCGTCACCGACGTGGACCCCGCCGGTGTTCCGGCGACGGTCACCGTGTACCAGGAGAACAACGGCGCCGACGTCAAGAAGGTCGGCGAGCAGGTGGTCAAGGGCTCCCGCGAGGGCACCAGCATCACCTTCACCGAGAACTGGAAGCCGAGCGCGGAGTACCGCATCCACGTGAAGGCCGCTCCGTACGTCGACGAGGACATCAAGCCGAACCTCGTCACCCCGGCCACGGCGTGCAAGAAGGAGGAGGAGCCCCCGGCTTCGACTCCCCCGGCCACGCCGACCCCGTCGGCCTCCCCCTCGAAGCCCGCCGAGGAGACGGACACCCCGGCTCCGGAGCCGTCGGAGAGCGAGAGCACCGTGCCGGCGGGCAACGCGCCCGGCCCGGCCGGTGACTCCAACCTCGCCGAGACCGGCGCCAACTCCAACACCGGCATCATCGCCGGTGTCGCGGCGGCCCTGGTCGTCGTCGGTGGCGGCGCGGTCTTCTTCGGCATGCGCCGTCGCGGGGCGAACAACGACAGCTGACGCCCGCGGCACTCCGTGATGTGGCCCGCCCCTCTCGCAGGGGCGGGCCACATGCGTCTCATCCGAACGTGGCCCGCTCCAGCCAGAACTCCAGCAGCTCCCGCTCCCCCAGCACTTCCAGCTCGGGGGCGTCCAGCGACAGCCGGCGGTAGAACGCGAGCAGCACGGAGGTGAGCGGCCCGCGCAGTGCGACCGTGGCCTTCTCATGGCCCCGGCGCCAGGTGACGCCCTCCTCGGTGAGCTCGACGAGCCACTCGGCGTTCAGCTCGGGCCCGGTGTCGGTGGCGTGCAGGTGAATGCTGCGGCCCGGGCCGCGCAGTTCCCGCGCCGCGTCGTGCGGTGCCGTCCGCTGCACGTGCTCCACGATCTGCAGCCACTCGTCGACGGCGTCGGCGGCCACGTCGGGCGCGACCTCGAAGGGCAGTCCGGCGGCGAGCGCGGCGTCCGCGCGGTGCACGGTGATCTCGTGCGTCATACGGCGGGCCCAGAAACCGGCGCTGAG
Source organism: Streptomyces sp. NPDC006372 (assembly GCF_040612515.1). NCBI lineage: Bacteria > Bacillati > Actinomycetota > Actinomycetes > Kitasatosporales > Streptomycetaceae > Streptomyces > Streptomyces sp. NPDC006372. The sequence goes on along the minus strand of NZ_JBEXQJ010000017.1, from coordinate 76,924 downwards.
CGTCCCCGCCCAGCCCCACACCTTCGCGTCGGGCCCGGCCTCCCGCAGCGCGGCGACGACCTGCTCGCCGGCCTCCGCCAGCCAGGCGTCCAGCGCGGCGGCGTCCCCGCGGTCCTCAGGCCCTTCGGCACCCGGTACCTGTTCCTCGGGCACCTCCTCCCGGGCCCTGGTCCGCACCATGAGCTCCACCCAGCGCAGGGCACCGCCCATGTGCCGGACCAACTGCTCCAGCGACCAGTCCGGGCAGGTCGGCACGGTCGCGGTCAAATCGGCGCCAGAGGTCACCACCGACCTCAACAGGACGGTCTGGTGGGCGATCTCGTCGCAGTAGCGGTCGTGTGCGAGTGACGTCATGCCCCGCACCCTAGGCGCGGGACGATCAGCCCAGCACCACGATTTCGGCCGCGTCGAACTCCACCCCGATCTCGTCCCCGACCTCCGGGGCCGCCCGCAGCGCGCACGCCGCCTCCAGGCGCGGGGCGTCCTCCGGCTGGAGGTGGACGGAGACATGGGTGCCCTTGAAGGTGCGGGCGGTCACCGTGCAGCGCAGGCCCGCGTCGGCGGGCACCAGGCGTACGCCAGCGGGCCGTACCAGGACGGTCCGGCTGCCCTGCGGGGCGCCCTCCGGCACCGGCACCTTGCCCCACGGCGTGTCCGCGGCCTCCGCCCCGACCGTCGCCTCGACGACGTTCTCGAAGCCGAGGAACCGGGCCACGAACGCGTCGGCGGGCCGCTGCCACACCTCGAGCGGCGTACCGGCCTGGGCGATCCGCCCGTCCCGCATCACCACGACCCGGTCGGCCAGCGCGAAGGCCTCCCCCTGGTCGTGCGTGACGGCCAGCACGGTCGTGCCCAACCGGCCGAACAGCTCCTTCAGTTCGACGACGAGCCGCTCCCTGAGCGAGCGGTCGAGCTGGCCCAGCGGCTCGTCCAGCATCAGCAGCCTCGGGCTCGGCGCGAGGGCCCGGGCCAGTGCCACCCGCTGCTGCTCCCCGCCGGACAGCGCCGCGACGGCCCGGCGGTCCGCGCCCGGCAGCCCGACCAGGTCCAGCAACTGCTGTACGCGCTCGGCCTGTTGCCGCTTCTGTGCCCCGTGCATCCGCAGCCCGAAGGCGACGTTGCCGCCGACGTCCCGCTGCGGGAACAGCTGGTGGTCCTGGAACATCAGGCCGACGCCACGCCGGTGCGCGGGGATGCCCGCCTGGTCGCGCCCGTCGAGCACCACCCGCCCGGAGTCGAGCGGCTGCAACCCGGCCACCACCCGCAGCAGGGTCGACTTGCCACTGCCGCTGGGCCCGAGCACGCACACGATCTCGTGCTCGGCGACCTCCAGATCGACGCCGTCCAGCACGGCCCGCCCGCCGAAACGGACCGTCGCGCCCTCCAGGCTCAGCAGCATCTAGAACTCCCCGCTCCGGTCCGTCCGCAGCTTCTCCAGCACCAGCAGGGCCACGGCGCACACCACCATAAGGATCGTCGAAAGGGCCATCGCTTGGCCGTAGTTCAGCTCACCGGGCCGGCCCAGCAGCCGCGCCACGGCCACCGGCAGCGTCGGCCGGTCCGGCCGCGCGATGAACACCGTCGCCCCGAACTCCCCGAGCGAGACGGCGAAGGCGAACCCGGCCGCGATCAGCAGCGCCCGCCGCACCATCGGCAGGTCCACCTCCCGCCACACCCGCCAGGGCGAGGCCCCCAGCACCGCGGCCGCCTCCCGCAGCCGCACGTCGACCGCCCGCAGCACGGGCAGCATGGTCCGCACGACGAACGGCACCCCGACCAGCGCCTGCGCGAGCGGCACCAGGATCCACGACGACCTGAGGTCCAGCGGGGGCTCGTCGAGGGCGATCAGGAACCCGAAGCCGACGGTCACCGCGGACACCCCGAGCGGCAGCATCAGCAGCGCGTCGAAGCCGCGCACGAACCGCCCGGCGTCCCGGCGGGTCAGCGCGACAGCGGCGAGCGCGCCGATCACCACGGCGATGAGCGTGGCGGCGACGGCGTAGGACAGGGAGTTGCCGATCGCCTCGATGGGCGGGACCAGGAACACTCCCCCGTCGTTCCTGGTCAGCGCCCGGTAGTAGCCGAAGCCGGCCGCGCCCAGGGACCGCTGCACCAGCACGGCGAGCGGCAGCAGGAGCAGCACGAGGACGGTGGCCAGCACCCCGCCCAGCAGCGCCCACTGCCCGGCGCCGCGCGGCCGGCGTGCGGTCACGGAGGCGTCCACCAGCCGCAGCGCGGTCTCGCGCCGCCGTACGGTCCAGGCGTGCACGGCGAGGATCGCACCCACCGCGGCGAACTGGATCAGTGTCAGGACGGCCGCCGTGGACAGGTCGAAGATCTCCGACGTCTGCCGGTAGATCTCCACCTCCAGGGTCGAGAAGGTGGGCCCGCCGAGGATCTGGACGACACCGAAGGAGGTGAAGGTGAACAGGAAGACCATGAGCGCGGCGGCGGCCACGGCGGGCGCCAGCGCCGGGAGCGTGACCCGCCGCCAGGCCCGCAGGGGCGACGTGCCGAGCATCCGCGCGGCCTCCTCCTGCCGCGGGTCGAGCTGTGCCCAGAGCCCGCCGACGGTCCGCACGACGACCGCGTAGTTGAAGAAGACGTGCGCGAGGAGGATCGCCCACACGGTGGTGTCCAGCCGGACGCCCCACAACTCGTCGAGCAGCCCGCCCCGTCCGACCAGTGCCAGGAACGCCGTGCCGACGACGACCGTGGGCAGCACGAACGGCACGGTCACGACCGCTCGCAGGACCTGCTTGCCCGGGAAGTCCAGGCGCGCGAAGACGTAGGCGCCGGGGAGTGCGACGAGCAGGGTGAGCGCGGTCGAGACGAGCGCCTGCCAGGTGGTGAACCACAGGACGTGCCGGACGTCGGGCTGCGCGAGCACCTCGCCGATCCGCCCGAGCTGCCAGGCCCCGTCGACCTTCAGACCGCGCGCGACGATCGCGGCGACGGGGTAGGCGAAGAAGACCGCGAAGAACGCGACGGGCACGGCGAGGAGCCCGAGCCGCGCCGCGTTCCCGCGCGTCCGGCGCGCTACTTCAGTACGAGTGAGGTCCACGACTTGACCCACTGGTCACGGTGGTCGGCGATCTTCGCCGGGTCCATGGTCTCGGGATCCTTCGTCTGCGGCCCGTACTTCACGAACTCCGGCGGCACCTGGGCGCCCTCGCGCACCGGGTAGACGAACATGTTGAGCGGCATGTCCTCCTGGAACCTCTTGCTGAGCAGGAAGTCGAGGAACGCCTTGCCGCCCTTGGTGTTCCCGGCGTTGCTGAGCAGCCCGGCGTACTCGACCTGCCGGAAGCAGGTGCCCTCGGCGACGCCGGTCGGCGCCGTGCTCGGCTTCGGGTCCGCGAAGACGACCTCGGCGGGCGGCGAGGAGGCGTACGACACGACGAGCGGCCGGTCACCCTTGGCCTTCTTCCCGCCGGCCGAGCCGGAGAACTCCTCGTTGTAGGCCTGCTCCCAGCCGTCGACGACCTTCACGCCGTTGGCCTTGAGCTTCTTCCAGTAGCCCTGCCAGCCCCCGTCGCCGTACGCGGCGGCGGTGCCGAGCAGGAAGCCGAGGCCGGGCGAGGAGGCGGAGGCGTTCTCGGTCACGAGCAGGTTCTTGTACTGCGGCTTGACGAGGTCGTCGAAGCTCCGCGGCGGCTGCAGCTTGTGCTCGGCGAAGTACTTCTTGTCGTAGTTGACGCAGATGTCGCCGGTGTCGACGGGCGTGACCCGGTGCTGGTCCTGGTCGACGCGGTACTCGGCCTTGACCTGGTCGGCGCCCTTCGCCTCGTACGGCTGGAAGAGCCCGTTGTCGAGGGCGCGGGACAGCAGGGTGTTGTCGACGCCGAAGAAGACGTCGCCCTGCGGGTTGTCCTTGGTCAGGATCGCCTTGTTCACGGCCTGCCCGGCGTCGCCGTCCTTCAGGACGTTCACCTTGTAGCCGGACTGCTTCTCGAAGGCCGCGATGACGTCCTTGGACACGGCCCACGAGTCGTGGCTGACGAGGGTGACGGTCTTGGAGTCGCCGGCCCCCTGGCCGCCGTCGGACGATCCGCACGCGGCGAGCGTGCCGGCCATGCCGAGCCCGACGACCGCCGCCGTCAGCCGCTTCTTCTTGTTGCTCACTGGATTCCTCCTGGAGTGACCAGGAGAAGACGCGGCCCTGCCCGGGACTTCCGTGGTCCCGGGCAGGGCGCAACAGCTCGAGTGGTGACCGATCTCCCTACCCAGAATGACCTGGGCCAGGTTCGGAGGGTCTGCGGCCGTGTGCCGCACTCTCAGCGCTGTGGCGCTCCCCTGTCGGAATATGCAGATGTTCTTACGGTGGTCAGACTACCGTTCGGTGGCCGCGAGCTGACCACACGCCCCGTCGATCTCCTGACCACGGGTGTCCCGGATCGTCACCGGCACACCATGCGCGGCGATGGCCTCCACGAACGCCTTCTCGTCCTCGGGCCGCGAGGCGGTCCACTTGGACCCGGGCGTCGGGTTCAGCGGGATGAGGTTGACGTGCACGGGCTTGCCCTTGAGCAGCCGCCCGAGCCGGTCACCGCGCCAGGCCTGGTCGTTGATGTCCCGGATCAGCGCGTACTCGATGGACAGCCGACGTCCGGACTTGGCGCTGTACTCGAAGCCGGCGTCCAGCACCTCCCGGACCTTCCACCGCGTGTTCACGGGCACGAGGGTGTCACGCAGTTCGTCGTCCGGCGCGTGCAGCGAGATGGCGAGCCGGCACTTGAAGCCCTCGTCGGCGAACCGGTGGATGGCCGGGACGAGACCGACCGTCGAGACGGTGATCCCGCGCTGCGAGAGCCCCACCCCGTCGGGCTCGGGGTCGGTGAGCCGCCGGATGGACCCGATGACCCGGTTGTAGTTGGCGAGGGGCTCGCCCATGCCCATGAACACGATGTTGCTGAGCCGTGCCGGGCCGCCGGGGACCTCTCCGTCCCTGAGGGCCCGCATCCCGTCCACGATCTGGTGCACGATCTCGGCGGTGGACAGGTTCCGGTCGAGCCCCGCCTGCCCGGTCGCGCAGAACGGGCAGTTCATCCCGCAGCCGGCCTGCGAGCTGATGCACATGGTCACCCGGTCCGGGTAACGCATCAGCACCGACTCGACGAGCGTCCCGTCGAACAGCCGCCACAGCGTCTTGCGGGTGGTGCCCTGGTCGGTCGACAGATGCCGCACGACGGTCATCAGCTCGGGCAGCAGGGCCTCCTGCAGCCGCCCCCGCGCACCGGCCGGAATATCGGTCCACTGCTCCGGATCGTGCGCGTACCGCGCGAAGTAGTGCTGCGAGAGCTGCTTGGCACGAAACGGCTTCTCCCCGACCGCGGCAACGGCCTCCTTGCGCTCGGCAGGAGTGAGATCGGCAAGGTGCCGCGGCGGCTTCTTGGCTCCGCGGGGGGCGACGAATGTGAGTTCTCCGGGCTTAGGCATGGCCGTACCAGTGTCGCAGATCGATTCGTGTGGCCTGCGGCTTGCCCGGACAGGCCGGCCGCCGGCTGGTCGTCGGTCGCCGTGGGCCACCCTCGGACGGCCCACGGACGACCCCACCCTCGGGCCCGCACAGCAGAGCGGATCGCTCATCCGTTTTTCGAACGGCAGCGTTATTTACGTCAGCATCGCCCTGGTGTTTCATGAGGGGCGACTTCGGGGGGAGAGCAGCATGGGCGGATCTGGCGTCAAACTCTTGGTGATCGGCATTGCGACCCTGGCGGCGGCAATCGCCGGCAGTCTTCTTTCCGACGAGATCGGCAAACACGTTCCTAGCGGAAAGATTGCCCTCGGCGTCCTGATTGTGGTGACGGTGCTTGGCACCGCAACGTCTCTGCTTCTGTCCCAACCTGATGGCACTGAAAGCCTGGGAGTCATCAGGCAGAGGATTTCTGACACGCTGGGCGTCGTGTCGTCACTCGCGCTGGCCGCCGGCGTCTTCCTGGTTTTCGTCCACTACGCCCCAGGCTGGGGGCGTGCGCTTCTCGAGGAGGAGGAGCCTGCACTCAGGGGAGGATGGTCCGGAGAGGTGCGGCAGGGAGGATTCGACCGCCCGCTGAAAAGCACTCTCAAGGTTTCCGGATCAGCAGACAGCTTGAACGGTTCATTCACTGTCGTAGGGAAGAATCTCTGCGAGTGGGCTGTGTCCGGGCACGCGATCACCGCAGACTCGACCGACGCAACCCTCGACGTCAATAAAGAGCGCGGCCCGTGGATCTGCAGCGAAAACGGATATTTGCATGTGAAGTTGCTGTCTGACCGCAGAATCAGCGTGGAGCAAGATGGGTGGGTATTCAAGGGGCGCTCTAGGTGGCAGGTGTCTTTCAGCGGCGTTCTCAAGCCTGCGAAGGAGTGACCAGGCCCGGGCGGACAGCAGCGGGGCCGATGCCCGCCCGCCCTCCAGCCCTGACTAAAATCGAACGCGTGAACGACTCCTCGCCCTCCCGTCTGGACCTGCTGCTCTTCGCGCGCCGTGTCGTGGTGCAGCAGGCGAGGGCCGCGTTGGCCCAGCTGGACCGGTGGATCACCGATGAGCAGCGCCGGGAGGCGGAGCGCCTGAGGGGCGAGGAGATGCGACCGGCCCCGCCCGAGTGGCTGATCGAGCGGGGCCTGGACAAGAGGAACCTGGTCGCGGTGCACACCGGGGACTGCTGGAAGGTGACGAAGAGCGGCAGGTGCGTCGGCGCCTCACGGGCACAGGCGCTCGACGCCCTCCGGCAGCAGGTGCCGGCGTGCAGTTACTGCCGCCCCGACACGGCGCTCAGTTTCCTGGAGTAGCGCGCCGGAGCCCGTCGCCTACTCGCCCGTGTGCTCCAGCCGGTCCTTGAGGAGCTGCTCGTTGCGCGGTAGTTCCTTGCGGACCTGGGGGCGTACGACGAGCGGCACCAGCATCTTGCCGACGCCGTGGCCCTCGAAGTCGATGTCGATCGTCACGTGCGAGCGCCGGCCCTCGTCGAACGGCTCGACCTCGCCGTGCACATGGGCCCTGACCGGGCCGTCGACACCGCGCATGGCCCAGCTGTGCGGCGGGTCGTACTCGGTGACCTCCATGGTCATCGGCATGACGCGGCGGCGTCCCATGTGCCGGGTCACGCGGACCCGGTTCCCGACACCGACGGGGCCCTCGTCGAGGCGCTCGACCGAGATGGCGCTCAGCTGCCATTCCGGCATGTGCTGTGCGTCCATGACGTAGTCGTAGACGTCCTCGGGACGGCGGTCGACATCGATGGTCTCTCGGATGATGGACATGATGACCCCCTTTGCGAGGTACATCTGAATCGTCCCACTCAGTCCCCCGGCCGTCTCCCCGAGACGAGGACGAGCTCCCGTCCGGCCGGACGGGAGCTCGTCGACACAACCGGCCGGTTCGGCCGGGCCCGTCGATCAGCCGGACCCGACGAAGAGCACGAGGAGCAGCCACACCACCGGAGCCGTGGGCAGCAGGGAGTCCAGCCGGTCCATGATGCCGCCGTGTCCCGGCAGCAGGGTGCCCATGTCCTTAATGCCGAGGTCCCGCTTGATCATGGATTCGCCGAGGTCGCCCAGCGTGGCGCTGACCGCGACCGCGAGGCCGAGCACCAGGCCCTGCCACCAGGCGCCGTCGTCGATCAGGAACTCCATGCACAGCGCGCCGGCGGCCATGGCGAAGGTGACCGCGCCGACCAGGCCCTCGCGGGTCTTGCCGGGGCTGATGCGCGGCGCGAGCTTCGTCCTGCCGAAACGCCATCCGACGGCGTAGGCGCCGGTGTCGCTGACGACCGTCAGCAGCAGGAAGGTGAGAACCCGCTGCGGCCCGTCGTCCGCCGTCAGCATCATCGCGACGAACGTCGCCAGGAACGGCACGTAGAACGCCGCGAAGACACCCGCCGTGACGTCTCTGAGGTAGTTCTCGGGCGGTTCCGTCATCCGCCACACGAGCACGGCCAGGGCCGTGAGCGCCATGGCGACCCAGGCGCCCTCGGCACCCCGGACGTACCCGGCGACGACCATCGCGGCCCCACCGAGCGCGAGCGGCACGAGAGGTGCCCGGATGCCCTTGCGTTCGTCCAGCCGCTTGGTCAGCTCCCACAGGCCCACCACGACGGCGACGGCCACGACCCCGACGAACACGGCCTTGACGATGAACAGCGACGCGACGATCACCGCGCCGAGCCCGACGCCGACCCCTATCGCGGCGCTGAGATCGCGCCCCGCGCTCTTCTTCTGCGGCTTGGGGGGCGGCTGTGCGGCGTCGGGCATGGGCTCCGGATTCGTCTCGTTTCGGACCGGGGCGCCGCTCAGCCGACCCACGCCCCGGTCGTCATCCTGGTTGCCGCCGAACTCGGCTACGTCGGGCACGATGGGCATGGGGCGAGTCTGAGGCGCTTCATGCGCATCGTATGCGGGACCCGCCTGAGCGGCTCCCTGGACGTAGCCGTGGCCAGGGCTGTGGACATGCCCGTGGCCATGCCCTTGGTCGGTGGGCCCCCAGTACCCGGCCTGTGGCGGCGCCCCCCAGGAAGAGTCGTTCATCAGACCTCGAGCAGCTCCGCTTCCTTGTGCTTCAAGAGCTCGTCCACCTGCGCGACGTACTTCGCGGTGGTGTCGTCGAGCTCCTTCTCCGCACGGCGGCCCTCGTCCTCGCCGACCTCGCCGTCCTTGATCAGCTTGTCGATGGCTTCCTTGGCCTTGCGGCGCACGGAGCGGATCGAGATCTTCGCGTCCTCGCCCTTGCCCTTGGCGACCTTGATGTACTCGCGGCGGCGCTCCTCGGTCAGCTCGGGGAACACCACCCGGATGATGTTGCCGTCGTTGCTCGGGTTGACGCCCAGGTCGGAGTCGCGGATCGCCTGCTCGATGTTGCGCAGCGCGCTCTTGTCGAACGGGGTCACCACGGCCATGCGCGGCTCGGGCACCGAGAACGAGGCCAGCTGGTTGATCGGGGTCGGCGCGCCGTAGTAGTCGGCCACGATCTTGTTGAACATCGCCGGGTGCGCACGCCCGGTGCGGATCGCGGCGAAGTCCTCCTTGGCGACCACGACGGCCTTCTCCATCTTCTCCTCGGCCTCGAGGAGGGTCTCTTCGATCACCACTTGCTCCTGCGTGTCTTGAGTAGGCCCGGCTGCGGTTCCATGTGGGGCGGCGGCCGGCTGCGTCGCGTCTTCTTCCTGCACGGTTCCCGACCGGCGGGACATTGTCCATCCCCCGGCCCGGCTCCGTCCCGTCCGTCCCCCGGACGGGGTTGTTCCCGGAAACTCAGTCCCGGCTGCCGGGGTCCCCCACCAGCGTGCCGATCTTCTCACCCTTGACGGCGCGCCCGATGTTGCCCTCCGCCAGCAGCTCGAAGACCACGATCGGGAGCTTGTTGTCGCGGCACAGCGTCACGGCGGTGGCGTCGGCGACCTTCAGGTCGCGCGTGATGACCTCGCCGTAGCCGAGGTGGTCGAACTTCACCGCGTCCGGGTTGGTCTTCGGGTCGGAGTCGTAGACCCCGTCCACGCCGTTCTTGCCCATCAGCAGCGCCTCGGCGTCGATCTCCAGGGCGCGCTGCGCGGCGGTGGTGTCGGTGGAGAAGTACGGCATGCCCATCCCGGCGCCGAAGATGACCACACGGCCCTTCTCCAGGTGCCGCACGGCGCGCAGCGGGATGTACGGCTCGGCGACCTGGCCCATGGTGATGGCGGTCTGCACCCGGCAGTCCACCCCGACCTTCTCCAGGAAGTCCTGAAGGGCGAGGCAGTTCATGACGGTGCCGAGCATGCCCATGTAGTCGGAGCGGGCCCGGTCCATGCCGCGCTGCTGGAGTTCGGCACCGCGGAAGAAGTTGCCGCCGCCGATGACGACCGCGATCTGCGCACCGTCGCGCACGACGGCCGCGATCTCGCGGGCGATCTTGTGCACCACGTCGGGGTCGACGCCCAGGCCCCCACCGCCGGAGAAGGCCTCTCCGGACAGCTTCAGCAGAAACCGGCCGCGCACTTTGCCGTCGTCGCTCTTCTGGGCCTTGGTGGTCATGGGGGATCCCGCCTCTTTCACGTGTTGCACATACGAAGAAGGCCATTGCCGGTGGGGCGTGGTTCGCATCCCATACGGCAATGGCCTCCTCGTCAGATCTGCTGTCGTCCGCCACCCATGTGACGGCGTACACGGACGACTGCTGCCGACCCTATCGGGGTCGGGCGTCGATCGCGGTACGGACTCAGATGCCGACCTTGATGCGCGCGAAGCGCTTCAGGGTGACACCGGCCTCGTCCAGGACCTTCTGGACGGACTTCTTGTTGTCGAGAGCGTACGGCTGACCGAGCAGCGTGGCGTCCTTGAAGAAGCCGTTGAGGCGACCCTCGACGATCTTCGGCAGGGCAGCCTCGGGCTTGCCCTCGGCGCGGGTGGTCTCCTCGGCGACGCGGCGCTCGGACTCGACGACCTCGGCCGGGACGTCCTCCTTGGAGAGGTACTTCGGCGCGAAGGCGGCGATGTGCTGGGCGACGCCCTTGGCGATCTCCGCGTTCGGCTTGTCCAGCTCGACGAGGACACCGATCTGCGGGGGCAGGTCGGGCATCGTGCGGTGCATGTACGCCGTGACGTAGCCGTCGCCGAACTGCGCGAAGCGGTCCAGGACGATCTTCTCGCCCAGGTTGGCGTTGGCCTCGTCGACGAACGCCTGGACGGTCTTGCCGGCCTCGATCTCGGAGGCGAGCAGGGCCTCGATGTCGGCCGGGGCGGTCTTGGCGACGTGCTCGGCGATGGTGTTGGCCACGGCCTGGAACTTGTCACCCTTGGCGACGAAGTCCGTCTCGCACTTCAGCTCGACGATGACACCGGAGGAGTTGTCGTCGGCGATGACCGAGACGACGGCACCGTTCTCGGCGGAGCGGCCCTCGCGCTTGGCGACGCCCTTCTGGCCCTTGATGCGGAGCGCCTCGACGGCCTTCTCGACGTTGCCCTCGGCCTCGTCCAGCGCCTTCTTGCAGTCCATCATGCCGGCGCCCGTGAGCTCACGGAGCTTCTTGACGTCGGCGGCGGTGTAGTTCGCCATGAGTCTGTGAATCTCTCTCGAAGTCTGGAAGATCGAAGATCTGCGGATGCGCCCCATGGAGCCGGGGGGCGCTGTCCATCCGCTGACCTACGGGTGAACGGCGGGAGCGGACTTCATGTCGCGCGCTCCCGCCGTCACCTCGGACTGACGGGTCAGGCCTGCTCGGCCTCGGCGGCCTTCTCGCCCTCGGCCGGCTTCTCGGCCTCGGCGGCCGGAGCAGCCTCAGCGGCCGGAGCAGCCTCAGCGGCAGGCGCGGCCTCGGCGGCCGGAGCAGCCTCGGCGGCGGGGGCAGCCTCGTCGGCCTTCTTCTCGCCCTCGAGCAGGTCGCGCTCCCACTCGGCCAGCGGCTCGCCCGCGGCCTTCTCGCCCTTGCCCTCGGTGGCGACACCGCTGCGGGCGATGAGGCCCTCGGCGACGGCGTCGGCGATGACGCGGGTGAGCAGGGTGACGGAGCGGATCGCGTCGTCGTTGCCCGGGATCTTGTAGTCGACCTCGTCGGGGTCGCAGTTGGTGTCGAGGATCGCGACGACCGGAATGTTCAGCTTCCGGGCCTCACCAACGGCGATGTGCTCCTTCTTGGTGTCCACGATCCAGACGGCGCTGGGCACCTTCTGCATCTCGCGGATACCACCGAGGGTCTTCTCCAGCTTGGCCTTCTCGCGCGAGAGCACGAGAAGCTCCTTCTTGGTCAGACCGGACGCGGCGACGTCCTCGAAGTCGATCTGCTCGAGCTCCTTGAGGCGCTGCAGACGCTTGTAGACGGTCGAGAAGTTGGTGAGCATGCCGCCCAGCCAGCGCTGGTTGACGTAGGGCATGCCGACGCGGGTGGCCTGCTCGGCGATGGCCTCCTGCGCCTGCTTCTTCGTGCCGACGAACATGACCGTGCCGCCGTGGGCGACGGTCTCCTTGACGAACTCGAAGGCGCGGTCGATGTACGACAGCGACTGGAGCAGGTCGATGATGTAGATGCCGTTGCGCTCCGTGAAGATGAAGCGCTTCATCTTCGGGTTCCAACGACGGGTCTGGTGACCGAAGTGGACGCCGCTCTCCAGCAGCTCCCGCATCGTGACGACGGCCATGGCCGTATCTCCTTGAATTTCTCGGTTGTGCCGCGGATGCCGGACGGCTTCCGCGCCTGACGCCCACTGCGCGCCGTGCCACGAGGGACCGAGGGGCGCTGCTACGGCCCGTTGCCGGGGTCCGTATAGGGGCGTGCGAAGTCGACCCGGTGACCCGGATCGCCACCAGAAGTGTACGGGACCCGCGGGGTACCCGGTGACGCCGTTGTCCACAACCGGGGGATGATCCACAGCCAGGGGTGGTGGCGGGCGCTGCTCCGGGACGCTTTCCCCATGCGAGTGAACCGATGTGTCCGCGTGTGTACGCGACTGGTCCTGCTGCTGCTCCTCACGGTGTGGGCCTTGCTGGCCCCGCCGCCACGGCTGCTCGCGGCGGGCTCCTCCGTCGGAGATGCCGGCGTGCCGGCGGTCGGCCGCGCCTGGCCCGTCGGCTCACGCCCCCCGGTCCTGCGCGGCTGGGAACCCCCGGCGACGGTCTACGGCCGGGGCCATCGAGGCGTGGACCTGGCGGCAGCGCCCGGAACGCCGGTACGGGCCGTGGCGGCGGGCCGGGTCTCCTTCGCGGGCCGGGTGGCCGGAAAGGGAGTGGTCTCGGTGGAACTGACGGGGACGGGCGACCCGCCCCTGCGCACGACCTACGAACCGGTGACGGCGTCGGTGGAGGAGGGCGACGAGGTGGAACCGGGCGAGGTGGTCGGCACGGTGGACGCGAGCGGCTCGCACTGCACGGCCACCTGTGTGCACTGGGGGTTGCGTCACGGGGAGACCTACCTGAACCCGCTGTCGCTCCTGCCGCCGTGGCTCCTGCAGAGGGGGCCGTCGAGACTACTGCCGATCTACGAGAACACCTAGCTGCGGGCAATCGTGCCGCTAAGGGCGATGGGGGGCCCTGCTCGAGCGGAGCCGAGAGCTTGGAGGAAGGTGGGCGCAGCGGCACCCCGCGCCGCCGGGCCGCGGAACACCCACGCCCTCAGCCCCGCACGCCCCGCAGCGCCATCCCCACAGCCGCGTCCGCGATGACCGCCGGCTCCTCCGCCGCCCCCAGCTCGATCCTCCGCACGGCAGCGTCCACCACCCCCTGCACCAGCATCGCCGCGAGCCGAGGCTGCTCGTGCCCCATCTCCCCCAGCGCCTCGACGATCATCGCGACGAGCCCCCCGTGCGCCGCCCGGATCTTCTCCCGCGCCCCCGCGTCCAGCTCACTCGCGGAGATCGCGACCACGGCCCGGTGCCGCCGGTCCCCGACCAGCTCCAGTTGCTGCCGCACATACGCCTCGACCTTGGCCTCGGGCGTCCCCGCCCGCTCCATCGCAGCCGACACCTCCGCCGCCCAGACGGGGAAGTCGACCTCGCACAGTTCCTCGACGACGGCTGCCCGGGACCGGAAGTACTCGTAGACGGAGGACCGCGCGAGGCCCGTCCGCTCGGCGAGGGCCGGGAAGGTCAGCGCCTCCGTACCACCCTCGGACAACAAGGAACGAGCCGCGTCCAGCAGGGCGGCTCGCTGCATCGACCGGTGCTCGGCCACGGAGGCCGCTCGAATCCTTGGCACGTCAACCACTTTACGGACGCGCCCGGCCCGACGGGAGTAGCTCCCGCTGACCAACCGTCATCCGGCCAGGTCAACGGCCGAAGCTCGCCAGTTTCGCTCTCAGCTGGAGCACCGACTTGGTGTGGATCTGACTGACCCGGCTCTCCGTCACGCCCAGCACGTTGCCGATCTCGGCCAGGGTGAGGCCCTCGTAGTAGTACAGCGTGACCACGGTCTTCTCCCGCTCGGGCAGCGTGTTGATCGCCCGGGCCAGGAGTCTTCGCAGCTCACGGTCCTCGGCGACCTCCACCGGGTTGTCGGCGGCGGTGTCCTCCAGCGTGTCCATGACGCTCAGGCCGTCGCCGCCCTCGCCCCCGACGTGCAGCAGCTCCTCCAGGGCCACCACGTTGGCCAGCGACAGCTGGCTGAACACCGCGTGGAGCTCCTCCACCCCGATGCCCATCTCGGCGGCCACCTCGCCCTCCGTCGGCGTCCGCCGCAGCCGCGCCTCCAGGGTCGCGTAAGCCCGCTCCACGTTCCGCGCCTTCTGCCGCACGGACCGCGGGATCCAGTCCAGCGCCCTGAGCTCGTCGATCATCGCGCCGCGGATCCGCGTGATCGCGTACGTCTCGAACTTGATCTCCCGGTCGATGTCGAACTTCTCGATCGCGTCGATCAGCCCGAACACCCCGGAAGAGACGAAGTCGGCCTGCTCGACGTTGGACGGCAGGCCCACGCTGACCCGTCCGGCGACGTACTTCACGAGCGGCGAGTAGTGCAGGATCAGCTGTTCCCGCAGCCGCTCGTCCCCCGTCGCCTTGTACGACCGCCACAGCTCGTCGAGCGTCGAGGGAGCGGGCGGCCGCACGCTGCCACCGTCACGGGCGGCTGGGGGGATCGCCGCCCGGTCGGACCCGGAGGTGTGCTGGGGCATTCGTCGCCTTGTGCCGTTCTGCTGCGGAGTGGTGCTGCTGGGGTGGGCTGTCTGTGTGATGTCGAGTTGCCTGTCCGTTTCGGGATCCTCGTGAGCGTAGCGTGACTGTGGTGTCGCGGTGCGCGAAGGGCGGAGGCCGATGCCGGCGCAGATACGTTCCGGAAGGCCTTCCGCTGGGTTGCCGCGGCCGCTCGGTGTGATCACCGGAGAACCCCAACTGGGCGAATTTCCAAGGGGTGTCGGCGTTCCCCCGGACGGCCGAACCGGTCGGGTCAGGGTGGTCCGGGACCACCGCGGACCGACATCATCGCCTGGCGTGTCAACTTCCAGCCGTCGTCGTGTCGTTCGACGTAACCGAGTGCTCGTAGTTCGTACAGCCTCGCGATCGCGTCGTCCTGCGTGGTCTGCGCGCCGCGGGCGATCTCGTCCGGCCGGGCGGCCCCCCGGGCCGGCAGCGCGGCGAGCACCTGCCGGGTGGCCGGTTCCAGCAGGTCCCGGGGCAGGACGGGGCCATGTCTGTCGGGGGCCAGCTGTCCCATGTCCCCGACCAGTTCGACGACGTCCGCGGCGTCGGTGACCAGGGTCGCCTCCCCGCGCAGCAGTTCGTGAACGCCGGCGGACAGGCCGCTGGTGGCGGGGCCGGGTACACCCATCGTGAGCCGGCCGAGGCGCTGTGCCGCCCGCGCCGTGACCAGGGAGCCGCTGCGGTGGGCGGCCTCGACGACCACCGTGCCGCGGGTCAGGGCGGCGATCACCCGGTTCCGCAGGATGAACCGGCTCGGCGTCGGGTGGTCCCCGGGCGGCAACTCCCCCACGACGAGCCCCTGCTCGGCGATCCTGTTGATCAGCTGGGTGTGGCCGCGCGGGTAGGGGCGGTCGACGCCGCAGGCGAGGACGGCGACGGTGGCGCCGCCCGCGCCGAGGGCACCGCGGTGTGCGGCGCCGTCGACCCCGTAGGCACCGCCGGACACCACGACCCAGCCCTGCTCGGCGAGGCCGGTGGCGAGGGTGGCCGCCATGTGGGCCCCGTACTCGGTACAGGCCCGGGCCCCCACGACGGCGACGGACCGCAGCGCCCACATCCGCAGACCGGCCCGCCCCCGCACCCACAGGCCCAGCGGCCGGGCATCCCCGAGGTCGTCGAGCTGTCCCGGCCACTCCACGCCGCCGGGGCAGACGAACCGCATCCCGGCGTCCTGGGCGACGGCGAGATCCGCACGCGGCCGCGCCGCCTCGGCCCTGGCCAGCAGCCCGGCCCACCGCTTGCCGCTCGCCCCGGGCAGAGGCAGCCCACGCTCCCGCAGCCGCCGGGCCACCTCCCCCACCCCGAACTCCCGCACCCACCGCCCGCCGACCTCGTCGCCGGGCTCGAGGACACGGGTGAGGAAGATCCGGGCGAGCAGTTCGTCGTCCGGTTCGCCGGTGACGCTCACGTCAGTGCTCCGATGGCCATGGGGACGCCCCTCGGCACGCCCGTGCGCAGTTGGAGCGCGAGGGCGACGTCCGTCGCGTCGGGCCGGTCGTGACCGACGAGGTCGGCGACGGTCCAGGCCACGCGCAGGACGCGATCGAGGCCGCGGGCGGTCAGGACGCCACGCTCCAGGTTCCGCTCGGCCTCGTCCATGGCGCCCGCCGCGGCGTACCAGCGGCTGCGCAGCTCACGGCCGGGTACCTCGCTGTTGGTGTGCCACGGCGTACCGGCGAGGCGCTCCGCGGCCCGTTCCCGGGCCGCCCGCACCCGGTCGGCGACCGTCGCGGTGGACTCGCCCCGTGGCCCGCAGGCGGTCAGCTCGGTGCGGGTGACGCGGTCCACCTCCACGCGCAGGTCGACCCGGTCCAGCAGCGGGCCGGAGAGTCTGGCCTGGTAGCGGCGAATCGCCGAGGGAGGGCACTCGCACAGATCGTCCCGCTGGGAGAAACGACCACAGGGGCAGGGGTTGGCGGCGAGCACCATGAGGAACTTCGCCGGGAAGCGCACGACTCCCGCGCTGCGCGCGATCACGACGTGCCCTGCCTCCAGCGGCTGGCGCAGCGCGTCCAGGGCCTGGCTGTTGAATTCGGGCGTCTCGTCCAGGAACAGGACGCCCCGGTGGGACAGCGACACCGCGCCGGGCCGCGCGATGCCCGGGCCGCCTCCGACGAGTGCCTGCATCGTGGCCGAGTGGTGCGGGGCGCAGTAGGGGGCGACGTCGATCAGGGGCTTGCCCGGGGGCAGCAGGCCCGCCACGGAGTGCACGGCGGTGACCTCCAGGGAAGCCTGCCGGCCGAGTCGGGGCAGGATGCTGGGCAGCCGTTCCGCGAGCATCGTCTTGCCGGCGCCGGGAGGCCCTTCCAGGAAGAGGTGGTGCCCGCCGGCCGCGGCCACCTCCACCGCTGTGCGCGCGGAGATCTGGCCCACGACGTCCTCCAGGTCGTGGCCGTGGTCGTGCTGGGACGCGCCCATGCTGTGCATGCCGGTGGCCGCGCCCGTGCCGGGCACGCGCAGGCCGGCGAGGAGCGGATCCGGGCGGCCCGGTCCATCCGGTTCCTCGTCGGGCACGGGCTCGTCGGCCAGGATGGCGATCAGCTGTCGCAGGCTCCGCACGCCCAGCACGGAGACCCCGGGCACGAGGGACGCCTCGGCGGCGGCACACTCCGGCACCACCACCTGCTCGTATCCCGCGTCCGCCGCCGCCAGCACCGCCGGGAGTACGCCACGGACCGGACGCACCCGCCCGTCCAGCCCCAGTTCGCCGATCATCACGATGTCGGCGAGGACCCTCGGGTCGATGCGCTCCGCCGCGCCGAGGACCGCCGCCGCGACGGCCAGGGCAATACCTGAACTGAGACGCTCTTAACGCAAGCGGCCCCCGGCGGTGCTACCAACACCATCCGAGGGCCTCACGGAACGACCTGACCTAACCAGGAGTCCGCTGTGACGCATCCTTCCATTCGCCGTGGCCGTCGTGCCACCCGCCGTACCCTGCGTGCCGAGCTCCGCCGCCGAGGCGCCGCCACCCGCCTCGCGTCCTCGTGCCGTCGCCGCCCCCGCTCCCTCGCCACCGTGGCGATCGCCGCCGGGGTCGACCGCACCACCGCCGCCGGCTGCGCCAACGGCCTCCGGTCGGTCGCGAAGCGCATCGGCCTCACCCCCGCGGCGACCGCCCGCACCCGCCGCACCGTCGCCGGTGGCCGCGCCCACCGCACCCACGGCGTCTCCCACTACACCCTCGGCCAGGTCCGGATGCTGATCCGCGCCTACAAGCCGCGCAAGCCCGAGTACCGCGCGGCCGTCGCCCGCATCGCCGCCCTCGCCGGCACCGCCCGATGAGCAGCCGTAAGGCCACGCAGGCGCCCGCCACCACGGCGGGCGCCCTGCCCCCGGCCCTTCCCAGCAACCTCGCCGTGGCGGCCCGCGTCGCGCAGCTGCTCCTCGATGAGCACCAGGACGTCGACCACCGCGACCTGTTCGCCCTGAACCGTGCCCACGGCGCGCTCACCGAGTCCCTGCGCATCCTGCTGCGCGTCCTCGGCGCCGAGCCCGCCCGGCGCCCGGCCGAACGGTGCCCGGCCGCCGACGCCGACGACCCCACGCCGTGCGACGGGCCGCCCGTCGTCACCGTCCTCGACCGCAGCAACACCGGAGCCGACGGCTGCGAGCGTCACGCCGTCCGACTCCTCACCCTGCTGCCCGGCAGCTACGTCATCACCCTCCCCCACGCCACGGCCGGCACCGCCTGCCGCGTCTTCCGCGCCGCTGGAGGTGCCAGCCAGTGAGCACCTCCTACGACCCGCTGTTCGACCTGGAGAGGGACGCGCACGTCGTCGTCCCGTCGCTGGAGCACGCCATCGACCGGGCCCGGAAGATCCTCGACGAGAAGGCCAAGGCGAACATCCACGACCGGGACGAGATGATCCGCGCCGCCTACGGCCCCCACTACGTCCTGCACGACCTGCTCGCCGCGCTGGACGCCGAACGGGGTGAGCACCGGTGACCACCGAGCCCCGCACGGTCACGCTCCCCACCGAGGACCACGGGAACGTCACCCTCCCCGAACCCTCCTGGTGCGCCGGACACCGCAACCCGCAGCCCCAGCACCGCGCCGACCTCACCCACTACGGCCCCGAACACCGCCTCACCTTCAACGGGAGCGAGCTGTTCCGGCTCATGCTCACGCAGTCCCCGCTCGCCGAGCGGGCCAGCCGCGACGTCGGGGCGTACGTCGAGCAGTCCGACTACACCGGCTCCCTGGACCCGGCCAGCCTGTACGACCTCGCCGCCGCCCTCGACACGGCCGCCGACCACATGCGGGTCTTCGCCGACCAGCTGGCCAGCCTCGTCAACGGGGGTGCCGAGTGAGCCGCGGCCCCGTGCGCCGCCCGACCGAGGTCGCCGCCATCCGCGCGGCGGCCCGGTCCGCCCGGCGCCTCCCCCCTGTCCCCGCCCTGATGGCCGCGCTGCTCGTCGCGAACGAGCGCCGCGACCGCGAGGGCGTCTGCCTCGCCGCGCACCGTGCCGTGCGCGCCGCCGCCCCGGAGGTGGGCGAAGCATGATCCGAATCGTTCGTACGAAGACCCTGCGCACGCTGCACGCCGGTCTCACCGAGGCCGAGACCGCCACGGCATCCGCCCGCGCCGAGGCCGAACAGCACCGGAAGGAAGCCCGAACGGCCGCCGACTCCGCGATCCGAGCCGAGACCGCCCTCGAAGACCTGCGCACCGAGCACGCCCGCACGGTGACCAGCGCCGCCCGCAACGAGGGGGAGCTGGAGACGCTGCGCGCCCAGGTGCTCCTCGACACCGAGGACCGGGCCGCCCTGCGGATGCTGCTCCGCACCGCCCGGAAGACCGCCACGGCGCAGCAGCACGTGTTCGTCCTGATGCGCCGCGGTGAGCTCCACAGTGTCCACCCCAGCCGGGAGGACGCCGAGAAGGCCGCCGAGCGCGACGGCGCGCACCCCGACGGCTGGCTTACTCAGGGCGCCCCCGGCACCGACTGCCACGCCACCGAGGTGGCCTGGCGTATCCAGCCGATGCCGCTGGCAGGGGAGGCGCGATGAACCCCCGTGAACTCACCCGCGGTCAGGCCCTCGTCCTCGGTGCGGCCGCCGCCGCCATGGTCGCCGTCGGCGTCGCTGGGGGCATCGGCACCTACGGCAACGCCGTCTCCGAGTTCCACCGGCAGGCCACCGCCGCCGGCGTCGTCGCCGCGGGCGAGGGCCTCACCGTCATCCTCGGAATGGTCATGCTCGGCCGGACCATGCTCGGCATGTCCTCCCCGGCCGTGGTCCGGGCGGGCATGTGGCTCGCCCCCGTGTCTGCCGCTTGCATCGGCGTCACCATCGCCAGCAGCCCACGCGAGGCCGCGGTGTACGCGGTCACCCCGCTCGCCATGTCTGGCGCCGCCGAGGGCCTCAGCTTCATCGCCCGGAGCATCGTCGTCTACCGCACCGGCGTGGACGCCGAGACGCTCCGCCGCAACGCCGATGCCGCCCGGCAGCTCGCCCATCACCACGCGGTCGCCAACGGCCATCCCGGGGCGTGGAAGCGACGCATCGCCGTCCGGCGGTACTGGAGCCTGGCGAAGCACGTGGGCGTGGGCGACGCCGAGCTGGGCGCCGGCCTGGTCGACGTCCAGCGTGTCCGCGTCCGCGGCGGAGCTGATGCCGCCCTTGCTGGCATGTACGGCCAGGCCGTCACTGCGGCTGTCGAGGAGGCGCCCGCACCGACCCGCCCGGCCTCCGCCACCGAGGTACTGCGCGCCCGCTTCGCTGAGATGGACCCGGCTGATGCGATCCGCCTGGCACATGATGCGCGACCTGATGCTGCCCCGGCCGAGCTTGCCCACCTGCTCGGTACCTACGGCGTACCGGTGGACGCCGTCGCGGTCGCCCTGGTCCTCGGGCAGCGGCCCCCGGAGTACGAGGTGCATCGACCTGATGCGTCCGCGCATCAGCAGGTCAACGCCCTGGAACCGGTGAACCTGCAAGGCGCCGTCGAGGAAGCCGCATCAGCTCTCGGCGATGGCGCATCACCGCGCGAGATCGCCGAGCACATCGCCCAGCACCGGCGCCTGCTGGTCGACGAGCCCTACGTGCGCACCGCCCTGTCGCGGGCCGCGAAGAAGCCCCAGCCGGAGGCCCCGGCCAAGCCGATGGAAGGGGGATACGCGTGATGCGCTACCTGATGCTCGGCGTCCTGCTCGGCCTGCTCGTCACCTTCCCGCCGGTGCTCGCCGTCGTGGCCGCCATCGGCACGGCCCTGCTGTCCCAGCCTCTGCTCGTTGCGTTCGCCCTCGGTGCCGTAGCCCGCCCGCACCTGCCGAGGGGGTGGGCACGATGACCGAGCCGACCCCCCTCGACAAGGCCGAGGCCGCCGTCGCCAAGGCCGAGAGCAACTCCGACGTGCTGGCCCTGGCCATGGCCGCGCTGAAGGTGGCCCAGGCCGCCCAGGCACAGCAGCCCGCCGCGCGGCCGGCGTGCGAGCACCAGCACAAGCCCGGCCGGAGCACGGGCGAGTGGCTCGCCCTCGCCTGCGCCGTGTGCATCGGCGGCGTGGGGATCGCGTTCGCCTCGATCGCCATCGCCATCGGCGGCATCTCCGTCGCAATCCTCGCCCTCGTCCTGCGCTCGATGTGGCGCGACTACCAGAAGGGACGCTGACCATGGGTTTCTTCCGCCGCACCGAGACGGCGTCGGACGACGACGCCCGCACCAACCGGATCCTTCAGGGCGTCGAGGACGCCTACGCCGCCCGCACCGGCGACCCGGTCGACGGCGGCCCGCTCGACGAGTTCGAGGAGACCGTCCTCGGTGCCGCCGTCCCGGAGCACGGCACCACCTACCCCCCGCCCGGCCACGGCTACCCCCGCCGCTGACCTGGCCCTTCCGTCCCCCACGGCCCGCCCGTGGGGGAGCGGTGGGGCCGGACAGCCCGGCCCACAACCTGGAGGAACCCGTGAACCACACCAAGCACATGAACTGCGCCGACGAGGCCCTGCTCCGCGCCGAGCGCCTCGCCGGATACGCGGAGGACGCCGCTCACAGCCACAACGACCGGCACCGGGCCGAACCGCTCGCCGCCGTCGGCGCGCTGTGGGCGGACATCGCCCGCACCCACGCTGCCCTCGCCGACGCCCTGCCCGAGGAGACGGAGACCACCGATGCCTGAGCCCGAGGTGAAGCTGACGCTCAGCGAGAAGGCCGCCATCGTCCGCCTGGAGGTGAAGGGCCTGCGCCGCGCGGCCGCCGGCATCACCCACCAGCCCGACATCGACCGCGGCATCGAGCGCATCAAGGAGAAGGCCCGCAAGCGGGCCGCCAGCAGCAAGAAGTAGCCGCGCCCCGGGGCGGCCGTCCACGGCCAAGCGACCGGCCGCCCCGGGCCCCGGACCGCCACAAGAACGACCGGAGAGACCAGCGTGACGGACACCGTCGTACCCGCCAACGCCGAGGCCCCGAGTACACCCGCACCTGCCGTACCCGACCAGCCGGATACGCCCGTACCCGTCGACAACCCGAAGCTGCCCGCACCGGGCGTCACCGACGAGAAGCGGCGCCCGATCCTGCCCGCGTGGCTGAAGGACCGCACCGAGTTCGCCACGACCACCCGCCACACCGCGAACCGTCTCGGGTACGCCGCCGCCTATCACGGGCTCCGGGCCCCCTGGTACGCCGTGCAGTTGGCCGCCATGTCCCCGCGCGGCGCCTGCCGCTTCGTCGCCGAGACGAACCGGTGGATGTGGGACCGCGAGGCCGCCCCGCTGCGCGACCACGCCGTCCGTACCGAGGACGTCGACGAGTACCTGCACCTCGCCCGGCTCCGTGGTAACCGCGTCCGCCTGCGCGGCCTGATCGTCGTGGTCGACGCCGTGTTCGGCCTCGGATTTGCCCTGTGGCTGTACGTCATGGCCCCCGCCTACCTGTGGGTGTTCGCGGCCGGCGCCGTCCTCACCCTCGGCTACCTCGGCCAGCAGCCCGACGCCCCCGTCATCGGCCCTGCCGTGATGCGCACCGAGCTGCAGAAGCTCACCGGCACCATCGTGCTGCGCGGACTCGACTCCATCGGCAACCCGAAGATCTCCGCCGCCATCAAGAAGGGCGGCGACATGGACGGCATGCGCTTCACCAGCGAAATCGTCCGCGACGGCCCCGGCTACCGCGCCGACCTCGACCTGCCCTACGGCGTCACCCCCGACGACATCATGGAGAAGCGCGAGCAACTCGCGTCCGGCCTGCGCCGCAAGGTCGGCTGCGTCTGGCCGTCCGGCGACCCCGACGAGCACGAGGGCCGCCTCGTGCTGTGGGTTGGCGACCGGCCCATGAACGAGACCACGAAGCCCGCTTGGCCGCTGCTGAAGGACGGCCAGGTCGACCTCTTCAAGCCCGTCGTGTTCGGCAACGACCAGCGCATGCGGTGGGTCGAGGTCACCCTGATGTTCGCCTCGATCGTCATCGGCTCCATCCCCCGCATGGGCAAGACGTTCCTGCTCCGCCTGCTTCTCCTCATCGCCGCCCTCGACCCGCGTGCCGCCCTGTACGCCTTCGACCTCAAGGGCACCGGCGACCTCGGCGCCCTGGAAGCCGTCTGCCACCGCTATCGGGCCGGTGAGGAAGACGACGACATCGAGTACATCGTCCAGGCGCTCCGGGAGCTCAAGGAGGAACTGCGCCGCCGGGCGAAGGTCATCAAGGGCCTGCCGCGCTCCCGCTGCCCGGAGTCGAAGGTCACGCCCGGCCTGGCCAACGACAAGAGCCTCGGCCTGCACCCGATCGTCATCGGCGTCGACGAGTGCCAGGTCGTCTTCGAGCACGAGAAGTACGGCGCCGAGATCGAGTCCATCTGCACGGACATCACCAAGCGCGGCCCGGCCCTGGGCATCATCGGCATGTTCGCCACCCAGCGACCCGACTCCAAGTCCCTGCCCACCGGCATCTCCGCGAACGCGGTCCTCAGGTTCTGCCTCAAGGTCATGAACCACCAGGCCAACGACATGGTCCTCGGCACCGGCATGTACAAGGCCGGCATCCGCGCCACCATGTTCTCCCGCCGCGACCTCGGCATCTGCTTCCAGTCCGGCGAGGGCGACGACCCGCGCATCGTCGCCAGCTCCTTCGTCGACGCACCCAAGGCCGAACTGGTCGTGACCCGGGCCCGGAAGATGCGCGAGGAGTACGGCAACATCACCGGCCACGCCATCGGCGAGGGTCCGTCCGCCACCGTCGGCATGGACGTCCTCAGCGACGTCCTCCAGGTCGTGGCCGCGACCGAAGAGCAGGTGTGGAACGAGCGGGTCGCCGCCCGGCTCGCCGAGCTCCGGCCCGACGTCTACAGCGGGTGGACGGCCGCCAACGTCACGAGCTCACTGAAGCCCTGGGCAGTCGTCATCCGCGACGTGTGGGGCGAGACCGACGAGGGCGACAAGGCCACCCGCCGCGGCTTCCGCAGGGCCGACGTCGTCGCCGCCGTCACCCGCCGTGAGGCCGACAGGCTCGCGGCCTGACCCACGAACGGCCACTAGGCCTAGCAGACCGCCCTGCTAGGCCTAGCAGCCCCGCTAGCACCAAATCCTGCCTCTGAACAGGCGCCTAGCGTCTAGCAGGGGCCACCCGGGAAACGGGAAACACCCACGATCCGAGGGGAGGACACCTCATGTTGGTCGCTATGGCCGCGCTGCTGCTCGGGCTCGTCGGTTACGCGCTGTTGTGCGCAGTGAAGCCGTTCGCTCCGTGCCGCAGGTGCCGGGGGACGGGCGAAATCGAGCGGTTCCGAAAGGCGCGGACCTGCCCCCGATGCCGCGGGAAGAGACTCCGGCTGCGCGTCGGCCGGCGTGTGCACAACGCGTGGCGCCGCACGCGCGAGGCCGGAAGCCGCTGAGGCCTCCTGTGGCGGGGCCGACCTTTCAGCCGATCTGTCGAGCGACCCACCAAACCAGGCGCGATGCCCACATCTGCAACCAGCTCAGGGCAAGGATAGACACGGCGGAACCGGCGAACACGACCCCCCGTCGCAGCAAGATACTGAGCCTGGTTAGACCCTCCTCAAAACCGGGTGCCCACGGAGCGGGGGCGAGTCGCCTCACACTCCACACCCAGAGGCCAGCGAGAAGACCGAAGGTCGCACCGAGCGCCGCCCAGTCCTCGACGGGGTCGTCGGTGGGAATCCAGATCCAGGCCGTAACGGCAAGACCAAGACCCGCCAGTGTCAGACCTCCCGTTTCCCCCGCCAACTCAGAGAGCGATGTGTGCGCCGCAACGAGGCGTTGGGGCGGCTGCCCGCGCACGGTCTGAAAAACGTCGATCGCTGGACCCATCGTGCTCGTGCCGTACGCCATTGCCAGGACGAACTCCCAATAGGAACGAGACACCGCAGGCTCCCCTTCCTTTGAGGCGAAGGATGTCGTAAATGGATCTTTCGACACCACTCGCCACGCGGGACGTCCGCGAGAGTGCAGCCCGTCCTGCGTCCTCAGGATCTCCGCGACGACATCGGCGTGGTCATCACATGGCGCGGCCGCCTCGGGCGCCGAGAGCAGTGGACTTACCCTCTGCTCTGACCCCCGCCGGGGTCACAACACGGCCACATGGCCCACATGGTGCCTTCACGGGACGCATG
Organism: Streptomyces sp. NPDC006372; assembly: GCF_040612515.1. Classification (NCBI taxonomy): domain Bacteria; kingdom Bacillati; phylum Actinomycetota; class Actinomycetes; order Kitasatosporales; family Streptomycetaceae; genus Streptomyces; species Streptomyces sp. NPDC006372. Next base: position 51,776 of record NZ_JBEXQJ010000017.1, on the reverse strand, counting down.
ATGCCCTCTCGACATACAGCACCCTGGGGGGACCATGCGCACCCGCACCATCACCACGGCCGCCATCCTGCTGCTCGCCCTGACCGCCTGCGGCAGTGACAACGAGCCGCGCGCCACGGAGACGGCGAGCAAGCCGACGGCACCGAAGAGCACGCCAGACGCAAAGCCCAGCCCCGCCGAGCCCCGGGCCTTCGGACAGGAGTTCACGCTCACCGACGACGGCATGACGATGGGCATTACGGTGCTCGGATACGAGCAGGACACCTTCCACCCGCAGACCTCAGCCGACGAGGAGTTCGGCACGAAGGGCTACACCTGGGCTGCGGTGGAGATCAAGGCCTGTCTGAAGAAGGGCACGAGCGGGGTGACCCGGTACCCGTGGGCGCTGGCCTACGCGGACGGGGCGCGGATCGAGCCGAGCAGCGTGACCTATGGGGACTTCCCCAAGCCTGAGTACCCGTACGAGGCAAAGATGAAGGCCGGCGACTGCGTCCGCGGGAAAACCGTGTTCGCCGTGCCGACCAAGCAGCGACCCGAGCGCGTGCTGTACGTGCCGGAAGCGCTGGATACCCCTGCCGAGTGGAACGTCCCGAAGGCATAGGCGGCCGTCTCCGTGGGCCGGCGGCCTGCCCACTGCCCGTGGGTAGGCTCCCGCGCATGACTGACTTCGTGCAGGTATCCACAGCAACGGAGACCCGAGAGCAGGCGGTCGAGCTGGCCCGATCGGTCGTCCAGGGCAGGCTCGCCGCAGGCGCCCAGATCATCGGGCCCGTCACCTCTGTCTTCTGGCACGACGGAGAGTTCGGCACCGGTGAGGAGTGGCAGCTGCTGCTGAAGACCCAGCAGGGCCGATACGCCGAACTCGAGGCCCACCTGCTGAAGCACCACCCGTGGCAGAACCCGGAGATCGCGGCCGTGCCGATCGTCGCCGGGTCGGAGGCCTGCTTGCAGTGGCTCGCCGCGAACACCACGCCCACCGAGTAGCTCAGCCGTGCGTCCTGTCCAGGACCTCGGCGACCGCGGGCAGGGCCTTGTAGTCGCTGAGCCGATGCAGGACGGGCGTAAGCCTCTGGCGTGGCCGGACGGATGCTACGCCGGAGGCAAGGTCGAGTGCGCGGCCGGTGACTGCCGCCGCCTGCTCGACCTCTCCGGCCGTCAGGTACGAGTCGGCGAGCCACGACAGGTACAGGCTCTTGTCCCGGGCGTGCGCGTCGTCGTACTGGGCGAGCGCGGCCTCAAGCACGGGCACGGCTCGCAGTGGCCGGCCCAGTTCCGTCCAACACCGACCCGCCATGATCTGTAGTTCGGTCTGGTCGACCCACGCCACCCAATCCGGCTGTCGGTGGCTGCCCGCCTCGGCGAGCGCCGTCTGGGCGGCTTCCAATGCCTGCTCGGTCTCGGTGTCGCTGCCCGCCACGGCGTGCGCCCACGCGAGCCGCTCGTACAGCAGGGCACGGACCCCTGGGGCCGCACCAGGACCTGCCTCATCCACGGAGCGGGAGGCGATGTCGACACCGGCCTGCCGGTCACCGTTGACGGTCTGGTAGGCGAGGAACGCGAGCGCGTTGCCCGCCAGCTCGGCGTCTCCCGCGTCGACCGCGGCCTCGCGGCTGGCCTCGTACAAGCTGGTCGCGTCCTCGTGCTGGCCGCCGTCGAACGCCGCCCAACCGGCCTGCTGCGCCTGCTCGGCGAGCACAGAGAGCAGGGCCCGGCCGGTGTGCTCGGTGTACGTCGTATCGCGCAGGAGCCTCTTCGTGGCCGCGTACTCGCCGAGGTAGACCCGATACGTGTCGCCCCCGCCAAGGACGTCGTCGAGGCGACGCAGCCGCGCCGTACGTGCCCTCAGCCGCTCGGGGTAGTCGCCTCCAACCCGACTGCCCACCTTCGGCCGCATCAGCTCCGGCAGGCCAACGGCGAGCCCGGCCCCGGCCTTGACGAACCTCCTGCGCTGCACTTCCCCTCCATCCGAGTCGGGGCCAGGACCATGTGCGGGAGGCGTTCGGCGCAGTGAGGCCGCCTCCCATGGGCGAGGGGCCAGGCCGAGCACGCGGCCCGGAATCCGTAAGGCATCTGCAATCTGCACGATCTTCTCGAACGTTGTCACGCTTCCCCGGCCGCGCGCCAGAAGGCCGACGCGGTCCGGCTTCATGTCGCACTCAGCAGCGATCTTCGAGTAGCTGATCCCGGCCTCAGAACGCGCGAGACGGAACACCGTGCCGAAGTCGTGAGCTGCGAGCGCAGCCCTCATATCCGCCCGCTCAAGCAGGACCCTCGGCAGTGCAGTTGGCGGCTCGTAACCGGTCATCTATGGCCCCGTCACACCGTGTGTCTCGCTGCAAGAAGAGCAGCCTACCCATCATGGGGATACCCCTCGGCGGGAAGCCAGCAGCCAGACGGAGCTGACAGGTTGAGGCGTTCAGACCCCGGCGGCCTGGCAGGGCCCCGGGGCGTGGTCAACGCTGCTGAGGAGCGCCGACACCATGCAAGCTACCGTCAGAACGACCGCTGCCGAAGACCGGCCAGACGTCGCCACGATGCGCGAGACCGCGCACCACGTGCTGGGACCGGACAACGTCCCCAACGCCGTACCGCCAGCCGGTGAGGAGCTGGACACGCTCACCGCCGCGCTGCGCGGTCACATTGAGCTGCTCGTGCCCGAGGTCGAACGGGCGGCAAGGCGGCTGCCGGAGAATGCCCCGACCCGCTCCAGCGCCCTGGCGTGCGTCGGCGAGGCCTCCAGCAAGCTCCGTGCGCCCGAGCTGGGCTTTGCCGTACTGGCCGGCAGCGTCATGTACGCCCGGCGACTCGCGCGCGTCCTGGTCGCCCTGTGCGACCACTACGAGACCGTCATCGCGGGAGTCGAGCAGACACCCGAGCAGGCCGCGTTCGTGCGCCTGGCAGAGCACTGCCTGACGTGCTCGACGTGCCGGGCCATGGACGACCAGGGCGTGAACGTTGGCCTCCTGTGCGAGGAAGAGACCCGGCTGTACGAGGAGTACCGGAGGGCCCGGGGGCGCGCGGCCGCGGCCCGCCGTGTCGGCCACGGGCACCGTGCGGAGGTATCGGCATGAGCACCGCCGAGACCGAGGACGCCACGCCCGAGGTCACCGACGAGCTGCCGAGGCTGTGTAAGCAGCTGGTGCGCACCGCGAAGTCGTCACGCGTCCGCGCGGCCGTGCAGGCGCTGGCGGAGGAGCAGACGATCCTGTCGGTGCCGGCCGTCCGCCACGCGCTCGTCGTCGACACCAGCCGCGGTGCGGCGGCCCGCTTCGAAGAGCTATCTGGGCTTCAGTACGGGCTCGGCCTCGACGAGCAGCAGCGGGTGTTCCTCAGCTTGGTGCTGTCCATGGTCGGCATCGGAATCACCACCCTCGCGTCCGTTGAGGACCTCGACGACCGCCGTCTGCCGATCGTCCTCCGGGCGATCATCCGCCTCGCAGGCAACGACACCATCGCCGTCGGCACCCGCCTGTAGCCCTGCCTCCCCACGGAGTGAACGCCCGCCAGCGCACAGGCCCCTACGCTGCACGGTCGTTGAGACACCAGCAGCGACCAGCGATCGGAGACCCCGTGGCAGGCATTGAGTTCGAAGCGAAGGCCCTCGACATCGACCCCGCGAAAATCGTGCGGCTCATCACCGAGGCCGGCGGCGCCTGCACGGCCGGAACGCGCCTCATGCGGCGGTACGTGTACGACACCATCCCGGCCATCCCTGGCCGCTGGGTGCGGCTACGCGACACGGGATCCGACGTCACCCTGTGCGTGAAGCAGATCACGACGGACGCCGTCGACGGGACCCACGAGACCGAGGTGACCGTCGACAGCTTCGAGGAAGCCGCCGCGCTGCTGCGCCTGTCCGGACTGACGCCGCGCGGCTACCAGGAGAACCGGCGCACCTCGTACACCCTCGGCGCCGTCCGCCTTGAGATCGACGAGTGGCCCCGCATCCCGCCGTACCTGGAGATCGAGGCCGACGACGAACCACAGGTGTGGGAGGCCGCCGCCGCGCTCGGCATCGACCACGACCAGCTCACATCGATCAACACCACGAAGGTCTACGCCCTGTACGGCATCGACCTGGACTCCATCGCCGACCTGCGCTTCGAGTAGGCCGGCGCCCGCAACACCGGCCGGGGCGCCTAACCCCGGCCACCCGGAGAAGGGGGCACCATGCACGACCTGAGCGACGTGCCGGTGGAAGTGAAACCCGACCGCACCCTACGAGTGAAGATCATCGACGCGTGCGGCCTCGCCTGCTCGTTCTGCCACAACGAAGGAACACCCGTCGCCGCACCAGGCCGCACAGGACGCGTCTCCATCTACCTCCGCACCAACGGCGCCGACTTCCTGCCCGCCCGGATCGCAGCCGACGCCGACTTCGCCATGGCCCTCGCCGCTGTGCGTGGCAGCCTCCCGACGAACGAAGTGCACTTCACCGGCGGCGAGCCCACTCTGCACCCCGACCTGCCCGGCCTGATCACCATCGCCCGACGACTCGGACTCACAGTCGGGCTCACCTCGAACGGTGAAAACGGCGCCGCAGTCCTGCCCGCCGCCGCGGCCGCCGGCCTCGACCGCATCAACCTGTCCGTGTTCGGCACCACCCCGGCCGAGCTCGCTGCCGTCCAGGCACCGCGGCTTGCCTCGCCGAAGCTCGCCGAGCGGAAGCTGGCCGCCCTCGATGCGACGATCGAGACGGCGACCGCGCACGGCATCAAGGTCTCCGCCAACATCGTGGTCCCCGACCGCGGGCACGTGGAGCGGGTGCTACGCATCATCGAGCGACACGGCCGCTCTGTCGTGGTCCGGATGCTCGTGTCGCTGGAGGACGGAGGCGCCTCCCTGGCCGCTATGCAGGCTGTCGTCGACCACCTGGGCGCCGTGCCGGTCCGCCGCATCATCACAGCCGGGGCGTCCGACCAGCGGGTGCGCTACCGACTTCCGGACGGGCGCACGCTGTACGCGAAGAGCATCCGGCCCGTGCGCCTGCCCGAAACCTGCACCGACTGCCGGTTCAACAACCCCGACGACTGCCAGGAGGGCTACTACGGAGTCCGGATGTACCGCGCCGCGGACGGACCGTTCATGGTCGGCGTGTGCATCCAGCGCATGGACCTGTGCCTGTCGCTCGGCGAGTTCGTGATGAGCCAGCGCTGCCGCGAGGTCGCGACCTTCCGCGACGACGAAGCGGCGCGGCTGACCCGTCTGCACGCCACGCCGGCAGCAACCGGCGGGCCACACCCCGGCTGACCACGGGCCCGGGGCCGCCCCCACAGACGCCCGCCCGTCCTCAGAACCCCCGCCCTAGTGGCGAGAGGGCGGGCGGGTCACCGCCTCTCGAGAACCCCGTACGGACGGGCTGCGCTTCCGGCAGGATGCTCGCGCAATCGCACTCCCAGGGGGGAACCATGCGCATCCGAACCGCTGCCGCGGTGGGCCTACTGGCCGCCGCACTCACCGCCTGCCAGCCTGGCGCAGACGACGCCACACCTGCGCCCACCGTCACGGTCACGGAGGCCGCCAACGCGAGCGCCGCGTGCCTCGCTGGCCTCGTCGAGGCGTACCCGAACCTCGACCCGGCGACGCCGATGATGGCGCAGGTAGACGAATGCGGGGCCCTCAGCAGGCAGGAGCAGAGCGACGTCTTGCGCGTGCTGCAGGAGTACGACGACGCCCAGCAGGCCGCTGTCGATGCGGCGACGGGCGACGAGCCGTAGACACGCCTGAGGGGTGGGCACTGACGCCCACCCCTCGATGCGTGCTCGCGCCGACTCAGCGAACGATGTTGCCGTTGCTGATCCTGTAACGCCCTTGCCCGAGTGCCACCTGAACGTCGCCACCGCGCGTGCTGACGGCCTTCTGGATGATCTCGACGATCGCGTCATCGAGCTTGCTCCCTCCGGAGCGAATCACCAGCTCGACCTTCTGCACCCCACCACCAGCCGGGGCCGGCGTGTACCGGGCGCCGCCGGAGCGGGGGGTGTTGAGCATGGAGGCCCATGCCTGCTGCTGCATTCGGCGGGTGTCCGGCCCGGAGTACACGCGGCTGCCGAACGGGAGCCTCACGAGCTCGGGCTCGTGTTCGCCGACCATCGTCCAGCCGGAGCGGAGACCACCCGTCGCAGCGCCGACGATGCCGCCCGCCGCCCGCATCCCGAACCCCTTCTCGATGGCCTTCTCCATCGCAGAGGCCAGCTTGTCCATCGCGCCAGCGAGCTTCGACTGCTGCGACGTCAACGACTTCACGAGCTTGTCCTGCGCGGCGATGGCGTTCTTGTACACCGCGTCCGAGGTGGTCTTGCCTGCCGCGCTGGCCGCGCTCGCGATCTGGGACTGCAGCGAGTTCATCGACTTGATCTCCGACGACGACGCGTTCAACAGGGCGCCCGCCGTCTCCAGCCCGCCGCCGTCGACGCCGGCCTCGCCGATCTGCTGGAGCAGCGCGCCGGAGAGGCCCTTCTTCTGCAGGGACGCGAGCGCCTTCGAGAACGACGTCGCCTTGTCGCGGGACGCGGTGAGCCCGCCCATGACCGACGCCACGGTGACCGGTCCGTCGCCCTGCCGCTTGGTGATGTTCGCCGAGTTCAGTACCCCGGACTTCACGCTGTCGGACAGCTGCGCGGCTGCCTGCTTCAGGCTGTCGAGCTTGTCCTTCGCCTTGTCCAGCGACGCCGTCACCTTGGTCAACGACTTCTCGTAGCCGAGCAGTTTGCGGCCGGTGGAGTCGAGGGCGCGCAGCAGGTTCTTCTCGGTGGTGCCGTGGGTGGCGGCCCGGATCTTGGTGGCCCACTGGTTCAGAGAGTCGATGAGGGACCGGGCGTCGCCCGGCTTCGCGAGCGCCGACCGGAACTCGGAGCGCTGATGCCCGGCCATGACCCCGAAGTGGCTGATGGTCAGGTCGCCGCGGGCGTCCTTCCGGGCCTGCGCTTCGCTCTTGGTGACGCCGCCCTTCGCGAACCACTTCACCGCGCCGCCAAGGATGCCGACCGTCTCTTCGGCGATCTCCCGGGACCGTGGCCGCTTCGCGGGGCTGAGCGGGATGTATGCCTCGCCGCCCGTCTCAGGCTCCGCCCACACCCGCCACGCTCCCGCCGGGGCGATCTGTGCGGTGTGGTCCTCCATGCCGCCGTCAGCGAAGGCACGGAAGATGTTGCCGTTGGCGCTGAACCGGCTGGCCGCCCGGTTGTCGGCAGCGCTGGGCGCGAACCGGCGCTGCACGTTGATGTACGCCGTACCGACCACAGAGCCGTTGATCGCCGCGACCGCCGCATCGAAGAACGAACGGTTCGCCCCGACCGGCACGTTCTTCTTCCCGAACTTCGTGCCCCTGACCTTGGTGGCCTCACCAAAGAACGGCTTCGGGTCCGCCGCCAGGGTGGCCTCCGACTTTCGCTTGTCGAAGTCGGCCAGCTCGCCGCGCGCCTCCCTCAGTGCTTCCTCGGCCGCCTTCTTGTCGGCCGTCAACTTCGCCCGGCGCTCCTTGGTCAGTGACGGGTCTTCCAGCTTCTCCTTGATGCTGGCGAGGTTGTCCTCGGCCTCCTTTACGTTCAGCGACAGCTTCGCGCGGCCAAGCTTCTCCCCAGCGGTAGTGGCGAACTCGCCGATCTTGCCGTTGACCGTGCCCAGCGTCTCGGAGGCGCCCGCCGCCCATTCGTCGAACTTCCTGTTCGACTCCGTAAGCGCGTCACCGATCCCCGGGACGTGCTCGAAGGCCATGGCCAGACCGGAAATGATCAGGTCGGCGGACTCGATCGCTGTCTGCGCCATCATCGTGAACCCGGAGCTCAGGATGGGCAGCCACTGGACGCCGGTGTTGACCATGTCGATGATCGTCTGGCCGACCATGACGAACGCGCCCCGAATGGCGCCCTCGTTCTCCTGCGCCCAGTTCGACAGGCCCCGGAAACCCTCACCCAGGGTGGACACGTCCACACCGCTGACCGCCAGCAGGGACTCAACCAGCGCCCCGCCGAGGACACTCGCCAGATCCCCGGCCACCTCGAAACCGATCCTGCCGACTTCGTTGAACGACCTGAACACGTCGGCGAGGATGTGCATCGTGGGCTCGACGCCCTCCAGCGCCCCCTCGAAAACCGAGGCAAAACCCTCAAGAGCGAGACCCGCCCCACGGAAGGCCTCACCGAGCAACGGCCCGAACGTCTCCGCGAACGCGCCCGAGATCTTCCCCAGCGACGGCAGCAAACTGTCGTTCAAGAACGACGCGAACCCGCCGAGCATCTCCGACGCGCCGCCGATGCCCTGCTCCAGCCCCTCGAACATCCCCACCAGGCCGGTGTCCAGGAGGCCGCCCAGCAGGCTGTCCCACGCATCCAGCGCTGGCTGGGACTTGGTGCCGAAGTCGAGGAACGCCTGAGTGAACGTGCCGACCGACCCGGCGAACTCCTCCACCCATCGGGATCCCATCTCAGCGTTCTTCGCCAAAGCTCCCTTGAACGCTGGCGAATCGGCAAAGCGCGCCGCCTTCTCCGTGATCCGGCCGAACGTGTCCGCCCCGGTCTCGATGACCGGCGTCAGGTCGGCCATCGCCCCCTTCAGAGACTTGACGGCCCTCTCCGTATGCGGAGCTACCGCCTTCTCCGCCGCCTTCTTCCAGTCCTCGAACGGGGCCTTGAGCTCCTTCGCCTTCTTCTTCAGGTCGCCGAGCGCCAGGGCCGCCCCGCCACCGACGGCCGCGACACCCGTCAGCATCGGCGCCAACGCCCCGATCGTCGGCAGCAGCGACGTACCCAGAGCCGCCGCGGCCCCGATGGCCTGCCCCCGCAGCCCCATCCCGCCGCCCAGCGAACTGCCAGCGTCCGTAGCCGCAGAGGAGACGCCGCCGAGCTGAACACTCAGACCGCGCAGCGCGCCGAGGCTGCCGTTCGCGTTGCGCTGCATCTGGTTGATGTTGTGGTTCACCGAGCGGAAACCCGGCCCGGTCAAGTCCCGGACGGAGACTGTGATCGTTACGTCGTTGCTCACGACGCACCCCCCGCCAGTTGGGTGAGCTCGACGTCGTCGAGGGCGGTCCACTCGTCCGCCGGCACGAAGTCCAGCCAGCGCAGGAACCCGATCGTCTCCGCGTCCGACCAGTCCTCCAAGTCGACGGCCTGGCCGTCGATCCGCCCCACCACGTCGGCGAACGCCCGGACGAACCGCATGACGAGCGGGTCGTGGATTCGTCCGGCCTGCGCCAGGTCCCGGACGCGTCCGTACTCCGCGGTCGTGATCCCCGGCAGGCGGACCCTCACGTCCTCCGCGCCCTCGAACCGCAGGAACACGTCCCCGGCACGCTCAGGGCGCTTCCTACGCGGCTTACGGGACTTCGAGCGGCTCATTCCCCCACCCCCGCCCGAACGGACGCCACAGCGCCCTCCAGCAGCCGCACACGCACCCGCCTGATGTCCGCCCGCATCTCCGGGCGTTGACGCCACCGGCGCACCGTCCTGCCCGACACCCCGATCTCGGGGCCTATCTCCTCAGCGCTGCGGCCCATCGCCAGCAGCACCGCCGCCCGCACCTTCGGCGGGAGCTCCTCATGTCCGTTCGTGGCCATAACTGTCCACCTCCCACAAAGATCGTAAGGAGGTATGCAAGTTTCCATGCAGGATGCCGATTCCTGCATTGGAGGATTCACCCAACACGAAAGCACCCGGCACGCCCATCAGGGAGTACCGGGCGCCACGCCCACCAGACAGCCGCTCAGCACCCCTCGGCAGCCGACATGCCTCCAGTCGTCACCTCGAACCCCGCAGCGACTTGAACGCGCCCACCAGCGTCCGCGTCCCGCCCCGCCCGGGCGCCAGCTCCGGCGCCTGCGCCAGCACATCCGGCACCTTCTGCTCCGCGTCCAACGCCGCACCCGCCAACGCACCCAGCAGGTGATGCCACTTCGACACACGCCCCTCGACCACCCGACGCAGCACCCACGCCGGCGCACCCCCCTCAGTCACCGGCTCGTACACCCGGCCATCCACCTTCAGCCGCGCCCCACCCAGCGAATTCCGCTCGCCACCCGTCTCACCCCCACGGGCATCGAGACCAGCCGCCGCCAGAACGTCCGTGTGCGACTCGATCGCCGCGTTGTACGCACCCGCCGCCTCCACCAGCGCCACCAGGGCCTCCTGAGCCCCCGCCAACGCCTCCACGAACCCCTCGTGCAACCCCGCCATCTCCGACCGAGCCGCACCGATCGCGGCGGCCGCCGCCTTCTCCAGCTCCGGCCGCGACGCACGCCGCATCTCCTCCGCCACCTGCTGCTCGTACGCCTGCCGCAACTCCCGGGCGTTGGCTCGGAGCTGCGCTGCCGTACGCGCCGCCTCACTGTGCTTTGCCGCCGCCAGATCCGAGTACGGCGACAGCTCCAACTCCCGCGCCGCCGCATCCCGCTCACCCTCCGCCAGCACGGCCCGCTGCTCCGCCGCCTCAACCTGCTGCTCGCTGATCCTCATGCCGTTACTCCTTGATTCCGTCTACCGGTAACCAGGTGGACACACGTCCGCCCGGGTCATTCGCCACCACCAGGGCCTCAGAGACGAAAGCCCCGCGGCCGCCCTACGAGGCCACTGCCCCTGCCCCCAATGCCAGGCCCCCACGGCGCCGCCGATCCCGCTCACGCCGCGTCGTACCGCCCCACACCCCGAAGAGTTCAGGCCGCTCCAGCGCAAACGCCTCACACACATCCAGGAAGCTGCAGCCGTCGCACAACGCTTCGGCGTCCGACTGCCGCAGCCCCTCCGCGAACCACGCGTCCGGATCCTCACGGCACTGCACTGGCTCCTGCGCATCCATGACGAACTCGGGGATCCCCAGGGCCAGCGCCGGCCGGGCGCCCGCGAGGTTGTGCCCGCCGCTCACTCGGCACCCTCGTTCAGGCGCCAGTTCATCCCCAGCACCGCCACACCGGCCGCCAGGAAGCCCGCCGTCGTCGACCAGGAGAAGACCCCCGTCGCCAGCAGCCCGAGCCCCGCCGCGTCCATCAGCTCAGACCGCACCCGAGCCAACGCCGCCCCGACCTTCCGCGTCCGCACCATCAGGACTGCCCCTCCCGGCCCGTACGCCCCCGCTCAGCCGCCCCCGGCACCCCCGAGGCGCCCCGGCCACGCAGCGAACCCTGACCAGCCCGTACGACGGCCCACACGACCATCGAGAACGCCACCGTCAGACACACCACGGCCACCGCCGCGAACTCCCAACCACCCATCCGGATCACCTCTCGTTGCCTACCGGCCCGCCAACACTCACAGCGGAGCCAACCCAGTCCAGTTTCCAAACCCACCAAGGGCGGTCACGCCCGAGCCCGCCGCGCCGACGCCCGACGCCGGGCGACCGGGTCGCGCACCCGCCACGCCCGCACGGCGCACACCATCCACAGGGCGCCGCTGATGCTGTGGAGACCGGTGGAGATCGCGTTCAAGGTCATCAGGGCTCCTCTCTGCTCGCGTTGGCCGGCCGCCGGTCGACGGCCGGAGTCTTGGGGGCCAGGACGGCGAGGCCCTCGGTGATGCGGCGCGCTTCGGCGACGTCGTCCCGTGAGGGACGCACCGCGGCGAGGACGACGCTGGCGCCTTCGAGACTGCGGCCGGTGCGGAGGACAGCGAGGCAGGCGGCGACGTAGCCGACCGGCCCGGCTCGCTCCTCGTCGGTGAGGTCGTTGACGGCCTGGCGCCGGAGCTTCTCGGCATGCCGGGCGGCGACGCCGTGCTGCCGTTCCTCGGCAAACTCCTGCCGGCGCCGTCTGTCCGCCTCGGCCTTGGCTCGCGCGGCGGCGATCCGGGCCTGTACCTGCTGCTCGACGTGGCTACTCATCGACGCTGGCCGGGTCGTAGTTGGGGAGGTAGACGACCTCCCACTCGTGCTCCGCCAGCGCCTTGGCGTCGACGAGGGTGGGTGAGTAGCCACGGCCGTCGGGGACGAACGGCAGGAGGGTCGGGGCGTCACCGTCGATGCTGGGGAGCCAGGCAATGATCGGGTCGGTGGCCCCAACGGCCTCGCTCCGCAGGTACCAGCCGGGCGCGGCGGGGATGAGGTTGGGCATTCGGTGACTCCTTGTTCTGTGGCGGCCGCCAGGGAGGGCAGCAACGTGAGGTAGGGGGTTCGATCGGTCGCCTCCCTCTCCTACACACGCTGGGAGGTGACGAGATTGGTGTTATTGGATCTGACCTGCTGTTTTGTGTTGACGAGATTGGTGACGAGATTGGGGGTCGGGGTGACGAGATTGGTGAAATTGGGCCGTCAATCTCGTCAGCCAATCTCGTCAATCTCGTCACTCGTCTGATCTTGTGGAGCCGCAGGTCAGGCCCAATTCCGTCAGTTCCGTCAATCACGTCAGCGTGTGTCGAGGGAGGTCGGCAGGGACCAGATGGCGCGCTTCTCCTTCCCGAAGCCGGTGTTGGTTGAGGTGAGCTTGAGACGCCTCTTGGCGCGGTCCATGGCCGAGCTGCTGAACCCTGCCGCCTTGGCGTGCTGCTTGATCTCCTTGGCGTCCGCCTCGCCGCCGAGGTCGGTGAGGTAGTCCCGCAGCCACACGGAGGCCTCGTTGGTCTCCTCGCGGCCGACATCGGGTTCGTTCTCGGCGCGCATGACCTCCCTGACGGAGGTGGACACCTCGGGGCCGAGGACGAACCGGGAGACGTAGGAGGGCCCTTCGGGGGTGTTGACGGTCACCGGCTGGATCGCGTACTCGTGGGAGGGCAGTCCGAGGCGGCCAAGGTTGTTCTTCTCCAGCGACATGACGAGCCGCTCGTCGCCCTGCTCGTCTTCGTGTCGGGCGAACGCGATCAGGCAGCGGATCAGTTGGCCGAAGGCGCCCGACCCGGCCACCCGGGCGAGAGGGTCCGAGCCGCCGGCCTTGGTGAAGTGCGCCAGTCCGAGGATGGTGAACCGGTGCCGGTCTGCCGCGGCGACAAGGGGCTCAAGGGCCTGCCGGACCTCTGCGGCCCGGTAGTCGTTGATGGTCTTGTCGATGTACGACAGCAGCGGGTCCATGACGAGCAGCGCCACGCTGTGCGCCTCGGCCTCCCGGGCGAGCAGGGAGGTATCGACCGGGAGACTCAGGCGCGCGTGCAGCTGCTCGTCGTCCTGGACGGTCACATGAAAGACGAGGTCCATATCGGCGTCGGCCGCGATGAGTCGGGGAGCGATGGTGTACGCCCACGAGTCCTCGGCCGCCGCGTAGATGACCGGTCGAGGCTTGCCGTACAACTCGCCAGGGAGCAGGCCGCGGGTGATCTGGGCGGTGAGCCATACCGCGTACTGCGACTTGCCGAGCCCAGGACCGCCAGCTGCAAGTACGAGGGAGTGCATCGGGATCCGGCCGTGCGATGTTGGCAGGGCCCCCTCTGGTGTGGTGTCCCACAGCCAGCGGACCGGACGGATCTGAATACCGGAGGCGGGCCGCAAGAGCAGGGAGCGCGGGCGACGGCTGCTCTCACGGCCTTCTGATCCTGCTCTCTCGACCTCAGACTCTGACTCGCCATAGGGCTCGGTCGCCCACAGGTCTTCCCTGCCTGCGAACTCGTGCCCCAGCAGGCCCGTCTGGTGGGTCGCATACGCCAGCCCGCACACCCCGCCGTCGCGGGTCGGGTGTACGCAGAGGTCGGGCATGTTCGTCACCGGCGGGGCCCTTCAAGGTCGGCAGGGCCGTAGAGGAGTTCGCATCCGCCGCGCTCGCAGCCGAGCCGCTCGGGCCGTGGGGTCATGCCGGCCAGGCGGGTCAGCACCCGCTGCGCCTCGATCACGCCGTTAGCGTCGAAGCCCTTCACGACGATCGTGCAGGCGTGAGCAGCGGCGACGAGCGCCCGCAGGTTCGCGTCGCCCTCGTACACGCCGCGCGCCCCACCGATGTGCACCTCGACGTTCGTGCCGGGCGGGAACCCGCACGGGGGGATGTCCACGGTCGGCCGGAACGACATCAGGGTGTCCCGGTCGACGTGCTCGGAGAGGTCGACGAGAACCACACCCGCGATCCGTACCGTCGCCTCGTCGGAGCGCGGGGACAGCTTGGTGACGGTTGCACTCATGCCGCCACCTGCCGCTTCTGCACGTCGACCTGACGGCCGTCACGGAGGCACCGGTACCAGCCCGGCCGACCGGGGATCGCGACCGGTGGCCACCCTTCGGAGGCCTGTACAGGGCGCGTCGGTCGAGGCTGCGCGAGGGCGTCCAGCTCCGCGAGCGTCCGCCGCTCGGCGATCGGAGCGTGCGGTGCGGAAGCCTCTTTGAACCAGGCCAGCAAGGCATCCTCGTCGCCGTACTGACGCCAGAGCTCGGCGGCCGTGAGGACGGCCGCGAACCTGCGCTGATCGTTGGTTCCGAGCTGCTGCCACTCCTGCGTGCCGTAGGCGGGCACTGGCTGGCGCTGATCGCCGATGAGCTCGGTCACTCGGGCCGACGCCCACAGAGCCACCTGGTCGGTGCCGGTCGGGGCACGCCACGCCCCGGTGCCCGCGGTGGCCGCGGGGCGCTTGTCGCCTGGACGGGCGACACGGTTTTCGTTCACGTTCGGGTCCTTGCCGAGAGGGCGGCCGGTGGGCGGCCGGCCAGGGTCTGGGGGACGTCGTGGGCGCGGGGTGGCGGAGCCGCGCCGTGGGTCAGGGCCCCGGGCTCCGCCCGGCCACGAGCAGGGCGGAAGCGAGGGGACGAGGGAGGCAGGTCACGCCTGCGGACCGTCCTGCTGGGCGGCCTCGACCGTGGCGGCCATGCCGTCCATGGCGTCGGCCAGCTCCCGCAGCCGTGCGGCCGTGATGCGGGTCTGCTCGGGGGTGAGGTCGTCGCCCATGAACGAGACGGCGGGCGCCTGGTCGCCGATCTCGGCGAGGCAGGCGAACACGAGGGGCTCGCCGTGCCGGTCGAAGGACCGCACGAAGAACTCCGGGCCGCAGTGGTCGTCGTGCGTGTCGACGTCGTCGCACCAGTCGTAGACGTCGCAGGGGCGCGGGATCCGGCCCGCCTCCCGCTCGGCGGCCTCGCGGGCGAGGGTCTCGTGCAGGGTCTCGGCGGTGTACTTCCGGCCGTGCTCGACGAGGGCCCCGATGATCCGGTCGACGGCCACCTCGACGCGCGCGGCCTGCTCCGGGTCCGTGCCGTGCTCGCGCGGCTCGTCGACGAGGAACGGGACCCGGCCGGTGGGCGTGGTGTCCAGGGCGGGGATGGTCTTAAGCTGGTGAGACAACGTCTTCTCCTTCTCTGAGATGACGGGCCCTCGGTCGCTGGCAGGCGATGAGCCGGGGGCTTCGTCGTTGGTGGGACGTTCAGGCCCGGTCGCTGGTGGTGATGACACCGACGGCCGGGCCGCTCTCATGCGGCCGTGATGTGCGGCGCGGGGTCGGTCCAGATGAGGACCTGAAGCCGGGCGACCTGCTCGGGGCTGAGCGGCGGGGCCTCGTTCACGAGCCGCTGCACCCCCAGCCAGTAGGCCTCGCCGGCCTTATCGCCGCGGGCTGCGGCTTCTGCCGCGAGCTTCTCGGCGTCCATCAGGCGACGCTCGACGTGATGTCAAGGACGTCAGCCAGCCGGAGAGCGGCCGCGCTGCGCGGAGCTGCGGTGCCCTGCTCCCAGCGGTGCACGGTCGACACGCTGGCGCCGACGGAATCGGCGATCTCTCGGAGCGTGAGTCTGCGGTTCTCGCGCCGCTCCCGCACCTTGCCGCTGGCGACAAGCACGCGAACTGCGCTGATCCGCCGAAGGTCTTCGGTGGTCATGGGACTATCTAAGCACATCCCGGGAGCGTTATGGAACTCATTCGGGACTACGCATCAGAACGTCGCTCCATGCGAGTTCCCGTGCGCCTCCCGTTGGCGTTGCGCTTCGGGCTGGAGGCGGGCAGGATGAGCATCATGACCGCCCCCCAAAGCCATCGCGTCTGGATCACGGATCCGGAGCCCATCGAAGGCGCACCCGGAAACCTCGCCCGTTCACTGGTGTCCCTCGTCCCCGTCACATATCCGCATGTCCTCGTCCGCATCGAGTACGTGATTCGGGACGGGGAGCGCATCGAAGGCCCCTATGGCATCCGGATCCAGCAGGCCCCTGATCTCGAGGCGTCAGCGTGGCAGCCTCTCGCCGCCACCCTCATCCGGGACCTGCCGGTGACGCAGCTCGAGCGCGCCGCTCGCCTCGCTCTATCCCTGGGGTTGCGCGCACCCAGTGGCGCTCCGCTCACATCTGGAATCCGGATGGTCGAGATGGCGCCGCCGCCCGAACTAATCCCTGAGCGCGCAGCCGAGATGGTTCGCGAGCGACACCCCGACGTGAACCCGGACGACGGACCAGGGGCCCTGCGTCGATGGAAGCGCCTTATCCGGCTGGCCGAGGTCCAACTCGAGTACGCCGCAGCCATCGCGGCGGGAGAGAAGGCGCCAGCGGCCTTCGTCGCGGAGAAGCGCGGAGTCGCCCCCGGGACGGTACGCACCTGGTTGCACGGCGCCAAGCAAGAGGGACTCGAGTACAAGGGGGGCCCCGACTTCTCAGCCGTCGCCACCTCGCCAGTCAACGAAGACTGACCTGCTCCCCTGAACCCCCCGCCTGCACAGGTGAGGGGTTCATTGCTGCCGAGTGCGCCACGGGTGCGATCGGCCGGCGTCGTCGACCGCCGCGGCCGACAGCAGAGCCGACCCTGCCGCTCGCAGTTCCAGTACCGAAGCGAGCGCCTGCGCCACCTTCACGGATGGGCAGCGCTCGCCGCGCTCCAACTTCGAGATGTAGTCCGGCCGGACGCCGACCGCGGCCGCCACCGCGCCCTGAGAGAGGCCGGCTTCGTCGCGCGCCTGGCGCAGCGCCTCCCCGAGTCCCGCCGGAGGGGTACGCCGCTGCCGAGTCACCGTGTGCATACAGTCGACGATATGGGCGCGAGTCAACTCGGGCATGGACCTAGGGCCACCCCCTTACCGGGGGTAGCTCCGTATAATTTCCCTTATACAAGGCTAGTTTGAGGGAGGGTCAGTGATCGACTCCGGAACCGTTGTTGAGGTGGTCGACGCCGAACTGGTGGACGACGACGAGGGCCGCGCGCTACCCGCCGTCGCGGAGAAGCCGGCACCCCGCGCCCTCGTGGACCGGCACACCCTGCTCCGCCCCGGCGCCCCGGTCCCGACGACGGCCGACCTCCCGAAGTACACAGAGGCAGACTTCCGGATCTCGCGCGAGACGGCCGACCTGATCGACGAGGCGCCCCCCGCCAACACCTCCCGCACCTACGGCTCCGCCCTCGGCCAGTTCCGCACCTGGTGCGAGGAGAACGGCCGCGTGGCCATGCCGTGCACCACGGCGACGTTCGTGGAGTACGTCGGGCACCTGGTGCAGCGGGACATGGCGCCCACGTCCGTCCAGGTACACATGTCGGCGATCCGCTCCGCCCACCCCGACGGGCAGCAGCCCGGCACGAAGGAGGCCCGGCAGATCCTCCGCAAGCACTCCCGGGAGTGGGCCCGCCGCCGCACCCCCAGGAAGGCCCCGCCGATTCGTACGCCTGCCCTCGCCGCCATGGTCGGCACCTGCACCGCCCAGGACGACCGCGAGCGGCCCAGGGCCCTGCGGGATGCCGCGCTGCTCACGCTCGGCTGGGGGATGCTCGCCCGGCGCAGCGAGCTCGCGAACCTCCTGATCGAGCAGCTGGTCGTCGAGAACGACGGCGTCACCGTTCTGGTGGCGTTCTCCAAGACCGACCAGGCCGCCAAGGGCGAGTCCACGTTCGTCCCGGCCGACCCCGACGAGCCTGCCGTGTGCCCCGTCCGCCGGGTACGGGCGTGGCTGGAGGAGCTGCGCCATCAGGGCATCACGTCCGGGCCGCTGTTCCGGCACATCACCCGAGGCGGCACTATCCGCCCGCGCTCCGGGCCGCGGGGCGACTTCCTCAGCCCCGACGCCATCGGCGACGTCTTCAAGACCCGGGCCGCCCTCGCCGGGGTGAAGGGCCCGGACGGCCGCCCGGCGACCGCGCACGGTGCCCGGCGCGGCCCGGCGCAGGAGATCGCTGATGCGGGCGGCGACCCGACCGCACAAGGCCGGTGGAAGCCCGGCTCCCAGACGGTTCGGAAGCACTACGTCGAGCCCGCCCAGGGCAAGGCGAACAACCCGCTGCACGCCGCCCGGGCCAAGGCCCGCGAGCAGGCCGACACCTGAGCGCTCGGCGACAGCAAAGGGCCCGGCCAGGGACTCCCCCGGCCGGGCCGCTCCCCTTGATCAGCCAGGCCGCTTCCAGTCGATGCGCACGGCGTCCGGGTTGAAGTAGGACTTCGTCACCCCCGGCTGGAACCCCGCCGGCCTCCCACGACGCGCGGGCAGCAGGGTGACCGTCATCAGCGCGTCCACAATCGCCCGCTTCTTGTCCAGGTGATAGTCCGGCCACTCCTCGACCACCTTCGGCGTACCGAGCGGCAGCCCTGCCAGCACCGACTGCTGCGCCTGCGCCGCCATCCGTGCCTCGACCTGATCCAGCCGCTGTCTGGTCAGCGCGGTCCCGTCGAGCATCTGCTGCCGCGTGATGAGGTCCTCCGCGTAGTCGGCTGCCAGGGAGTCGAGCTTGCCCCGCAGTGCGTTTGCAGCGGCCGCGAGATCCTCCTGTTTCTCAGCCGACCGGGCAGGCGGCACCAGGGCAGCGGCAGCATCAGGTCGGGACAGTCGCACCAAGACGAGGTTGGTGATGTGCTCGTCCAGTGGAGCGGCCACCCGGGTGACGTGCTTGCCCGTGCGGCAGCGGTACGCCGGCACATGCACGCGGCCGGTCCCCTTGCCCGAGGTCGAGCAGCGCACGGTCTCGGTGCACTCGTCGAAACCGCAGCGGTACAGGCCCGTACCGAGCCACACACGCCCGTTCCCTGGTGTCGTACGACGCTCGGGGCGCTCCAAGATGGCCTTGCATGCCCGCCACTTCTCCTCGGGCACCAGAGGCGGCCATGAGGCCTTGCCTACGATCTCGCCCTTGTGCTCGATGAGCCCGGCATTGCGGGGACGCAGCAACATCTTGCGCAGCTCTGTGGGCGTCCACTCCCGCGACTCGGGCTCCCCGCGGCTGCCGTCGGGCTGCTTGTACCGGCGAGGCACCGTGCGGATTCCAGCGGCCGCCAGGGCCCGACACTCCGAGCGCAGACTGTCTCCGGCGATGATGGCGTCCGTGGCTTTTTCCGCGTGCCATGCCTCGGAGCCGTCTGCGACCTCTGCGTCTGCCCCGCATGCCACACAGACGGCCACGACGGTGAAGCTGCCCGTCTCCTCGTCGTCCTCGCGCTTGATGGCGAATCCGTCCGGGGCGGGGCACTGCGGGCATTCCAGTGAGCGGGGGGTGATGCCGTCGGCCTCGTAGCCGAACGGGCGGGGGCCGCCGCGGTACTCACCCTTCGCCAGGTTGTCCGCCTTTGCATCCCGGACGCGTTCGCTGATCTGCTCGGCTTCGTGCTGGGCGTCGACTGCCGCGCGCAGAGCGTCACGGCGCCCGTCCGCGGTTGCCAGGTTGTAGCGGCCCGCCTTGACGGTCTCGACCTCGAGGCCCTTCTCGGCGATCAGCTTGAAGAACTCAAGGCCGTCGTCGAGTCGCCTGTAGAAGCGCGTCGGGGCCAGGGCGTAAGCGCCCTCGGCGTGGCCGGCGCGGAGGAAGGCGAGCATCTTGAGGTAGTCCGGGCGCGGCTTGCCGCTGTATGCGGACCGGTCGTCATCGGTGAAGACGGCGACGATCTCGTCACCGTTCTTGTCAGCGAGGGTGCGGCATTGCCGCTCCTGGCGGTCGACGCCGTTCTGTCTGCCTTCTCGGTCGTCGCTGATCCGGGCGTAGATGACCATGCGTCGGCCAGCGCGGGGAGGGTTGGTCATGCCGAGGAGGGTACGGCTTAAAAGCGTCTGAGTGCCACCCTTGACAGGTCGAAGCCGCTGCCCGACTTCGGCACCGAGGCCGGGCTCAGGCCGACCGTGAGTTTTTTCTGGGGCCAGGCCGCGCCCGAGTTGACGACCGCGGCGCGCACCCGGTCCCGGCTCTCCGTGAGGCTCTTGTCGGGCAGCCCCACCAGGGTGAACGCCGCGACGCCCGGTTCGAGGTCGGCCTGCACCTCGACGACCACGCCCTCGACACCCACCAGCGCCACCGAACACGTACGGGCGAACCCCATCAGGCCACCCCTCGCACGTGCTCGACCACGGCCGCGCCGCGGGCCGGCAGCAGGACCCCTACCACGTCGATGCGGACCCCGCCGGGCGGTGCGCCCCCGTGGGTCTGGATCCACCGCTCGGCGAGGTCCCGCAGGCGCTCCGCCTTCTGCGGGGTCACGGCCGCCATCGGATGACCGAAGGGGCCCTCCCTGCGGGTCTTCACCTCGCAGACGACCAGGACGTCCCCGTCCCTGGCCACGATGTCGATCTCACCGGTCCGGCCGGAGCGCCAGTTGCGCTCCAGCACCGTCAGACCGGCCTCGGCCAGCCGCCGTGCGGCCAGGCTCTCGCCGTACTTGCCCAGTGCGCTGCGTGCCCTATGTGCGTTCATGTCGGCACCACCTCCGGCGCCAACGATCACGCAGCCTTCCCCACGAAGTGGATCTTGGTGGACGGCTCAGCGATTGTGGAAAACCCCGTCACCCACTCGGTGACTCACGCGGTCACCCGCTCGGCAGCTCGAGATCGCTCTTGTTCAGCTCCTCGATGTTCACGTCCTTGAACGTGAGGACCCGGACCTGCTTCACGAACCGCGCCGGCCGGTACATGTCCCACACCCAGGCGTCCGCCATGGACACCTCGAAGAACACCTCACCCTGGACCGAGTGCACCTGCATCTCGTAGTCGTTGGTCAGGTAGAAGCGCCGCTCGGTCTCGATCACGTATTTGAACAGACCGACGACATCGCGGTACTCCCGGTAGAGCTTCAGCTCCATCTCGGTCTCGTACTTCTCGAGGTCCTCGGCGCTCATGGCATGTTCCCCTTCAGCCGTGCGATCCCACCATTGTGCGCCAGTACCGTGAGCCCTCAGACGATTTCCGGGTCAAGGATCACGGGCCTGGCCGGGGGACCTTCGTCGAGCAGCGTGCGCAGCAGCCCGGCGAGTCTGGTCGGATACACCGTCTCATGTGCCCGGGACAGTTCCGGACACGTCCACCAGCGCGCTCCGGCGACACTGCGCCGTTCCAGCTCGGTCAGCCCCGCGGCCTGGATCGCCGTGCGGTCCGTTCGAGCCAGGTAGTACCACTCGTCCTGGTCCCAGCGGCGACCCGCGAACGGGAACGAGCACATCCGCCGCCACAGCACCGGGCCGAGCTCGACCTCGGTGATGCCCGTCTCCTCGGCGAGTTCCCTCAGTGCGGCTTCTTCACGGGTCTCGTCGCCCTCGACGCCGCCACCGGGGGTGAACCACCAGTCGTCGGCGGGATCGTCCGGCTCGTGCCCGTGCAGCAGCAGGATGCGGTCCTGCGGGTCGAGCAGTACCACCCGGGCGACCTTGCGCAGTCCGCCCTCGTAGGTGTCGTCGCCCGCCCCCACGGCCTCAGCGGGCACCCGCGGGCTCCGCGCTCGCCCGCCGGGCCCTGGCGTTGCCCGTGCGCTTGGCGATGGGCCCGTAGGCGCCTCCGGCCAGGACGAGCACGGCACCGGCGATCACCGCGGCGGTGATCGTCCGCAGCGGACCGGGCGAGGACAGGGTGCCGAGCGGCTCGAAGCCGGTGGGGCGCGGCAGCATGCCGTTCATGGGATAGACGACGGCGTCCACCCGCGCGTCCACGGCACTGCGCGCCACCGTGCCGCCGGCGGCGTCGGTCAGGTGGGCGGTGGAGTCCAGGGAGCTGTCGCGCTCGTCACCGAGCAGGAACAGCCGGCCCTCGGGGACGGTCACGGTCGGGAAGTTGCTGATCTCGGCCGGTTTGCCCTTGGGCAGGTAGGTCTCGTCGATCTCCTTGCCGTTGACCTTCAGCTTGCCGTCCTGGCAGCAGGAGACCGTGTCACCGCCGACGGCGACCACGCGCTTGACCATCGGGGCGTTGGCCCAGGTCGTGTCCTTGAAGACGACGACGTCCCCACGGCGCACCTCGGCGCCGTCGACGCGCTGCGCGAGGATCCGGTCGCCCGCGCCGATCGTCGGCGTCATCGAGCCGGTCGGAACGGTGTACGGCCGGTAGACCACCGCTCCCCAGGCGAACCCCCCGAGGAACAACACGAGGCCCAGCGCGACGGCCAGTCCGGACAAGCGCTGTCCGGTCCGGCTGCCCACCGGGCCCGTGCTCGGGCCACCGCTGCGCGGGACCGTGTGCGTCATGCTCTCGCCACCCATGGGTCCGCACCCTACCCGGGGGTACCGACCAGGGTCAGCCCGCCGTCGGAATCACTGCTTCCTGCGGCGCCACCACACCACCGGCACCACACCGGCGAGCGCGAGTCCCTGCGGCGCCGCCGGCAGACCGGCCGCGGCCGGCTGGGCGCCCAGGCCGCTCTGGTCAAAGGTGTCCGGCACCGGCAGGTTGTCCCAGCGGTTGACCGGCCAGGCGATGACGACGGCACGGCCGACGACGTCCTTCACCGGCACCATGCCGTGATGCGCGTCCGATTGGTTGTAGCGGGAGTCCCGGGAGTTCTGCCGGTGGTCCCCCATGACCCAGATGTAGCCCTCGGGAACCTTTACCTTGAATTGGCCACCCTGGTCGTCGACGCTGCACGGCGTGTTGCCGGCGTAGACGTACGACTTCTCGTCCAGCGCCTTGCCGTTGACCCTCAGCGGGCCGGTGTTCTTGCACTCGACCGTGTCGCCGCCGACGCCGATGACGCGCTTGATGAGGTCCTTCTCCTCCGCCGACGGCATGAGGCCGATCCAGCTGAGGAACGTCTGGAGCGCGTTCGGGTCCGTCGTCGGCTCGCCCGCCAGCCAGTTGTCCGGGTCGTGGAAGACGACGACCTCGCCCCGCTCCGGTTCGGAGCCGAACCAGGGGGTGAGCTTGTCGACCAGCACGCGGTCGCCCTGCTGGAGCGTGTTCTGCATCGAGTCGGAGGGGATGGAGAACGCCTGCACCAGGAAGGTCTTGATCAGCAGCGCGAGCACCAGCGCGATGCCGATCAGGATGGGCAGCTCCTTCCAGAAGGAGCGTGGCTTCTTCGCTGTGCGGGCCGTGCCGCCCGGCCCCTGTCCCTCGGCTGTCGTGTGCTCGCCCGTCACCCTGTCGTCCTTGGCTGCCCCGGAGTCATTCCCGGAGGTCACGGCGCTGTCCGCGGCCGGGACGGTGGATTCCGCGGGGCTTCCGCGGTGCTCCTCCCCGTCGTGTCCGGACCGTGCGCCAACCGCCACATCCCCCACGCCAACTCCTCACTGTGTGCCGCCGCCTGCCCCATACGCGGCGCAGGCCCACCACTCCCATAACGAGCGGGAGTTCCGCAGGGGTCGGGAGCTGGATCGTTCCGTTCGAATCGTCGGAAGCAACCCTATGCGACAGCGGGGGCGCAGCGGTCGACCCGGCCCAGTCCGACACGGAGGCGTAGGTCTGTGGTTCGTCGAGCATGTTCCAGTGCCCGAAGGGCCAGGCGATGACCATGGCGCGGCCCACCACCTCGTCCTCGGAGACCGTGCCGCCGTAGTCGGTGTCCTGGTGGGCGCGGGAGTCCGCGGAGTTGTTCCGGTGGTCGCCCATCACCCACAGCCGGCCCTGGGGGACGGTGATCTCGAACGGCGTGTCGGACGGGGCTGCGCCGGGGTACAGGTAGTCCTCGTTCAGCGGGATGCCGTTGACGGTCACGCGCCCTTGTCCGTCGCAGCACTTGACGCGGTCACCGCCGACGCCGACGACCCGCTTGATGAGGTCCTTCTCGTTGTCGGACGGCAACAGACCGATGAAGGTGAGGCCTTCCTTGACCTGCTTGATGACGACGGGGTCGTCCTTCGGGGTCGTCGTCTGCTCGTCCTGGAGCCAGCCACCGGGGTCCTTGAACACCACGACGTCCCCGCGCTGCGGCTTGGAGCCGAACCACGGGGTGAACTTGTCGACCAGCACGCGGTCGCCGATCTGGATCGTCTGCTCCATCGAGCCGGACGGGATGACGAAGGCCTGGACGAGGAACGTCTTCAGGACGAGGGCTATGAGGACCGCGACGCCGACGAGGAGAGGTATCTCCTTGACGGCGCCGCGCCTGCGGCGCCGCTTGACCTTGCGCTGGAGCTTGCGCCGCTCGGCGCGCGTTCGGCCACCGCCGGACGGGGCGGAGGTGCGCCGGGCGCCGGTGGGCAGCAGGTTCTCCGCGGCGTTGCTGACGACGCCGCGCGGTTTGCCGCGGTTACCCATGGGCGCCCGCCCTTCCGGCGGCGGGTGCGGGCACGTGCGCGTAGGCGTCGGGGCGGTGCAGGCGGACCGCGTGGCCGGCGGGCCAGACGATCCAGTCGGCCCGGCCGATCACGTCGGCGACCGGCACCATGCCGCCGCCCGGCGAGCCGAGGTGGTCGCGGGAGTCGCTGGACCGGCTGCGGTGGTCGCCGAGGACGAAGAGAGTGCCGTCGGGTACGGCGACGTCGAAGGACACCGTGGAGGGGCTGTCGCCGGGGTACAGGAAGCGCGACTCGTCGACCGGCCGGCCGTTCACCTGGATCCTCCCGTCCTTGTCGCAGCAGACCACGTGGTCTCCCCCCACGCCTACAACGCGCTTGATGTAGTCCGCGTGCCCGAAGTACCCGGTCCCGTCGAACACGACGATGTCTCCCCGCTGCGGCGCGGCACCGAAACGGTACGCCAACTTATTTACGAGAACCCGGTCTCCGATCCTCAATGCCTTTTCCATGGATCCGCTGGGAATCTGGAACGGCCGCAGCACGAAGGTGCTGAGCAGGAGCAGGAACAGCAGGCACGTGAGCAGGGTCAGAGTGATCCGGCCGCCGGGCAGCCACTCGGCGGCACGGGACACCAACGCGAAACGCGACCGTTCCTCCGGCCCTCCGGGGTCCGAGGTCTCCTCGGAGTCGGAAGGGCGGGAGGAGCGGTCGCGCTCCGTCGACTGTGCTTCGGTGTCCATCGGAGCCAGATGCTATCCGGCCCCGACGCGAACCCCGGAGAGCGCTCAGCTCTCGCGCTTCTCCTTGATCTTCGCGGCCTTGCCGCGCAGCTCGCGGAGGTAGTACAGCTTGGCGCGGCGGACGTCACCCTTGGTGACGAGCTCGATCTTCTCCACGATCGGGGTGTGCACCGGGAAGGTGCGCTCGACGCCGACGGAGAAGGAGACCTTGCGGACCGTGAAGGTCTCGCGCACGCCCGAACCCTGGCGGCGGATCACGACGCCCTTGAACTGCTGCACACGGGAGCGGTTGCCCTCGATGACGCGGACGTGCACGTTGACCGTGTCGCCCGGACGGAAGGCGGGGACGTCGCTGCGCAGCGACGCGGAGTCGACGGTGTCGAGCAGGTGAGACATTTCGTCTGCTTTCTTCGCTGATGCCACAGGTCATCAACGGAAACTAGGTGTTTCGGATCAGAGCTGTGCGCGTCGGGACGGGCGTCGTCTCCCCCTGTGGCAGGGGCGCACGCCGGACGGACGCACAACAGCGGTCTATTCTGCCAGGCCCTCGGTCCTGCGCCAAAATCGGCCGTACGGCTCCCCCTCGGGGTCCGGTGCCCAGCCCAGGATGGAGAGCATCTCGCGGTCCTTCTTGTCGAAGGCCTTCGGGTCGCACCGCTCGATCAGGTCGGGCCGGTGGGCCGTGGTGCGCTTCAGGGCCTCGTCCCGGCGCCAGCGGGCGATCTTGCCGTGGTGGCCGCTGAGCAGCACCTCGGGGATGTCCCGGCCGCGCCACTCGGGCGGCTTGGTGTAGACGGGGCCCTCCAGCAGGCTCGCCATCGCGCCGGGCGCGAAGGAGTCGTCCCGGTGGGACTCGGCGTTGCCGAGGACACCCGGCAGCAGCCGCGCCACGGCCTCCGTGACGACCAGGACGGCCGCCTCGCCGCCGGCGAGGACGTAGTCGCCGATGGACACCTCGTAGACCGGCATCCGCGTCGCGTACTCGTCGACGACGCGGCGGTCGATGCCCTCGTAGCGGGCCGGCGTGAAGATCAGCCAGGGGCGCTCGGAGAGGTGGACGGCGAGTTCCTGGGTGAAGGGGCGTCCGCTGGGCGTGGGCACGATCAGGGCGGGGGCCCCGGCGCCCGTCTCGTAGCCGTCGGCGAGGACGGAGTCGAGCGCGTCCCCCCAGGGCCCGGTCTTCATGACCATGCCGGGGCCGCCGCCGTAGGGCGTGTCGTCGACGGTGTTGTGACGGTCGTAGGTCCACGAACGCAGGTCGTGCACATGGACGTTCAGCTGTCCACGCGCGCGTGCCTTGCCGACGAGGGAGACGTTCAGCGGTTCCAGGTACTCCGGGAAGATCGTGACGACGTCGAGGCGCATTACGACTCTTCCCGGCTGGACGCGATCTCGGCCCGGTCGTCGATCAGGCCGGGCGGCGGGGTGATGACGGCCTTCTGCTCCTCGAGGTCGATCTCGGTGACGATCTCCTCCACGAAGGGAATCAGCACCTCGCTGCCGTCGGGGCGCTCCACGATGAACAGGTCCTGCGTGGGCAGGTGCGAGATCTCCGTGATACGCCCGACCTCGGTGCCGTCGGCGGTGACCACGTCGAGGTCGATGAGCTGGTGGTCGTAGTACTCGTCCTCGCCCTCGGGCAGCTCGTCCGGGTCGATCTCGGCGATCAGGAGGGTGTTGCGCAGGGCCTCGGCGGCGCTGCGGTCGCTGACGCCCTCGAAGCGCAGCAGGAGGCGGCCGCTGTGGACGCGGCCCGTCTCGATGGTGAGCGGTCCCGTGGCGGCGGGATCCGTGGCGAGTACGGCGCCGGGCGCGAGCCTGAGTTCCGGCTCGTCGGTGCGTACCTCGACGGTGACCTCACCCTTGATGCCATGGGCACGGCCGATCCGTGCGACTACCAGCTGCACGTGTCCAACTCTCCTGTCGTACGACTGCGGGCCGGGGACGGCCCTGAAGGCCCTCCCCGGCCCGAGCCGGTTGCGATAAGCGTCAGCGGACGTGGTCCACGTCGACGAGGTCGACGCGGACACCGCGACCGCCGATGGCGCCCACGACGGTACGCAGGGCGCGTGCGGTGCGGCCGTTGCGGCCGATCACCTTGCCGAGGTCGTCCGGGTGGACCCGGACCTCGAGCACACGGCCGCGGCGCAGGTTGCGCGAGGCGACCTGCACATCGTCAGGGTTGTCGACGATGCCCTTCACGAGGTGCTCGAGAGCCTCCTCGAGCATGCTCAGGCCTCGGTCGAAGCGGACTCGGCGGCGGCCTCGTCCTTCTTCTCAGCCTTCTTCTTCTGGGTGATGGCCTCACCCTTGCCCTCGTCCTCGCCGGCCAGAGCCTCGAAGGACGGACGCGCCGACTTCTCGGCCGCCTGCAGCAGCGGAGCCGGGGCGGGCTCGCCCTTGAACTTCTGCCAGTCGCCGGTCTTCTTGAGGATGGCCATCACGGGCTCGGTCGGCTGGGCGCCGACACCGAGCCAGTACGCCACACGCTCGGCGTCGACCTCGATCACCGACGGGTTGTACGTCGGGTGGTACTTGCCGATCTCCTCGATGGCCCGGCCGTCACGGCGGGTACGGGAGTCGGCGACGACGATGCGGTAGTGAGGCGAACGGATCTTGCCCAGACGCTTCAGCTTGATCTTGACTGCCACGGGAGTGGGTTCTCCTGGATTTGACGTGGTTGGGCACGGCGAGAGAAGCCGCGTGGGGTTGCGGTACCCGAGTGCCCGATGGACGCGTCAGCCGGAGGAGAGAGGGGTCCTGTGCGGCTGTCGAGTACAGCTAGCCATTGTGCCATACCCTGCGGGCCGCTCCCGGCCGGGGTGCGAGCCGCCGTGCGGGCACGCCGGAGCGGCACCCGACGTGGTGGTGGCGTACGTCGGGTGCGCGGACTCCCGTCCGGACCGGCAGCCACGAGATGCCGGTGCGGGCGTCAGCTCGCCACCGCTCCTGCTCCCACCACGTCCGGGATGCGGAACGGCTTGCCGCAGCCGCCGCAGACGATGGGGGCCTGGGCGAGGACCGACGGGACGACGCGGACGTTGCGGCCGCAGTCGCAGACCGCCTTGACGCGCACACCGCCGCCGGAGGAGCCGTGGCGCGCGGCCGGGCCCCGGAAGGTGCGGGAGGTGTCGGAGGAGGTCGCCGCCGTGTGGGCCTTCAGGGCCCGCTGGAGGCGTTCCATCGTCGGGCGGTAGCGGCGCTTCGCCTCGGGACTGAGCGTGACCAGCGAGAAACCGCTGCTGGGATGCGGTTCCTCGGGGTGGTCCAGGCCCAGCTCCTCGGCGATCGCGAGGAATCTGCGGTTGTGGTAGCGGCCGGCACGGGAGGTGTCGCGGACGCCGCGCGCGGCGGCGACGCCATGGACTGCCTCATGGAGCAGTCGCTCGAAGGAGAGCTCGTGACCGCACGCGGACGACGACTCCCCGATCAGGGACTCTGGCGCGGCAAGGTCGGGCAGCTCGGGGTGGTACCGCTGAATGTCGGCCCACGCCTGTGCCAGCTCTGCGGCGAGAACAGGTGGTGTCTGTGTCGTGCTCACGTAATGACAACGAGCCGGGGTGCCCCAGTGTTCCGATTCCGGGCCATCCCAAATAATTTGCACGTACCCGTCAGTTGCCTCTGATGCGTCCCGACGAGGGCGGGTGCGCTGATCTGTGGAGAAGCCTCGCAGCTCACCACAAGGTGGTGCGTAGCCCCGCGTACGCCCCGGCGCGTAGCGGACGTCCCCACGCCGGGGTACCAGGGGTCAGCGGATACGCAAGAGGCGTTTCGGTCGCCGTGCGCCCCACTCAGTAAGCGCGTGCGACGACCGCGACGTTACCCGGTGCGTCGTCGGCGTCCGGCACCGACCCGTCCTCGGCTACCAGACACCGTACGGTCACCGCGTGATCGGCCAGCTTGGCCTCGCCCTCCTCGCCGAGTGCGGCCCACGGGATGCGCGCCCAGCCGCCGGTGGTGGCGGCCTCGACCGCCTCCTCGAACGTGGACACCTCGGTCGTCCGTGCCTCGCGGCGCTCGCGGGACTGCTTCAGCAGCAGGGCCTGGTCCTCCTCGAGGACCTCGGGCAGCAGCGACACCAGGGCGTCCAGGGACACCGGCTCCTTGCCCCCGGGGATGCGGCGCGCCAGCATCGCGGTGCCGTTCTCCAGGTCGCGCGGTCCGACCTCGATGCGCACGGGGACGCCCTTGAGCTCCCAGTCGACGGCACGACGGCCGAAGGGGGTGTCGGTGCGGTCGTCGACGTGGACGCGGACTCCGGCCGCCTTCAGCCGGTCGCCGAGCTCGCGGACCTTGGCCAGAACCGCCTCGTCGCCCTTGATCGCGAGGACCACGGCCTGGATCTGCGCCAGTCGCGGCGGGACGCGCAGACCGCTGTCGTCGCCGTGCATCATCACCAGGGCGCCGATCATGCGGGTGGTGGAGCCCCAGGAGGTCTGCCAGACCAGCTCCTGCCGGCCGTCCCTGGACAGGTACCGGGTGTTGAAGGCCTTGGCGAAGTTCTGGCCCAGTTCGTGGCTGGTGGCCATCTGGAGGGCCTTGCCGTCACCCATCATGCCTTCGAGGGTGAGGGTGTTGATCGCACCGGCGAACCGCTCCTTGACGGTCTTGCGGCCGGGGACGACGTCCATCGCGAGGACGTTCAGCATGAAGTCCTCGTAGACCCGCCGGTGGATGTGCGAGGCGAAGTCGCGCGCCTCCTCGAACGTGGCGTGCGCGGTGTGGCCCTCCTGCCAGAGGAACTCGGACGTGCGCAGGAAGAGCCGCGGCCGCAGTTCCCAGCGGACGACGTTCGCCCACTGGTTGATGAGCAGCGGCAGGTCACGGTAGCTCTGCACCCACTTCGAGAAGTAATCGTTGATGATCATCTCTGACGTGGGCCGGACCACGGCGGGCTCTTCGAGTTCCTTGCCGCCGCCGTGCGTGACCACGGCGAGCTCGGGCGCGAAGCCCTCGACGTGGTCCGCCTCCCTGGTCAGGTACGACTCGGGGATCAGCAGGGGGAAGTACGCGTTCTGGGTGCCCGTCTCCTTGATGCGGGCGTCCATCTCCGCCTGCATCCGCTCCCACAGCCCGTAGCCGTACGGTCGGATGACCATGGTGCCGCGCACCGGACCGTTGTCGGCGAGTTCCGCCTTGGTGATCAAGTCCTGGTACCAGCGCGGGAAATCGTGCGCCTGCGGGGTGAGAACGGGTGCCTTGGCCATGGCGAGATGGTACGGGCCCGGGTTACCGGAATGTGAAATCTCGCCATAGGCACATGACAACTCACAAGCCCTGCCGCATTCCACTGGACGACAGGTCGAGGGGGGAGTTTCCTGGCATACGGGGGTAGTGCGAGCGCACTGTCACGGGGGCCATGTAATCGGGCAAGAGGCAACTCTCGGCGGATTGGGGCGCTTACTTATGACACCTACGCTCGTGCGGCAGCACCTGCCTCACGCGGGGGCCGCACCCCGCGTGGACCTGCGTGCACGCGCGCGTGACTGGTCCGAGATCCAGGAGCGGATGCTCGTACCGCTCTACGAGGCCGTCTACGAGCGACTGGACGTGGGTTCCACGACGCGGCTGCTCGGTCTCGGCTGCGGTTCCGGACTCGCCCTGCTGATGGCCGCCGCCCGGGGAGCGGCGGTCACCGGTGTCGACGCTTCCCCCGAAAGAATGAGCCTCGCGCGGGAGCGGCTGCTGCCCGAGGCGTGGGGCACACGCCCCCACGGGGACACCCGGCTGGTGGACGGCTCGCCCGGGGACACCGACGAGCCGGGCGCTCCCGCGTACACCCTGGTCACCGCCTTCGAGCCGATCGGATGCCTGGCAGGCGACTCGGAGGGGCTGGGCGGGCTGCTCGCGGAGGCGACGCCGCTCGCCGCGCGCGGAGCGGCCGTGGTGCTGGCCGGCTGGGGTCCGCCGGAGCGGTGCGCCACGGCGTCCGTGCTGCGGGTCGCCACCAAGCTGGCGGAGCCGCTGCGCAACTCGGGCAGCTGGCGGCCGGCCCTCCGCGACGACCTCGAGGAGGTCGCCCAGCGGGCGGGTCTCAAGCCGGACGGCTCCGGCCGAGTGGCCTGCCCCTTCGGCTACGCCGACGTCGACAGCGCGGTACGCGGTCTGAAGTCGACGGGCCTCTTCGACGCGGCGATGACGGCGACGGACCAGGTCCAGGTCGACAAGGAACTGACCGAGGCCCTGCACCCGCACCAGCGCCAGGACGGCACCGTGTGGATGCCGAACGTCTTCCGGTACCTGATCGCCCGGACGCCGTGACGCCCGGCACCTGATCCAGAACGACCGAAAGGGCACCCCTGTGTGCGAGGGGCGCCCTCGGTGTCGTGCGGAGAGTTGAGGAGCCGGGCTCTCAGCCCATGAACTTCTTGAACTCGTCGGGGAGTTCGAAGTCCTTGCCGCCCTGCTGCGGCAGCCCGAAGGCGCCTGTGCCCTCGGCGGCGGCCGCGCGGCGGGCGGCCTCCTCCTGCTCCTGCTGCTTGCGCTTCATCGGGTTGCCGGAGCGCTGCTTGCCCTTGGCCTGCTTCTGCTTCTTCTTGGTCCGGCCGGGGCCACCGCCCATGCCCGGCATGCCCGGCATCCCGGGCATGCCGCCGCCCTGGGCCATGCGGGACATCATCTTGCGGGCCTCGAAGAACCGCTCGACGAGGTTCTTGACCGCGCTGACCTCGACGCCGGAGCCCTTGGCGATACGGGCGCGGCGCGAGCCGTTGATGATCGTCGGCTCCTGGCGCTCGGCCGGGGTCATCGACTTGATGATGGCCGCCGTGCGGTCGACGTCCCGCTCGTCGAGGTTGTTGATCTGGTCCTTCATCTGGCCCATGCCCGGGAGCATGCCGAGCAGCTTGGAGATGGAGCCCATCTTCCGGACCTGCTCCATCTGGGCGAGGAAGTCGTCGAGGGTGAAGTCCTGGCCCTTCTTGGAGGCCAGCTTCTCCGCCATCTTCTGGGCTTCGGCCTGGTCGAAGGTCTTCTCCGCCTGCTCGATCAGGGTGAGCAGGTCACCCATGTCGAGGATGCGGGAAGCCATCCGGTCCGGGTGGAAGGCGTCGAAGTCGTCGAGCTTCTCGCCGTTCGACGCGAACATGATCGGCTTGCCGGTGATCTGCCGGATCGACAGGGCCGCACCACCGCGGGCGTCACCGTCGAGCTTGGAGAGCACCACGCCGTCGAAGCCGACACCGTCGCGGAAGGCCTCGGCGGTGTTGACGGCGTCCTGACCGATCATCGCGTCGACGACGAACAGGATCTCGTCCGGGGAGACGGCGTCGCGGATGTCCGCGGCCTGCTGCATCATCTCCTGGTCGATGCCGAGGCGGCCGGCGGTGTCCACGATCACGATGTCGTGGACCTTGGTCCTCGCGTGCTCGATGGAGTCCTTGGCGACCTTGACCGGGTCACCGACGCCGTTGCCCGGCTCCGGCGCGTAGACCGCGACCCCGGCCCGCTCGGCGACGACGCTGAGCTGGTTCACGGCGTTGGGACGCTGGAGGTCACAGGCGACCAGCAGCGGCGAGTGGCCCTGCTCCTTCAGCCAGCGGCCGAGCTTGCCCGCGAGGGTGGTCTTACCGGCACCCTGCAGACCCGCCAGCATGATCACGGTCGGGGGCTGCTTGGCGAAGCGCAGGCGCCGGGTCTCGCCACCGAGGATGGTGACCAGTTCCTCGTTGACGATCTTCAGGACCTGCTGGGCCGGGTTCAGCGCCCTGCTGACCTCGGCACCGAGGGCACGCTCCTTGACGTTCTTGATGAACGTGCGAACGACCGGCAGCGCCACGTCGGCCTCGAGAAGCGCGATCCGGATCTCGCGCGCCGTGGCGTCGATGTCCGCCTCGGAGAGCCGTCCCTTGCCGCGCAGGTTCTTGAAGGTCGCTGAGAGGCGATCGGAAAGAGTATCGAACACGGCGCTCGCGGTCCTCGGGGTCGGAGACAGACTGGGGAATCGCCCTCCAGGGTATCCCGGCGTGACAAGTCGCCGGGTCGGCCTCACCCTCGCAGTGTCTCCTCCAGCTTCCGCGCCACCGACTCGGCCTCGTCCCCGGGCAGCGGGGCACCCTCCGGGCCGGTCACGTAGAAGGCGTCCACGGCGTTGGCGCCGAGGGTCGAGACGTGCGCGCTGCGCACCCGCACGCTCGCGTCCTCCAGGGCGCGGCCGATGCGGAAGAGCAGGCCCGGGGCGTCCTGGGAACGGACCTCGATGACGGTGGCCAGCCGGGAGGCGGCCGGGTGGACCGACACCCGGGGCGGCGGGGCGATGACGCCCCGGCGGCGCGGATAGGCCGCGTCCCGCTCGGCGAGGCGGCCGGCGATGTCCAGGGAGCCTTCGAGGGCCCGCACGAGGTCCGCGCGCAGGCGGGCGGCCTGCGGCAGGGAGCCGTACTCGGCGGCGACCCGCCAGTCCAGCAGCAGGACGGAGCCGTCGACGGCGGCCTGGAGGTGCAGGGACCGCAGCTCCGCCGTCCGCACGGTCAGCCGGTGCATGGCGAGGACGCCGGCCACCGCGGGCAGCACGCCCGGCTGGTCGGGGACGGCGATGAGCAGCTCGACGCCGAGCGGCTCGGGGTCGCCCGAGGGCTCCTCCCCGGTGGGCGGCTCGGTCTGGGCCCGCAGGGCGAGCACCGGGCTGCCCGTCGCGGCGGCCTCGTGGGCGAGCCGCTCCTGCTCGGCGGTCGGCGCGGCCTCCTCGGGGTCGTCGGGGGTGTCCCCGGCGAGCACCGCCGAGACCCGCTGGACCAGGTCGGCGACGAGCGAGCCGCGCCAGGACGACCAGGCGGCCGGGCCGGTGGCCAGGGCGTCGGCCTCGGTGAGGGCGTGCAGCAGCTCCAGGGTGCCCTGGGATCCGACGGCCTCGGCGACCGAGCGCACGGTGGCCGGGTCCTCCAGGTCACGCCGGGTGGCCGTGTCGACGAGCAGCAGGTGGTGGCGGACGAGGGTGGCGACCACCGTCACGTCCTGGCGGTCGAAGCCGATGCGGGCGGCCACGTCCTTGGCGATGGTCTCGCCCGCCACGGAGTGGTCACCGGGCCAGCCCTTGCCGATGTCGTGCAGCAGCGCGGCGACCAGCAGCAGGTCGGGGCGGCTGACCCGGCGGGTGAACTCGGAGGCGCGCACGGCGGTCTCGATGAGGTGCCGGTCGACGGTCCACAGGTGCACGGCGTTGCGCTGCGGGCGGCAGCGCACCCGCTCCCAGTCGGGCAGCAGCCGGGTGATCAGACCCTCGGCCTCCAGCGCCTCCCAGACCTCGATGGTGGGGCGGCCGGAGCCCAGCAGGGTGACGAGTTGTTCGCGTGCCTCGGCGGGCCAGGGCGTCGGTACCGGGCGCACGGTGGCGGCCAGGCGCCGTACGGCGTGCAGGGAGAGCGGGAGCCCGGCCTGGGCGGCGGCGGCCGCGGCGCGCAACGGCAGTACGGGGTCGCGCTCGGGGCGCGCGGCACGGGCGAGCACCACCTCGCCGTCCTGCTCGACCACGCCTTCGGCCAGCGGAGAGCGCTCGGCGGTCGGCTTCCCGCCGCTCAGCATGGCGCGCAGCCGGGGCCGCACGGCGCGCGACCGCAGCACGCGCCCCACTTCGCGCCAGGTGACATCACTGGCGTAGGAGATCAGCCGTGCCGCCTCGTACACCTGCCTCAGCAGCGTGTCCGCGTCGAGCAGGCCGAGCTCGGCGGCCACCTGGTCCTGCTCCTGGAGGGCGAGCCGGTCGGTGGCGCGGCCGGTGGCCAGGTGCAGTGCGTCCCGTACGTCGAGGAGCCGGCGCCGGGCGTCGGCGAGGCCCTCGCGCGGGGCGTCGGCGAGCCAGGAGGCGGCGACGGCGCGCAGCGCGGTGGCATCGCGCAGCCCGCCGCGGGCCTCCTTCAGGTCGGGTTCCAGCAGGTACTGCAGCTCGCCCTGGCGCTCGGCGCGCTCGGCGCACAGTTCCTGCAGTTCGGGGAGGCGTTTGGGGGCCTGGTTGCGCCAGTCGGCCAGGACGGCCGTGCGCAGCCCGGCGGTGAGCCCGAGGTCGCCGGCGAGGTGCCGGGCGTCCAGCAGGCCGAGCTGCACCTTGATGTCCTCGCCGGCGGTCTTGCGGGCCTCGACGGGGGTGCGGACGGAGTGGTCGAGGGCCAGGCCCAGGTCCCAGACGGGGTACCAGAGCCGGTCGGCGAGGGCGGCGACGGCCTTGGGGTCGCTGCCGTCGTGCAGCAGGAGCAGGTCGAGGTCGCTGCGCGGGGACAGTTCACCGCGTCCGTAACCGCCGACGGCGACCAGGGAGGCGCCGCGCAGTCCTTCCGCACCCGAGGCGAACAGGCCCGTGAGCCAGTCGTCCGTGAGATCCGCCAGGGCCGCACGGCGCGGCGGCCCGGACCGCGTCTCCTCCGTGAGGAGACGCAGCCGGGCCGCCGCGTAGCCGCTGGGTCCCGAGTCTTCTGCTTCTTTGTGCACGTCCGTACCCGTCACCCAGCGACTCCTGTTCTGTCCGCCTGCCTCAGAGCGCGTCCGGACCGCGCTCGCCGGTCCGGACCCGTACGGCCGTGTCGACCGGGATGGACCAGACCTTGCCGTCACCGATCTTGCCGGTGCGGGCCGCCTTGACCACGACGTCGATCAGCTGTTCGGCGTCGTCGTCCTCGACCAGGACCTCGATGCGGATCTTGGGGACCAGGTCGACGGTGTACTCGGCACCGCGGTAGACCTCGGTGTGGCCCCGCTGACGACCGTAGCCGCTGGCCTCGGTGACCGTCAGGCCGTGTACTCCGAAGGCCTGGAGGGCTTCCTTGATCTCGTCGAGCCGGTGCGGCTTCACGACGGCGGTGATGAGCTTCATGCGTCCACCTTCTTGCTCGCGACAGCGGCGACCGGGGCCGTGACGGCGGTCTTGGCTGCGCCGCCACCGGCGCCGCTGAAGTCGTATGCGGTCTCGGCGTGCTCGGCCTGGTCGATGCCGGCGATCTCGTCGTCCTCGGGGACCCGCATGCCGATGGTCTTGTCGAGGGCGAAGGCGAGGATCGCGGAGACGATCAGCGAGTAGGCGAGCACACCGCCGACACCGGCGAGCTGCTTCCACAGCTGGTCGAAGCTGTGGTTGCCGTAGAACACGCCCGTGGCCTCGGACTGGCCCTTACCGCTGGCGAAGAAGCCGATCAGGACGGAGCCGGCGATGCCGCCGACGAGGTGCACGCCGACGACGTCGAGCGAGTCGTCGTAGCCGAACTTGTACTTCAGGCCGACGGCCATGGCGCACAGGACACCGGCGATGGCACCGACGGCGATGGCGCCCATCGGGGTGACCGAGCCACCGGCCGGGGTGATGGCGACCAGACCGGCCACCGCGCCGGAGGCGGCGCCCAGCGTGGTGAACGCGCCGTGGCGGATCTTCTCGTAGGCGAGCCAGGCCAGCATGGCGGCGGCGGTGGCGACCTGCGTGTTGACGAACATCAGGGAGCCGACGCCGTCGTCGTTGCCGAGCCACGAGCCGGCGTTGAAGCCGAACCAGCCGAACCACAGCAGACCGGCGCCGAGCATGACCAGCGGGAGGCTGTGCGGACGCATCGGGTCCCTCTTGAAGCCGACCCGCTTGCCGATGACGAGGATCACGCCGAGCGCCGCGGCACCCGCGTTGATGTGGACCGCCGTACCACCGGCGAAGTCGATCACGCCCAGGTCGAAGGCCCAGCCGCCCTCACCCCAGACCCAGTGGGCGACGGGGAAGTAGACGATCGTGGCCCACAGCGTGATGAACAGCGCCCAGGCGGAGAACTTCACGCGGTCCGCGAGGGCACCGCTGATCAGGGCGGGCGTGATGATCGCGAACATCAGCTGGAAGACCATGAACGCGAGGAGCGGGATGTTGTACGTCCCCCAGAGCTCGCCCTTGTCGACCCCGGTGAGGCCGACCCAGTCCGAGTTCCAGCCGATGAGGCTGCCGGAGTCGGTGCCGAACGCCATGGAGAAGCCGTACAGCACCCACAGGATGGTGACGATCCCGAGGCTGATGAAGCTCATCATCAGCATGTTCAGGGTGCTCTTGACGCGGACCATGCCTCCGTAGAAGAAGGCAAGACCCGGGGTCATGAGCATTACCAGGGCGGAACAGATGAGCATGAACCCTGTGTTGGCGGCAGACAGCTTGGCCTCTGCGGCAAGGGTGATGGCTGGTGCCATCGGCGTCTCCTCGTCGTTGGTACGGCCCCGTGCGGGCGAAGCCTCGAGCGGATTGAGGGGTGGGCCGGTTATGCGCCACGAGACTGGCGCAGCGCGGTTTCGGTGGAGGCCCCTCGTTGTTTCGCGGCCGTGACGAAGGCGCCCACTGTGTTACGCGTCGATGAACTGCCGGATTGCGGGTGCGCCGATCGTTATCGTGGCGCAACCTTCTGTCCCCACTGGCTTCAGGACGCACGGACCGGCCGCGGTCGGCCTTCCGATGACCTGGCATGGGGGAGCCGAGTCGGGCAGTTCGGGAGGGCCGGCCGCGGCCGGGGTTCAGGGGTGCGGGCGGGTCTCAGGCGGTGGCTCAGACCGCCTCGGCGGTCTCGGGCAGCTCGACGGCGAGCCGTTCGGTGAGGTCGACGACCTCACCGAGGTCGCCGAAGTCGCGTGCGGCGGTGTCGACCGTCTTTCGGATACGGGTGTTGACCCGCTCGGAACGGACCTTCTTGGCGACCTGCATGGCCTCGGTGGCGAAGATCGTGCTCTGCTCGGGCTCGCGCTGGAGGAGGTGCACGGTGGCCATGCCGATCAGGTTCAGCGCGTAGGACCGCTGGTGCTCGTCGTCCTCGGCGAAGAGCTTCACGGCCCGCTTCATCAGGGGTTCGGCCAGCGAGGCGTAGGTGGGACTGCGGCCGGCGACGTAGGCCAGGTCGCGGTACGAGTGCGAGTTCTCGCCGTGGAGCTCGGCCTCGGAGAAGAAGCGGATCCAGTCGGGGTCCGGCTCGTCCCACTCGTCGGCCTCGGAGAAGGTGTCCTCGGCCATCCGGACCGCCCGTTTGCACTTGCCGGGCTGGCCCATGTTGGCGTAGGCGCGGGCCTCCATCGCATACAGCATCGACTGGGTGCGCGGACTGGCGCAGTCCCGGCTGCCGTACTGCGCGAGGTGGATCAGTTCCAGCGCGTCGTCGGGGCGGCCGAGGTGGATCATCTGACGGCTCATGCTGGACAGCACGTAGGAGCCGAGGGGCCGGTCGCCGGCTTCCTTGGCGGCGTGCAAGGCGAGGACGAAGTACTTCTGGGCCGTCGGCTGGAGCCCGATGTCGTACGACATCCAGCCCGCCAGCTCGGCCAGTTCGGCGGCGACCTTGAACAGCCGCCGGGTGGTGGCCTCGGGCTGGGGCTCCTGGAGCAGGTCCGTCACCTCGTGCAGCTGGCCGACGACCGCCTTGCGGCGCAGGCCGCCGCCGCACTGGGCGTCCCACTGCCGGAACATCACCGTCGTGGACTCCAGGAGGTCCAGCTCCGGCCTGGAGAGCCGGCCGCGGGCGCGCCCGGAGGAGCCGGCCGCGGGCTCGGGCTCCGGCCGCGGGGCCGACGGCGAGGGCACGAGCCAGCGCTGCATGGGCTCGATGAGGGCCGGGCCCGCAGACAGGGCCAGCGAGCTCCCGAGGAAGCCGCGTCGCGCCAGCATCAGGTCGCTGCGCGAGAACTCGCTGAGGTGGGCCACGGTCTGCGGGCCCGTCCACGGCAGGTCGACGCCGGTCGCGGAGGGTGACTGGCGTGCGGTGCGCAGGCCCAGGTCCTCCACGGAGACGACGACGCCGAAGCGCTCCGAGAACAGCTCGGACAAGATCTTTGGGATCGGTTCCCGGGGGTTCTCGCCGTCGAGCCAGCGGCGCACGCGCGAGGTGTCCGTGGAGATGTGGTTGGCGCCCAGCTGGCGGGCCCGGCGGTTCACCTGGCGGGCGAGCTCGCCCTTGGACCAGCCGCTGCGCACGAACCAGGAGGTGAGCAGCTCGTTAGGGCGCTTGTCAGTGTGCGTCGCGTGTGCAGCGTCCGTCCCGCTTCCGCCGTTGCCGCTCACTGGAACGCCCCCATCCCTGAGACCACTTGTCGCCGAGTGCGCCAAGCCCTATCAGCATGCCGGTCCGCACTGCCGTCCGTCTGGTCCTTGTCACCCTTCGAACGGAATACCGACTTGCCTCCGGCATACCCACGAGCGCATGTGCCCCAGGACTCGTGCACACAAAGTAATCCTACGATCACCCGTCCAGCCACGGCCCACACGGAAACGCCACCATTCGCCACCCCTTCGAATGAACTCACGTACGCCTCCGCGCGATTCACTTGACACCGGACAACCAGGAGCGGGTGCAGTGATGCACTCCGGGGCGCGTGTCGCCGAGCGCGCCCCCCTGGGCACTTCCGGGCGCTGAGTGAACCGACCACCGCCGGGAAGGCGGAATACAGAGAGTCACGCATCGCGTCCGCTGCGTAACCGCCGGTGCGTGGGACCCGTTGGAGGGGGCATGGGCTTCACGATCGGCATCAGCCGGGGCATGCGCGACATCCGGACCGGCTCGCGCCGTCGCGGCCGCACGTCGGAAGGCACCGTCGTGGCCGAGTACACCGGCCTGTGGGGCTGGGACGTGGTGCCGGGCGCCCGGGCCTCGGCCGGCGCCTGCTCCTGCGGCCGGCGCGACTGCCCGGCACCCGGCGCGCACCCGCTGGACTTCGCGCCGGTGATCCGTGCCGGGGCCATGCTGGACGACGTGGCCGCGGCCTGGGGCGAGTACCCCGGCGCCTCGGTGATGCTGCCGGTCGGGCGGGCTTTCGACGTCATCGAAGTCAGCGAGCCCGCCGGCTGCCGCGCACTGGCCCGGCTGGAGCGCATGGGCCTGCCGGTCGGCCCGGTCGCGGCGACCCCGGACGGCCGCGCCCACTTCTTCGTCGCCCCCGGCGCCGCCGCCGACCTGCCCGGCCTGCTCTACCGCATGGGCTGGGACGATCCGGCCGCCCTCGACCTGCGCGGCCTCGGGCCCGGCACGCACATCACGGCACCGCCCTCCGACCGCGGCGGCCTCGGCCCGGTGCGCTGGCTGCGCTCCCCCGCCCTGGACTCGGCGTCCAGGCCCCCGGAGGCCCGCCTGGTGCTGGGCACGCTGGCGTACGTCGCGCACCGGTCACGGGCCTAGAGCTCAGCCGGAAGCAGAGCGAAGTGCCCGCCCCGAGTGGTTCTCGGGGCGGGCACTTGCTTGCCGCATACGAATGCTCGGAAGTGACTCCTCGACGGTCTCCGGAGCTCACTCCCCGATAAGGGCGTCAACGAACGCCTCCGGCTCGAACGGCGCCAGGTCGTCCGCGCCCTCGCCGAGCCCGACCAGCTTGACCGGCACGCCCAGCTCGCGCTGCACCGCGATCACGATGCCGCCCTTGGCCGTGCCGTCCAGCTTGGTCAGCACGATGCCGGTGATGTCCACGACCTCGGCGAAGACCCGGGCCTGGACCAGCCCGTTCTGGCCGGTGGTGGCGTCGAGGACGAGCAGCACCTCGTCCACCGGGGCCTGCTTCTCCACGACCCGCTTGACCTTGCCGAGCTCGTCCATGAGACCGGTCTTGGTGTGCAGGCGGCCGGCGGTGTCGATGAGCACGACGTTCGCGCCCGTCTCCTTGCCCTCCTTGACCGCGTCGAAGGCGACGGAGGCCGGGTCGCCGGCTTCCGGTCCACGCACGGTGTGGGCGCCGACGCGCTCGCCCCAGGTCTGGAGCTGATCGGCGGCGGCGGCCCGGAAGGTGTCGGCCGCGCCGAGGACGACGGTCTGGCCGTCGGCCACGAGGACGCGGGCGAGCTTGCCGGTGGTGGTGGTCTTGCCGGTGCCGTTGACCCCGACGACCATCACAATGCCGGGCTTGCGGTCCTCCGGCTCGGTCTTGACCGCGCGGTCCATGTCGCGGCCGACCAGTGTGACGAGCTCCTCGCGCAGCAGGGTGCGCAGCTCCTCGGGGGTGCGGGTGCCGAGCACCTTCACCCGCTCGCGCAGGCGCTCGACCAGTTCCTGGGTCGGCTGCACACCGACGTCGGCGGTGAGCAGCGTGTCCTCGATCTCCTCCCAGGTGTCCTCGTCGAGGTGCTCGCGGGACAGCAGGGTGAGCAGGCCCTTGCCGAGGGCGTTCTGCGAGCGGGAGAGCCGGGCCCGCAGCCGGACCAGGCGGCCCTCGGTGGGCTCCGGGATCTCGATCTCGGGAGCTTCGGTGGGCGGTTCCTCGACGGTGACGGGGGCCGAGCCGCCCGGGAGATCCACCTCCTCTATCGTGCGCCGCGGTTCCTCCCGCGGCGTCTCGGCCTCGTCGCCGACGTGCGGCTCGGCCGGTGGGGCCGTGATGTCGGGCGCCGCGGGCGGGGGCGGCGGCAGCTGCTTCTTGCGCCGGCTGCCGACGATGAGCCCGCCGAGCGCGCCGAGCACGACCACGGCGATGACTACAGCAAGGATGACGATTTCCATAACAAGCCCAGTATGGCGTGACCGCACGCCCGGCCGTCCGTTGTCCATGCGGGGCCGCGAAAGCCCCACCGGGCCGGGCTGGCCCGCGGTCCGACCTCGCGTCGGCCGGAAGCCCCTCGGGGCGGAGTCACAACGCGTCCAGTATCAGCTTGGACTCGCAGGGTGCGCGTGCAGCGCCCCCAGGGTGTGTCACGGCCCATACGGTGGGCCGTGACACACCCTCTTTCCCGGTGAGAGCATCTAGCAGCCTGACGGCCCGTCAGCTATGGTCCCCGCACAGCCGCCGGTGAAGGGGGACACTTCCCATGCCCGTCACGGTCGTACGCTTCAACCTCGTCGCTCCCGGGGCCGGCCCCGCCGAGCTCGCCGCCCGGTACCGGACTGCCCTGGAGATGGCCGCGTACGCCGACGACCGGGGCGTCAGCACCGTGCAGACGGAGGAGCACCACGGGGCCGACAACAACTGGCTGCCGTCGCCGTTCGCCTTCGCGGGGGCCGTCTTCGGAGCGACCCGGCGTGTCGCGGTCACCGTCTCGGCGATCATCGGCCCGCTGCACGACCCGCTGCGGCTCGCCGAGGAGATCGCGGTGCTGGACCTGCTGAGCGGCGGCCGGCTGGTGACGGTCGCCGGGATCGGGTACCGGCCCGAGGAGTACGAGCTGTTCGGCGTGGACTTCGCCCGGCGCGGGCGGCTCCAGGACGAGCTGCTGGAGACACTGCTGCGGGCGTGGACGGGCGAGCCCTTCTCCTACCGGGGCCGCACGGTCCGCATCACCCCGCGCCCGTACAGCGACCCGCATCCGCTGCTCCTGGTCGGCGGCTCGTCGAAGGCCGCCGCCCGCCGGGCCGCCCGGCTGGGGCTGCCCTTCTTCCCCAGCGCGCACCTGCCGGAGCTGGAGACGTACTACAAGGAGCGGCTCACCGAGTACGGCACCGAGGGCTGGGTGATGATGCCCGCCGCCGAGACACCGCTGCTGCACGTGGCCGAGGACCCGGACCGCGCCTGGGCGGAGTACGGGCAGCACTTCCTGCACGAGGCGCGGACGTACGCCGCCTGGCAGTCGGGCGGGGTGCGGTCGGCGGTGAAGTCGGCCGCGACGACGGTGGCGGAGCTGCGGGCGGAGGGCGTGTACCGGGTCCTCACGCCGGAGCAGTGTGTGGAGCTGGGGCTGGACAGCCTCGTCCTGCATCCGCTGTCGGGCGGGATGCCGCTGGACGAGGGGTGGCGGAGTCTGCACCTGTATTGCGAGCGGGTGCTGCCGCGGCTGGCCGGGTGAGACGGCAGACCGCCGCCCCGGCTCGGGCAGTGGCCGAACCGGGGCGGCGGCGGGTTACGGGGAGAGGGGCAGCGGGGACTTTGGCCCTTCTCCCCGAGTCTGCGGGACGGGGCTCAGCCCATCTCCTCCAGGGCCTTGCCCTTCGTCTCCTTGACGAACTTCAGGACGAACGGGATCGAGAGCGCGGCGAACGCGGTGTAGATCACGTACGTCACGGAGAGGTTCCAGTCGGCCAGCGACGGGAAGCTCGCGGTGATGGCCCAGTTGGCGATCCACTGCGCGGCGGCGGCAACGCCCAGGGCGGCGGCGCGGAGCCGGTTGGGGAACATCTCGCCGAGCATGACCCA
Organism: Streptomyces sp. NPDC006372; assembly: GCF_040612515.1. Classification (NCBI taxonomy): domain Bacteria; kingdom Bacillati; phylum Actinomycetota; class Actinomycetes; order Kitasatosporales; family Streptomycetaceae; genus Streptomyces; species Streptomyces sp. NPDC006372. Next base: position 8,794 of record NZ_JBEXQJ010000017.1, on the reverse strand, counting down.
GACGACGACACCCCAGGACAGGGCGAAGAAGAGGACGAAGACGTGCGCGGCGATCAGGGCGATCCAGCCCTGCGCGGCCGGGAGCCTGCCGTCGACCAGGGGGTGGGAGAAGGCCCAGGCCTCCAGGGCCAGGCCGACGACCATGCCGACGGAGCCGATGATCGCGAGCGGCCGGCGGCCGATGCGGTCGACGAAGATCATCGCGATGACGGTGCCGACGATGTTGATGATCGACGTGGTGAAGGAGTAGAAGAACGAGTCCGTCGGGTCGACGCCGACCGACTGCCACAGCGTCGAGGAGTAGTAGAACGCGACGTTGATGCCGACGAACTGCTGGAAGACCGACAGGCCGATGCCGACCCAGACGATCGGCTTGAAGAAGAAGCTCCCGCCAAGCAGGTCCTTGAAGCTCGACTTGTGCTCGCTCTGCATGGCGCCCTCGATCTCGGCGACACGGGCGTCCAGGTCGACGTCCTTGCCCTCGACCTCGGTGAGGATCTCGCGGGCGCGCTCGTGCTTGCCGGCGGAGATGAGGAAGCGCGGGGACTCGGGGATCGCGAAGGAGAGCAGGCCGTACAGCACGGCCGGGACGACCATGACGCCGAGCATGACCTGCCAGGCCTCCAGGCCCATCAGCTTGCCGCGCTGGTCACCGCCGGCGGCGTTCAGCAGACCCCAGTTGACCAGCTGCGAGACGGCGATGCCGATGACGATCGCGGCCTGCTGGAAGGAGCCGAGCCGGCCGCGGTAGGCGGGCGGGGCGACCTCGGCGATGTAGGCCGGGCCGATCACGGAGGCCATGCCGATGGCGAAGCCGCCGACGACGCGCCAGAAGGCGAGGTCCCAGAGCGCGAAGGGGAGCGCGGAGCCGACGGCGCTGACGGTGAAGAGGACCGCGGCGATCTGCATGCACCGGATGCGGCCGATGCGGTCGGCTATCCGGCCGGCGGTGGCGGCGCCGACGGCGCAGCCGATGAGGGCGATGGCGATGACCTGGGCGAGGGCCGCGGAGCCGACGTCGTAGCGGTCACGGATGGCTTCGACCGCTCCGTTGATCACGGAGCTGTCGTAGCCGAAGAGGAAACCGCCCATCGCGGCCGCTGCCGCGATGAAGATGACGTGCCCGAGATGCTCGGGGTGAGCCGTCCTGGCTCCTGACTGGGGTGCCTGCGCTGTGCTGGTCACGTGTACTCCTCGGGCCACCGGCAACGCTGCCGGAGGGGATCAGCCCTTCGAGGTCCACCTGAAGGTACCTGAAGGTAAAAGGAACGTTGCCGAGACTATGCCTTCAAGTTTCGAAGTCAATAGGTCAGTCACTTGGAATCTGCGGCAGGAGTGTGTGAGCGATGTGTTCAAGAGTTGAAGTCGCTGCGCGTTGCAGGTGAGACCGGTGTAGACCACACGCTTCTAGCGGAGGCGCTGGCTGATGACCTTCGACACACCGTCGCCCTGCATGGAGACGCCGTAGAGCGCGTCGGCGACCTCCATGGTGCGCTTCTGGTGCGTGATCACGATCAGCTGGGAGGCTTCCTGGAGCTCCTGCATGATCCGGATGAGCCGCTGGAGGTTGGTGTCGTCGAGGGCGGCCTCGACCTCGTCCATGACGTAGAACGGACTGGGCCGCGCCTTGAAGATCGACACGAGCAGTGCCACGGCGGTCAGTGACCGCTCCCCGCCGGAGAGCAGCGACAGCCGCTTGACCTTCTTGCCCGGCGGACGGGCCTCGACGTCCACGCCCGTGGTGAGCATGTTGTCGGGGTCGGTCAGGATCAGCCGCCCGTCACCACCCGGGAACAGGCGCGAGAACACGCCCTCGAACTCCCGGGCCGTGTCCCGGTAGGCCTCGGTGAAGACCTGTTCGACACGCTCGTCGACCTCCTTCACCACCTGGAGGAGATCCGCCCGCGTCTTCTTCAGGTCCTCGAGCTGCTCGCTGAGGAACTGGTGGCGCTCCTCCAGCGCCGCGAACTCCTCCAGGGCGAGCGGATTGACCTTGCCGAGCTGCTGGTAGGCACGCTCGGCGGCCTTCAGGCGCTTCTCCTGCTCGGACCGGAGATACGGCTTCGGCCGGTTGCGCGGATGGTCGGGGTCCTCCGGCAGCTCCTCGCCCTCGGCGGGGGGCGAGGGCGGCACAAGCTGGTGTGGCCCGTACTCCGCCACCAGCCCGGCCGGTTCGACACCCAGCTCCTCCAGCGCCTTGGTCTCCAGCTGCTCGATCCGCAGCCGTTTCTCGGCGCCGAGTACCTCGCCACGGTGGACCGAATCCGTCAACTTGTCGAGCTCGGCCTTGAGATCGCGCCCCTCGGTGCGGGCGCGGGCGAGTTCCTGCTCGCGGCGGGCCTTGGCGGCGTCCGCCGCGGTGCGCTCCTCGTCGGCGCGGGCCAGGGAGACCTCGACGTGCGCGAGCAGCTGCCGGGCGCCCGAGCCGACGGCCTCGGCGACGGCGGCCTCGTGCCGCAGCCGGGCCCGCCGCTGCTCGGCACGCGCGCGGGCCTCGCGTTCCGCGCGGGCGGCCCGGTCGAGCGAGTCGGCCCGTCCGGCCAGCGCCTTGACCCGCTCCTCGTGCGTACGGGCCTGGAGGCGGGCCTCCATCTCGGTCTGGCGGGCGTTGGCGCCGTCGGCGGCGAGCCGGTCCCGCACGGCGGTGTCGGGCTCCTCGTCGATCGGCATCTCCTCGGCCACCGCCAGCCGCTCGGCGAGTTCCTCGGCCTCCGCCAGGGCCTTGTCGAGGGCTTCCTGTGCCCGGGCCGCGGCGGCCGTGGACCGCTCGGCCTCCCCCGCCGCGCCCCGTGCCTGCCCGGCGAGCCGGCCGAGCTGCTGGGCGACGGAGGACTTCTCCCGGTCGGCGGCGCGGCGCCGCTCCCCCACGTCCTCGACCAGTGCGGCGGCTGCCTTGCGCCGCTCGACGGCGGTGTGCTGGGCCTCGGTGAGCTCCTCGCAGCGCACGGCCAGCTCTTCCAGCTCGGCGGCGGCCTCGTCGACGGAGGCCTGTACTTCGAGGAGGCTGGGGGCGCCGGCGGAACCGCCGTGGGCCATGTGTGCCCCGAGCAGGTCGCCTTCGGCGGTGACGGCTGTGAGGTGGGGGTAGGTGTGGACCAGGTCCTCGGCGTCTTCGAGGGTGCTGACGAAGACGATGCCGTGGAGCAACCGCCGGACGGCAGGCATCAGATCGGAGGGGCCACGGACCAGGTCGGCGGCGAAGGCGTGTGGTGCGTCTGCGGGTTCGTCGTGGCCGGTCGCGCCCGCGCGGCGGCAGCCGCATGTCGAATGCGGCCCCGCGCCCCTGAGGCCGTCGGGAGCCCCCGCCAGGAGCAAGGTTGCCCGGCCTCCGTCCTGCTTGCGAAGAAGTCGGATCGCGTCCGCTGCCGAGGCCGGGGTGGTGACCGCGATCGCGTCCGCCGCCGCCCCGAAGGCCGCCGCGAGGGCGACTTCGTGTCCGGGGGTCACCGTCAGGAGTTCCGCCGCCGGGCCGAGGAGGCCGGAGAGGCGGTCCTTCGCCGCGAGCAGTATTCCGGTGCCGTCCTTGCGGCGCAGGCCGAGCGCGAGAGCCTCGTGCCGAGCCTGAGTGGCGGCCCGCTTGCGTTCCGCGGCCGTGGCCTCCTCGCGGGCTGCCGTGAGGGCGGCCTCGGCCTCGGTGAGCTGGTGTTTCGCCGTCTCGTGCTGCTCGGCGAGTTCGGCGTCGCCGGCGTCGAGGCCGTCGACCTCGGCCTTGAGGGCCTCGTACTCCTCCTGCGCCGCGACGGCCCGCTCCTGGGCCTCGTCACGGGCGGCGGCCAGGCGCTCGATCTCGGCCTGCGCGGAGGCGGCGCGCGAGCGGGCCGCGTTGACCTGGCCGTTCAGCCGGGCCAGGCCCTCTCGCCGGTCGGCGATGGCGCGGGCGACGTCCTTCAGGCGCCGCTCCTCCTCGGTCAGCGCGCGCTCCAGCTCGGCGCGGTGCGCGACGGTGTCCTCCAGGGCCCGCTCCGCCGCCTCCAGGGCCGCCTCCAGCTCGGCCTCCTGCTCGCGGATGCGGGCGGCCTCGCGCTCCATGTCCTCGGGGTCGCGACCACGACGCTCCTCGGGAGGCGCCGAGGTGGCGCTCTTCACGCGGGCGTCGGCCAGTGAGATCGTGCCGCGCACCCGCTCGGCGAGCTGGGAGAGCTCGTACCAGGTCTGCTGGGCGCGCTGGAGGCGCGGGGTGAGCTGCCGTACCTCGTCCTCCAGGAGGGCCTCGCGCTGGAGCGCCTTGCGCAGCTCCTGCTCAGCGGTCTCCTTGCGCTCCTTCAGCGCGGCCTCGTCGGCGACCTCGGCCTTCAGCGCGTCCCGGAGCCGTACGAGGTCGTCGGCCAGCAGGCGCAGGCGGGCGTCGCGCAGGTCTGCCTGGATCACGGCGGCCCGGCGGGCGACGGCGGCCTGGCGGCCCAGGGGTTTGAGCTGCCGTCGGAGCTCGTCGGTCAGGTCCTGCACGCGCGCGAGGTTGGCCTGCATCGCGTCCAGCTTGCGCAGCGCCTTCTCCTTGCGCTTGCGGTGCTTGAGGACTCCGGCCGCCTCCTCGATGAAGGCGCGGCGGCCCATGGGGTCGGCGTGCAGTACGGAGTCGAGCTGGCCCTGCCCGACGATGACGTGCATCTCGCGGCCGATGCCGGAGTCGGAGAGAAGCTCCTGGATGTCGAGGAGGCGGCAGGTGTCGCCGTTGATCTGGTACTCGCTGCCGCCGTTGCGGAACATGATCCGCGTGATGGTGACCTCGGCGTACTCGATGGGGAGGGCACCGTCGGAGTTGTCGATGGTCAGGGACACCTCGGCGCGGCCCAGCGGCGGGCGGCCGGTGGTGCCGGCGAAGATGACGTCCTCCATCTTGCCGCCGCGCAGCGACTTCGCACCCTGCTCGCCCATGACCCAGCTGAGCGCGTCGACGACGTTGGACTTGCCCGAGCCGTTCGGTCCGACGACGCACGTGATCCCCGGTTCGAACCGGAGCGTGGTCGCCGAGGCGAACGACTTGAACCCACGGAGAGTCAGGGCCTTGAGGTGCACGCCGCTGGACTCTACCGCCCGGGTTCGTCTCACTCCATGAACCCACGGTTTCGCCGCTGAACGCGCAGGGCACACCAGACGTTAAAGAGGGTGAAAGGATGCGGGGGAAAGAAAGAAGGGACGCCGATGGCGTCCCTTGCACTTCTGACAGCTCAGCGGTTATGACGGGCGGCCCAACCACTGCTCGTGCTTTTGTGGAGCGTGCAGTGATCAGGTGAGCGCAGGCTCCGCCTGGTGTGCGTCAACGCTCTCCATGATCCTGTCGTGAGAAGCGGCAGCCGTCAGCGCCTCGTTTTCGGCCTGGATCCGTACGAGCTCGGATTCCAGGTCCTGGACGCGCTGCTGGAGCCGTCGCATCTCGGCGAGGAGTCGCGGGTCGGAGCCGCCGACGTAACCGAGAAGCGCCTTTGCCATGATGGATGGTCCTCCACAATGAGTGACCGACCGATGCGGTGTGGGTCGTGAGGGATTCGCACCCGCGATGCTTGGCAGGCCTGGAGTTGTACTGCCGTTCAGCCATGCCAAACAGCTAAGGTGCGCGGGGCTTTCAGCGTCTCACCAAAAAGTTTGACGGTCAACACGATCACGCCCCGTATTGGGGGCAACCCGGGCGCAAGCGGCCTGGAACGGCGGCGCTGCGGCTCCTGCGGGACCCTCGGGGCGTGGCGATCATCCTTGCGTGTGCAGCCTGCCAGGGCAAGCGCTTCTTGGCAATCACCAGCAAGTTTCCGTCCGGGGCGACCGCCCGGGGCAGGTCCGCGGGCCGCCCCGGGGACCGCGCGGCGTTGCGGGGTCAGCGGATAGCGAAGCCCTCGTAGCCGCCGCGAGGTGTGTCCCAGATCTCGGTGACGCCGTCCACGCGGCCGGGCGTGTCGTCACCCTGGAGCCACTCCAGCAAACCTTCACAGCCCTCGCGCGCGCCCTCCGCGACGACCTGGACCCGTCCGTCGCCCAAATTGAGAGCAAAACCACTCAGGCCGCCGATCTCCAGGGCCTTGGCCCGCGTGAACCAGCGGAAACCCACACCTTGGACGCGTCCCCGCACCCAGGCGACCAGTCGCACATCCTCGCTCATGACTGCAACCTAACCGCCCAATCTCGATCCGGTGCACTTCCTCCACTTGCGCCATGCGGTACCGTCCCCACCCAACGAATCTCATATGAAACTCACACGATCGAGTGAGTTTGGTGTTGATCTCGAGGACGAGTCGACCGCCAGGACGAGGAAGGCCAGGACATGGGACGCCACCGACGCTCCGCCGCCGGCCGCGCCGCCACGGGCAGCACACAGGCCGACGGCTACGCGGAGGGCCCTGACGCGCTGTTCTCCACCGCGGAGGACGACGGGCCCACGATGGGCATCGCGCCCTACCTGAACCCGGACGCGTACGCCGGCACCTACGCGAAGAGCGAGGCGTACCTGTTCGCGCAAGGCGGGGCGGCAGGGGACGAGGAGTACGCGACCGTGCCCCGCCCCCGGACCGGCGACACGGCCGTCTTCGCCAGTGACGGCTTCGAGCCCGACGGCGGCGTCCGGCGCAGCGGCTCGCACCGCCGCCGCAAGAAGACCGCGAAGCCGATGCGCACCGGGCTGCTCGGGGTGTCCGCCGCGGTCGCCCTGGGCACGGTGGCGGTGGCCACGGGCGCGGTGCCCGGACTCGACAACTACAAGCTCGGCGGTGACAACGGCGGCGACAAGGTGCAGGCCGCCGACACGCCCACGAACTCGCCGAGCGAGCTGGGCGGGACCTCGGGCGGCGCGGACGACCGGGGTGGCACGCCCACGAGCCGGGACGCCGAGCGCTCCCTGTCGCCGTCGCCGACCGCCTCGAAGTCGTCGGCCGCGCCCACGAAGACTCCGGAGAAGCCCGAGAAGACGCAGGAGAAGACCCCGGAGAAGAAGAAGCCGGCGGCCACTCCCAGCGAGAAGCCGGAGAGCACGCCGTCCCGGACGGCCACCAAGGCGCCGGTGAAGCCCAGCGCCCCCGTGGCCCTTTCCGAGGAGTCCGCCGCGGCGGCCCAGGTGCTCAAGCTCGTGAACGAGGAGCGGGCCAAGGTGGGCTGCAGCCCGGTCGACGCGAACAGCGCGCTGACCGACCTGGCGCAGGCGTTCAGCGAGGACATGGCCAAGCGGGGCTTCTTCGACCACACCGACCCGGACGGCGCCACCCCGTGGAACCGGGCCGAGAAGGCCGGGATATCCAACCTCGGCGGGGAGAACATAGCCCGGGGCCAGGCCGACGCCGCCGCCGTCATGGACTCCTGGATGAACAGCCCCGGCCACCGCGCCAACATACTGAACTGCGACTTCAAGACGCTGGGTGTGGGCGTCGAGTTCGGGTCGGGCGGCCCGTGGTGGACCCAGGACTTCGGTTACTAGACCCCTGCCCGGCCCCGGCAGTACACCCCTCAGGCGCTAACCATCAGTTAGCGCGACCTGTCGGTTAGCGCTGTGCTGGCGTATTCTGTGTCCATGACCACCACCCAGGAGCTCACGGAGGGGCTGGACGACCTCCCGTACAACGTGTTCGCCAAGGCCTGCCCTTCGCGCGGCACGCTGGAACACGTCACGGGCCGCTGGGGCGGGCTCACCCTGTGCGCGCTGTTCGAGGGCTCCCTGCGCTTCAACGAGCTGCGCCGCCGTGTCGCCGGGGTGAGCGAGAAGATGCTGTCCCAGACGCTGCACGCGCTGGAGCGCGACGGCCTGGTGCACCGTGAGGCCCAGCCGACCAATCCGCCCCGCGTGGACTACGAGTTGACGCCGCTGGGGCGCGGAGTGGCCGAGCGGCTGCACGGCCTGATCCACTTCGTGGAGGACAGCATGGACGAGGTGCTGGCCGCGCGCGAGCGGTACGACTCCGCTAGGACGTGACCCGCGGCGGTCGCTGGCACTTGGGGCAGTAGTAGCTGGACCGGTTCATCCAGGGCCGTCGGCGCATCGGCGTGCCGCAGCGGCGGCACGGCAGGCCCTCGCGGCCGTACGCGTCGAGCGACCGGTCGAAGTAACCCGACTCGCCGTTGACGTTCACGTAGAGGCTGTCGAAGCTGGTGCCGCCGACCGCGAGGGCCGCGTTCATCACGTCCCGCACATGGCCCAGGAGCGACAGGGTGCGCGGGCGGGTGAGGGTCGCGGTCGGCCGCTCGTAGTGGAGGCGGGCGCGCCACAGGGCCTCGTCCGCGTAGATGTTGCCGACGCCGCTGATCAGCGACTGGTCGAGCAGGGCCCGCTTGATCGTGGACCGCTTGCGGCGCAGCGCACGGTGGAAGGCCTCGTCGTCGAAGAGCTCGTCGAGCGGGTCGCGGGCGATGTGCGCGATGACGTCGGGCAGGCCGTCGGGGGTGTTGTCGTGCAGCGACAGGCCGCCGAAGGTGCGCTGGTCGACGAAGCGAAGTTCGGTGTCGAGGGCGTCGGTGAAGCGGACGCGGATGCGCAGGTGCTTCTCGTCGGGGGCCGTGTGCGGCTGGACCAGGAGCTGGCCGCTCATACCGAGGTGGGCCAGGATCGACTGGTCCGTGTCCTCCAGCGGCAGCCACAGGTACTTGCCGCGGCGGCTCGGGGTGCCGATGCGGTGGCCCTTCAGGCGGTGCGCGAAGTCGTCGGCGCCCGCGAGGTGGCGGCGCACCGCCCGCGGGTGCAGCACCTCGGCCTCGGCGACGGTCCGGTGGGCGACCCACCGCTCCAATCCCCGCCGTACGACCTCGACCTCGGGCAACTCGGGCATGGGGTCCCCCGTCACATCCCTGTGGACGACCCGAGCGCCCGCCCCGGGCAGGGGGC